>CAMWIU010000007.1 GCA_947174385.1 uncultured Treponema sp.
ATCCCGCAGGCATCGACTCCCCCATTCCGGGCAACGATGACGCGATTCGCGCGATCAGCCTTTTCACTTCGGTCATCGCGAACGCCGTGATGGAAGCGAACAACGAGGAAGGCCTCAAGATTATCGAAACTCTCGGCGACGACGATGATGTGCAGACCGATGCCGTCGTAAAGCACGACGATGTTGAAATCGACGACTACGCCAACTATCAGCCGACGGAGCAGAAAGAGGAAGACATCAAGGCGAACGAAGCCGATTCCATCGTTGACGAAGACGAGTTGTATAAATAAATTAAATTTAACTTGGAGAAAAAAATGGCAATATCAATGGCAGATGTCAAGGCTTTGAACGAAAGCACGGGCGCGGGACTTTTGGCCTGCAAAAACGCGCGTGCCGAAGCCAATGGCGACACAAAGGAAGCCGCCAAAATATTGAAGGAAAAAGGGCTTGCGGCCGTGGCGAAGCGCAGCGAACGCGCCACCAGCGAAGGCCGGATTTTCGTGCGGAAGCTCGAGGACAAAATCGTTCTCATCGAAGTTACCTGCGAGACGGATTTCGTCGCGAAAAACGCGGACTTCATTGCGACCGGCGAAAAATTGCTAGACGTGACGCTTGAAAAAGGTTATACGAACGTCGAGCAGGAGCACAAGGACATCCTCATGGAATTGGCGACGAAAATCCGCGAAAACATGACGGTCGCAAAAGTGAGCGTCGTGGCGATTCCGCAGGGCGCGGTGGCGGCATCTTACGTCCACTCTGATTTCAAGACTGCGAGCGCGGTCGTAATCAAAGGCTCGACGGACGAAGCCGTAAAGACTTTCGCCTACGATTGCTGCATGCACTTGGCGGCGTTCACTCCTGCGTACCTCAAAGCCTCGGACGTTCCGCAGTCGTACATCGACGAGCAGACGGAAATCTTCAAGGCGCAGATGGATCAGGACGAAAAGATGGCCGCGAAGCCCGAAAACGTCAAGGCCGGAATCTTGCAGGGCAAAGTCAAAAAGCATCTTTCCGAAATTTGCTTCGTAGACCAAATGTTCGTAAAGGACGACAAGGTTACGGTCGCAAAGAAAATCGAGGAAGTTGGAAAGAGCGTCGGCGCGAATTTGGAATTCGGCGAAATCGTGCTTGACGTTCTCGGAAAAGAATAAATTTGCTGCGGGCGAACGCAAAAAACAGGCGCGGATTTTGAAAAAATTCCGCGTCCTTGAAAATTGAGTTCGCGTCGCAAATCAAAGATTTGCTTACGAGTTTTTCACTTGTTTTTTCTTGTGAAAAACTCGCGTCGCAACGAACGCTTCAAGGCGTTAAGGAAAATTATGTCAACTGAATCATCAAAGGAAAGGATGGAAAAGACAATCGCCGCGCTCAAGGATTCTTTCAATGCAATCCGCACAGGACGCGCGAGCGCGAGCATTTTCGACAGAGTGCGCGTTGACTACTACGGACAGAAATCGCCGCTCAATCAAGTGGCGACGGTTTCGATTCCCGAGGCGCGCACCGTCATCATAAATCCGTTCGACAAGTCGCTCATCCCCGAAATCGAAAAGGCGATTCTCACCGCGGATTTGGGACTGAATCCTTCGAACGACGGAAAAGTCATCCGCATCGCGATTCCGCCGCTCACCGCAGAACGCCGCAAGGAACTTACGAAGCAGGCAAAGGCGACGGCTGAAAATTCTCGTACCGCGATTCGGAACATCCGACGCGACGAAAACGAGGATTTGAAAAAACGTCAGAAAGCCGGCGAAATCACTGAAGACGAGCTTAAGAAATTGGGCGACGAGCTTCAGAAAGCCACCGACAAATTCATCGCGGAAATAAATTCAATTTACGACGCGAAAGAAAAGGAAATAATGGACTGATGCCTTCGGATTTTCGCAGCGAAAATTCAATTCCTCGCCATGTGGCCATCATTATGGACGGAAACGGACGCTGGGCGCAAAAACGCGCACTTCCGCGCACCGCCGGCCACAAAGAGGGCTTGGAAACTGCGAAACGCATCGTGCGGGCCGCGTCCGATTTGGGCATAAAATATGTCACGCTCTACACTTTTTCCACCGAAAACTGGAAGCGCGCGCAGGAAGAAGTGGGCTATTTGATGGGGCTGATAAAAGGCCATTTGCGAGCCGAATTCGAATTTTACAAGGAAAATAAAATCCGCATCGAGCACATCGGAAACCTTTCCGGTTTGCCGCGCGACGTTCAGGAAGAAATTCTGAACGCGAAGAAGGACACCGAGCATTTTTCGGGAACGACTGTCGTTCTTGCGATAAATTACGGCGGTCGCGACGAAATCGTTCGGGCGGCGCGAAAATTGCTTGAAAGTCCTTCACAAGGAAAAATTCTTTCGGAAAAAGATTTCGGCGCGGAATTCGACATGCCCGATTTGCCCGAAGTGGATCTTCTCGTGCGCACGGGCGGCGAAAAGCGTTTGAGCAACTTTTTGCTTTGGCATGCGGCTTACGCCGAACTGCTTTTCACCGACACGCTTTGGCCGGACTATGACGTGGAGGAATTCAAGCGCGACGTGAAGGAATTTTCGGCGCGGAACAGGCGGTTCGGCGGCGTAGAAAATTCGGGAGGCGCAAGATGAACAAGCTCGTCCAAAGACTTTTGATTTTTTTTATCGGAATTCCCGTTGTCCTCGGATTTGTTTGTCTCGACGTGTTCTCGCATCTTCCGTTCAACGCGCTTTTAATAGTAATTTCTGCAATCGCCGCAAGCGAACTTTGCACGATTTTTTCCTCGGGTGGCGAAACTTTGCCGAAGCCCTTGTTAATCTCGCTCTGCGCGGCGATTCCGGCTTGCACTTACATCAGCCTGTTGTTTCCATGTTGGTTCTTTGCATTCAATCTTTGCGACGGCGCGCTCATTGCGGCGGTGTTCATAATTTTTGCTTTCGAAATATTTTCCGCGCGGACATTCGAAAAATCGAACGCTCGCATAGCGCGCTCTGTCTGCACTATTTTTTACGCGGGATTTTTGCCTTCGTACATCACGAAAATTTCCTTTACGCCATTTTCTACCGATTATCTTGTGACGTTCCTCGTGATGGTCTTCATAAGCGACAGCGCGGCGTGGCTTTTCGGAATGCTTTTCGGAAAAAACAATCGCGGAAAAGTCGCGGCAAGTCCGAACAAAAGCATCGCGGGCTTCGTGGGCGCGTACCTCGGCTGCATTTTGGTCGCATTCCTCGCCTCGTATTTGGTCTTTCCTTCCGCGTTCAGTGTTTCGAACAGGGCGTTGCGCGTGCTTGTCTTGGGCATCGTGGTTTGCACGGCGAGCATCGTGGGCGACCTTGCCGAAAGCGTTTTCAAGCGCAGCGCGAACGTCAAGGACAGCGGAAAAATAATTCTCGGACGCGGCGGCATTTTGGACTGCGTTGATTCCGTGTTCATGGCGGCTCCGTTCTATTATTATTTGCTGATTCAATTGTTCTATTTTCATTTTCCATCAGTATGAAAGACATTCTCGTTCTCGGAGCGACTGGCTCAATAGGAAAAAGCACGCTCGACTTGGCACGTCGCCACAAAGACAAATTCCGCGTCGTTGGGATTCAGGCGCATTCGCAAAAGGAAAAGCTCGATTCCCTTGCGGCAGAATTCCAGTGCCGCGCGACGCTTTCTTCACTTGAGGGCGACGGTGGCATCGCAAAACTTCTCGACGCTGCAAAGCCGCAAATCGTGGTGAACGGCATTGCGGGAAGCGCGGGATTGATTCCAAGCAAAATGGTTTTGGAGCGAGGAATCGACCTCGCGCTCGCAAACAAAGAAAGCGTCGTGATGGCGTGGAATCTCGTAAATGAAACCGCGCGAAAAAGTGGTGCGAAAATAATTCCTGTGGACAGCGAGCACAGCGCGATTTTCAACCTCGCATCGTTCTGCGGGCGCGAAAAAATCGCCGAAATAATCCTCACTGCGAGCGGAGGACCTTTCAGGAATTTCAGCGAAGAACAGCTTGCGAACGCGACTCTCGCCGACGCGCTAAAGCATCCGACTTGGAACATGGGAAAAAAAATTACGGTGGACTCGGCGACGCTCGCAAACAAAGGGCTTGAAGTCATCGAGGCGTGCAGGCTTTTCGACATGCCGAGCGAGCGCGTGGATGTCGTGGTGCATCCCGAAAGCTTGATTCATTCTTTGGTGCGCACTACGGACGGAATTCTCTACGCGCAAATCTCCAAGCCTGACATGCGCCATCCGATAATGGGCGCGCTTTGCTTTCCCGAATATGTGGACAGCGGCTTGGAAAAATTTTCGCTTGCCGGGCACAACATGAGTTTCATGCAGCCGCGCCGAAAAGAATTTCCGCTTTTGGACGCGGCATATTCGGCAGTCAAAAAAGGTCCGCTTTGTACAATCGCATTCAACGCGGCGGACGAAGTGGCGGCGAACGCATTCATCGAAGGAAAAATAAATTTCTTGCAGATTGCGCGCGTGGTGCAAAAAACGCTCGAAAAAGATTGGAGTGGAAACCTTTCGGATTGGGACGACGTTTTCCAATGCGACAAGGCTGCGCGGGCGGCCGCGGAGGAAATGCTTTGAACATAGTCATAGGTCTTCTCGTCTTGGGCGTAATAGTCTGCTTCCACGAATTGGGACATTTTGCCGCCGCAAGAATTTTCGGCGTAAAAGTGGAGTCGTTTTCAATCGGCATGGGACCAGTGCTTTTGCACAAGACATTTCGCGGAACTGACTACAGGATTTCGCTTTTTCCCATAGGCGGCTACTGCGGAATGAAGGGCGAAAAAGATTTTGCGAAAGCCATCGAAGAAAAACTCCCGTCTATACAAGGCGAAAAAGATTCGCTCTACGGCATCCATCCGATGAAGCGAGCCGCCATCGCGTTCGCAGGGCCGTTTTTCAATTTGATCATGGCGTGCGCCGCCTACACAGTGATAGCGATGACGGGCTACACTTACTACACGAGAAGCGCGACAATCGAAATCCCCGAAGACGCGGCGTTTCAATCCCCCGCCCGCGAAGCGGGCATAATTTCAGGCGACACAATCAAAAGCATAAACGGAATCAAGGTAAACGATTTTTCCGACATCGCCGAAGAAATTTCATCGCGTCCGGACGAAGATGTCGTCGTGGAAGTGTGCCGGGGAAACGAAATTCTCACTTTCACCGTGCGCACGATTTTGAACAAAAAAACAGGAGCCGGAATGCTCGGCGTGCGAAGTTCGGGCGAAATCATTTCAAAGGAAATGCCTCGCTACTCGTTTTTTCCGGCAATCGGTCAAGGCGTTTTGCAGACAGGAAAAATGATTTCGCTCACGATAAAAAGCATCGGCGTTCTTTTCAAGGGCGTGGACGTGACGAACGCGGTTTCAGGTCCTGCGCGAATAAGCAGCATGCTTGGCGAAAGCGCGCTCGACGGATTTTCGCAGGATTTCAAAACCGGAGTCGTTGTGCTGTGCCAATTTCTCGCGCTCATAAGCGTCTCGCTTTTCATAATGAACCTGCTTCCGATTCCCGTGCTCGACGGAGGCATGATTTTGTTCGCGCTGATTCAAGCCGCAACGAAAAAGCAGATTCCGCCAAAAATCCAATACGGAATTCAAATTGCGGGAGTGATTGTGATAGCCGCGCTTTTCATGCTCGGGCTTTCCGGCGACATACGATATTTCGTCGCCCGCGCGCGGGGATAGGAGAAGGAACTTGCGGCGCAATCGAATTTTGTTGTGGACAATCGCACTTGCAAAGGCGTGTCAAATCTGCTATAATTTTTCAATTATGGAAAAAAAGAGTTACATCAACAAAAACATATACGACATTTCATTTTCGATGCGAAGGGAGCGCGCGCGGAAAATTAGGAACATTTTGCTTTTTTTGTTTCTGTTCCTTTTTTCGCTCAATGCAATTCTCGCGTATCTTATAAAGCCTGTGAAGCAGTCCTCGCTTTCGATGGAGCCGAACATTTCGCGGAATTCTTTTTCTCTCGCAACGCCGCGCGCGCTTTTTTCCGACAACAGAATCCGCCGTGGAGAAATTGTGCTGATTTCGCGCCCTGAAAAAAAATCCGCCACGTTCTTGCAAAATGTTGCAGACGTTTTTTTCCGTGTGCTCACGTTTCGCAAGTTTTCAAAGGAAAGTCCTTTTTTGAGCCGAATCGTCGCGATTCCTGGCGACACGATTTACATGAAAAATTTCGTGCTTTATGTTACTCCGCAGGGCGAGCATTTTTCGTACACGGAATTTGAACTCAATCAAATTCCTTACAGCATCGACATCCGTGTGCCGCCGCCAAATTGGGACACGCTGATTGGCGTTCACGGCGACTTTGAAAAAATGACGCTCGGTGCGGACGAATATTTCGTGCTTGCCGACAACAGGCTTTCTTCGATGGATTCGAGAATGTTCGGCGCGGTGAAAAAAAGCCGCATAAAAGGCAAAGTCATTTTGACATATTTTCCGTTCAAGGAGTTTCGCTTTTTCCGTTCCAAGGTGCGGAAATAATGCTCCTCTATATCCACATTCCTTTTTGCAATGGGAAGTGCGGCTACTGCGATTTTTTCAGCGAGAATCCGCGCGACGTTTTTTGCGGAACCTCATTCACGATGCGAGACTACATTGAAGCCGTGTCAAATCAAATCGAATTTCTTGTGTCGCGTTTCGACGTGAAAAATTTTTCTTCGGTTTACATAGGCGGGGGAACGCCGAGCATATTGGGCGAGGCGGAATTGGAGTTGCTTTACGCTGCAATCAAATCTTCGTCCGCGCCATTTTCGCAAGATGCTGAATTCACTATAGAAGCCAATCCCGAAAGCGTTACGGAAGAATTTTTGAAGGCAGCTCAACTTGGCGGCGCGAACAGGCTTTCGCTCGGCATACAATGCGCGGATGACGGCGTTTTAAAATCTGTCGGGCGCAGAACGAATCGCGCTCAAATTTTGGAAGCCGTGCGCCGCATAAAAAAATTCTGGCAAGGACAATGGTGCGCCGACTTCATTGCGGGGCTTCCTTTTCAAACAAAGAAGATGCTTCACGACGATTTGAATTTCGCGTTTCAAAATGGCGCGGCGCACATTTCTCTCTACGCGCTTTCGCTTGAAGAAGGAACGCCGCTCGAAAAAAAAGTTTCGTCCGGCGCGCTAAATTACGATGCGGATTTCGCAGATGAACTTTGGCTTTTCGGAAGGGACATTTTGGAAAAGCTCGGATTTTCGCAATATGAAATTTCGAACTTCGCGCTTCCCGGCCATGAAAGCAGGCACAATGGCGGCTATTGGCAGCTTCGCGATTATCTTGGAGTGGGTGCTGGAGCGGTCGGCACGATTTGGATTGGAAACAGGAATTTCGATTTCGGAAAAAATTCGGCGCAAGAAAAAAATGGCGTGCGCTTTTCGAATACGCGCGACATAAAAGAATACGTAGAATTTTGGAAGCAATTCAAATGGAAATGCGCGGGCGAAATTCCAGATTTTCCAGGCGAACTTGAGCCAATCAATTTGCAAACGGAAGAAAAGGAATTTTTAATGATGGGATTTCGCACGACGCGAGGAATCGGAGAAAATGAATACCGTGCTCGTTTCGGGAAAAACTTGGCGGAACGTCTCGGCGCGAAAAGCGGAATTTTCGAAAAATGGCGAGAAAAAAAACTCGCGCTAGTCATGCAAAAAAATGGCGAAACTTTCTATTCTCTTTCGCGCGAAGGGCTTTTGTTTTTGAACAGGTTTTTGCTTGAACTTTAGCGGCGGAAATGAAATACATTCGCATTATTCGCGGATTGTTTTTAGTTTTCCTTCCAAAAACGAAACGATTGCGGAAGGCTTCGCGCCTGCTTTGTCTCCGTCCGAAACAATCATTTCAACTTCGCTTTCGAATTCAGCGCAGATTTCCGCCACGGAATGCAACGGCTTTCCGCCTGAGCGGTTCACGCTTGTGGAATAAATTGGAGCTTTACACAGCCTGATTACCTTGCGAAGCCATTCGTCTTTCGGGCAGCGGAACGCGGTGGTGTCGCGTCCCGTGATTTTTTTGTAGCGCACGTTATTTTCGACGATTATTGTCAAAGGTCCTGGCCATCTTCCGAAAATTTCCTGCGGCAAAATTCGGTCGGTGTAATTGTAGATGCTTTCTGGTTCGCTCAAAAGTTCTATAAAAGGCTTTTCTTCGCCACGCCCTTTTATTTCGCGGATGATTTTGTCCGTGCCGAATTCGCAAGGCTCGCACGAAACAATTCCGCTGAAGCCGTATACGGTGTCGGTCGGAATTATTACGATTTTTTCTTTTTTGATTGCGGATGAAATTCGCTCCGCAGAATCTTTTTCAGATTTGAGCAACGTCATAGACTGGGATTCCCTCAATGGTTTCAAAATCGCGCGAGGATTTGCGAGAAAAAGTTTTTTTCACTCCGTAGGAAACGTCGAACAAGGCGAGCACGAAAAACACGAGAAGGGCGACTGCCGCCGCCGCGCCTTTGGAAAACCATTCGCCCACGAATGCCACAGGATGGCTTTTGAGCACAGTGCCCATTTCGTACATAAGCGAGTCGGACACGCCGAGACCTTTTATTTTTACGAGTTTTTCACCAGGGAAAACATAGTCCAACTTTCGCGCGTATGCTGCGATCACGTCCATATCGCTGCGCATCGCGGCTTTTTCCAAATGCAAGTCGTCATTTATTTTTTGGATTTCCTGCGTGTGGGCGCTGATGATTCGCTTTTGCTCCTCCATCTGCCTTTGCGCCCAAATGCCGTTTTCGCCGCACGTTATAGAAAGCAGAACGTACACGCAAGTTCCGGCAAGCAGGGAAATCAAATATTTCATCGTAGCCATTTTACAAATTATCGGCAAAAAAAAACTTTTCTTCATAAATATTTGCGTTCAGCGCGAGATTCGCAAACTTGATTTTAAAGGCGCTTTTGCATGCGTTTTGTTCAAAGCAATTTCGGAAGTTGCAATTTTAATCATTGCAAAAAAACGAAATGCGTGATATAATCTTAATTATGATTTCCCGGTATTTCCAAAACCTTCTGAACGACAAAACTGCTTCCGCGATACGAAAAATGTTCGAGGAAGGAAAAATCCTAAAGCAAAAATATGGCGAAGAAAACGTCTATGATTTCAGCCTCGGCAATCCCGACTTGGATCCGCCGCAAAAAGTCCTCGACGCGATAAAGGAAGTCGCGCTCGAAGAGCGCAAGGGCGTGCACGGCTATATGTCCAACGCGGGCTACGACGAAGCGCGCGAAGCGATGGCGAAAAAAGAAAGCGCGCAGCAAAATGTTTCCGTGGATTCTTCGTGCGTCGTGATGACTGTGGGAGCTGCGAGCGCGATAAGCGCGACGATCAAGGCTTTGATAATGCCCGGCGAAGAAGTCATCGTTCCGTCTCCGTTCTTCGCGGAATACACGCATTACGTCCATAATCACGGAGGAACGCTCGTTCCTGTAAGCACGAAGGGCGACTTTTCGCTTGACATCGATGCGATAAAGTCAAGACTTTCTCCGAAAACCGTAGCCGTGATAATAAATTCGCCGAACAATCCCACCGGCAAAATTTACACGAAGGGCGAAATCACATCTCTTTGCAAAGCGTTGAAAGATTTCGGCGAAAAAAACGGCGGCCGCTATCCGTATCTCATTTGCGACGAGCCTTACCGCGACATCGTGTACGACGGCGTGGAAGTGCCGCCAGTTTTTCCCGAATATCCGTACAGCGTCATAGTGACATCGTTCGCAAAAAATCTGAGCATTCCGGGAGAGCGCGTGGGCTACATTTGCGCGAATCCGCTCAATCCAGAAAAATCCGATTTCATCGCGGCAGCTACAATGGCGTTCAGGATTTCGGGCTGCGTCAACGCGCCGGCGTTTTTCCAGCGCGTCATCGCAAAATCTTGGGACGCGCAGGCGGACTTTTCGTCCTACTGTAGGCGGCGAGACCTTTTGATGGAAGTGCTCGACAATGCCGGCCTTGAATATTGCAAGCCTCAGGGCGCGTTCTACATTTTTTGCAAAGTTCCGCCACAATGGAATGACGACGATTCGGCCTTCGTGGACGCGCTCGCAGAACAGCACATACTTTGCGCCCCAGGCGCGGGCTTCGGCAAAAAAGGCTGGTTTCGCATAGCATATTGCGTTGGCGAAAAAACGATCATAAATTCGCGCGAAGCCTTTTGCAAGGCGGTGCGGTCAAAGCAATAAAGATGTCCGTTTGCGCGGCGTTTTGCCATCGCGTCGGATTCCACAAAAAACACGAAACTTGATTTGGAGGAAAAAAATGAAAATTCTTATGGTAAGTTCAGAGGCAGTGCCCTATGCGAAGACAGGAGGCTTGGCGGACGCTGTGAGCGCGCTCGCAATCACGCTTTCGAACATGGGGCACGACGTGAAAATCGTGATACCGAGGTATTACAAAATAGACCGCTCGCAGCTCTTGCAGCTGCAAGGCCCGATGGGAGTGCCGGCGGGTCAGGTGGAGGCTTGGACCGCCGTCTACAAGACGACGATGCCCGGCTGCGACAAGCTCGAAGTCTACTTCATCGATCATGAAGGCTGCTTCGGACGCGACGGAATCTACGGCGTTCCCGGCGAAACCGACTTCCACGACAACCCGTACCGATTCGCGCTTTTGTGCCACGGCGCGTTCCAATTGTGCCGAAAGATAGGCTGGTATCCGGACATCATCCACGCGCACGACTGGTCGGCGGCTCTCGCGCTTTCGCTTCTCAAGCATGTTTACCGATGGCAGGATTTCGGTGGAACTGCCGGCGTGATTTCAATTCACAATTTGGGATATCAAGGTCAGTATTCGAAGGATTCGTTCCCGGCCTTGGGAATGGACTGGGGGCTTTACTATGGCGCGAGCATCGAGCATGACGGCGGAATCAATTTCCTTCAAACTGGAATCGCCAGCGCGGAAATGGTAACGACGGTTTCCCCCACTTATGCGGAGGAAATCAAGACAGCCGAAGGCGGATTCGGAATGGACGGACTTTTGCGCGCTCGCGGCGACGCAGTTCGGGGAATCTTGAACGGATGCGACACGAAGGCGTGGAATCCCGAAATTGACAAAAAAATCCCCGCGACATATTCGGCAAAGAACATGAAGGGAAAGGCGATTTGCAAGGCGGAGCTTCAAAAAAGATTCGGACTTGAGCAAAATCCCGACATTCCCGTGTTCGGCGTGGTGACGCGCCTCGCAGACCAAAAGGGAATCGCGGAACTTTTTGCTCCGAGCTACGGCTGTCTTTACAGCCTCTGCGCCAACATGAACATCCAGTTCGTCGTCCTGGGATCGGGCGAGGCTTGGTGCGAAAACGAAATCAACGTCCTGCAATCAAAGCTTCCGAATTTCCGCGCCTACATCGGCTACAACGACGAACTGAGCCATCTCATCGAAGCGGGCAGCGACTTTTTCGTGATGCCGTCTCATTACGAGCCGTGCGGATTGAACCAAATCTATTCGATGATTTACGGCACGCTTCCAATCGTGCGAAGAACCGGCGGCCTTGCGGACACCGTGCAGAATTACAACGAAAGCACGGGAGAAGGAACTGGCTTTATGTTCGACGCGATAACTCCGAGCGCGCTCTACAACACCGTGGGCTGGGCGGTCTACGCCTACTACAACAAAAAGGAGCACATCAAGGCGATGCGATTGCGCGGAATGAAAAGCGTGTTCAGCTGGGAAGACGCCGCGAAAAAGTACCTTGAAGTGTACGACGAGGCTTTGAGAAGAAAATAGGAAAACGAATGTCAACGCTTGTGGCAGAATATGTCGCAAGCGTTGCTTCGGAGAAATTTTTTTACGTCAAGTGTAAAGGATTTTTCATCACATTGAAAAATCTTTGCCCAAATAAAACGCCCGCGCCTTTTCGTCGTGCAGAATTTCCTCACGTGAGCCTTGCGTGATGATTTCGCCGTTGTTGATGATGATCGCGCGGTCGGTGATTTCAAGCGTGTCGCGGACATTGTGGTCGGTAATGAGAATTCCGATTCCGCGATTTTTCAAAATCGAAATCATTTTTTTCAAATCGGCCACGGCGATGGGATCGATTCCCGCGAAAGGCTCGTCAAGCAAAAGGAATTTCGGATCGATCGCGAGCGAACGCGCGATTTCCGTGCGGCGGCGTTCTCCGCCTGAAAGCGTGTATGCGAATTGCCGGCGGATTTTCGCAATTGAAAATTCATCGATCAGTTCTTCGAGCATCGATTTTTTTTGCGCTTTCGTCAAATCTTTGCGACGTTCCAAAATCGCCCAAATATTTTCTTCCACGGTGAGTTTTCGAAAAACCGAAGGCTCTTGCGGCAAATATGAAATTCCCATCTGCGCGCGTTTGTACATCGGAAGATTCGTGAGGCGATTTTCGTCAAGAAAAATTTCGCCGCGCGTCGGCTTGTGAAATCCGATTATCATATAGAACGAAGTGGTTTTTCCAGAACCGTTCGGTCCGAGAAGCCCGAGAACTTCGCCCGTGTTCACGAAAAAATCCACGCCTTTTACGACTTGCTTTTTTCCGAAAGATTTGTAGAGGCTGTTGGCGCGAAGCGTGTGCATGCTTTTTCCCGAAGGCATTTCGGACGGGGGAGGGGAAGCAAAATCTTGCGCCGCGTTTTGTTCAAGCGAATCTTTTTTTGCCGCGCTTTGTTCGGCTTCGCTTTCTTGCGGCTTTTCAAAAAAATCACTCATCGTTTTCCCCCGAAGAATTTTCGCCCTGCGTTTCCGCGCTTCCGTTTTTTTCGTCCGCGGCTTTTTCTTGCGGCGACGGATTTTCCTTTGCGGAATTTTCATCGGCAGGATTTTGCGCGGAATCTTTTTCTTTGGAATTTTTTTCGCCCGAATCTTTTTTGCCGTCGTCCGTGACAGAGCCGCGCACGTTTCCTTCCATCAGAATTTCTTCCGTGTCCATGTTGAACGTGATTGCCTGCGCGCTGAACGTGTCGTCGTCCTGCACGACTTTCGCGTTGCCGTTGAGCTCTAGCATCTGCTCTTTTTTTTGATAGACGGCATACGCGCTTGTGCAGACATTTTTTTTCTGCTCGAGGCGAACATCGATTTGCAAGACTGCGATGTCGGTCTTTGAATTGTATTCGATGATTTGCGCGGCGGCTTTCACGTCGTTGTCGATGTCAACGAGGCTTACGTTGCCCGAAAGCGTCACTACTTTCGATTCGCGGTCGTATTTCAAATTGTCGGCGGAAAATTCCAAATTCGATTCTTTGTGGATTCCGCTGATTTTTCCGCTCGCGCTTACGTATCGGAATTCCTTTCCGCTCAGCTGGATTGAGTCGGCCTTGACTTCGATGGATTCCGTGATGACGCTCGCGTTTCCCGAAAGTTCCGTGGTGTCTTCTTTCGAGCCTGCGCGTCCGCTCATAGTCCGCGCGGAAAAAGAAATTTTTTCTGCGAATGCGCTCGCGGCGAAAAATAATATTGCGAAGAATGACGCGAAAAATGCTCGCGAGCGGAGGTGGGATTTAATTTCAGTTTTCATGCAAATCTTAATTATTCCTCTTCGGCTGATTCTTCTGGCTCCTCATCTTTTTCTTTGTCGATGTAGATTCCGTGGACTTCCGCGCCGTACGAAAATTGCTCGCTCACCGCGCTGGCGGAAAAATCTTGTCCGCTCAAAGAAACGCCGTCTTTTTCTATCGTGATTTCCTTTCCGCGCTCGCCAACGAGTTGCTCCGTCTTGCCGTTCCATTTGAGGCTTTCGCCAGAAATGTTCACGTTGTGCGTTTCGCTTCGGATTTCGATTCCCTCGAAAAATTCGTAAAGCTCCGCGTCCGTGTCCGCGCGCATAAGACCTGCCTTTCCTGTGGCGGTCGTTTCGCCGTTCGCGTTTTTCGTTTCGAACTGGATTTTTTGCGCGAGGACTTTTCCCGAGCCTTTGAATTCTTCGAGCCGCTCGCTTGAGACTTGAGCCGTGGTCTGACCTTTTTCGATTCGCGAAAAACGCGCATCATCCAGCATCAGCTCGGGAACGAATTCTTTGCTGTCGGAAACCGTGCCGTAGTCCACGGAGCAGCCTGCGAAAATCGTGAAAAAAATCGCCGCAAGAAAAATGCGCGCGAGGTTTGAATTTCCTGCAAACGCGGCGTTTGTCCGCTTGCAAGACGCGCGACTTTTTTTCCATTTTTTCCAATTGAGAAAATTATTTTTTTTGTCGCGTGATTTCTCGAAATTCATTTTTTCCTTTCGGCTGCCGCCGCGATGAACGCCGTAAAAAGCGGATGCGGCTTTGTGGGGCGGGAAACGAATTCGGGATGAAACTGCACGCCGATTCCCCATGGATGATCTTTCCATTCAAAGGCTTCCACTTGTCCGTCGGCGGGGCAGGTGGCGGAAACCGTCAATCCCAATTTTTCAAGCGCGTCCTTGTAGCGCGGATCGAAAGTGTATTTGTTACGATTCCTTTCCGAAATCACGGATTTTTTGTAGACCGAATTTATCTTCGAGCCTTTTTCGAGTTTCACGTCGCTCGCGCCGAGCTTCATCAAACTTGCCGTGGAAAGTCCCGCCTGTTCTTCGGGAAGGCTCACCACAGGATGCGTCGTGTTCTGAATGAATTCCGTGCTGTCCGCGTCTTCCCATTTCGCAAGATTCCGCGCGGTTTCGATTGCCATAAGTTGCATTCCCAAATCGATTCCCAAATACGGAATGTTTTTTTCGCGCGCGAATTTCACGGCGGAAAGAAGTCCCAAAAATCCTCGGTTTCCCATGTTTCCCGGAATGAGAATTCCGTCAAGGCCAGAAAGCTCGGTCGCGATGTCCTGGACGCGCTCCAAATTTTCCGCGTCGATTTTCTTGACGGCGAGTTCCGCGTTGCAGCCTGTGACCGCCGCGTGGAAAAGCGATTCTTTTACGCTCTTTATGCAGTCGTCGAGGAAGTCGCGCTTTCCGATAAGGCCGATCGTGATTTTCTTTTCGGGCGAATTGAGCTTTGCGAGAAAAGCCGTCCAAGGCTTGATGTTGCATTTCAGGTCGTCGCCGAATTTCAGCTTGCGGAGAATTTCGGAATCCACGCCTTGTTTGTGAAAAATCACCGGAAGTTCGTAGATTGATTTTTCGACGTCGGTGGAAGTGAACACCGCGCCTTCTGAAACATTGCAGAAAAGCGCGAGCTTTTTCTTGAGATTCTTTTCGAGCGGAATTTCGCATCGGCACAAAAGAATGTCGGGCTGAATTCCCGCTTCCTGCAATTGCTTCACCGAATGCTGGGTGGGCTTGGATTTCAATTCCTCGCCCGTGATCACTGGAACGAGCGCGAGGTGGACGCTCACCGAATTCCCTTTTCCCAATTCGTGGACGAGCTGCCGCGCCGTTTCCAAATAAGGAATCGCCTCGATGTCGCCGACAGTTCCGCCGATTTCAACTATTACGATGTCCGCTCCGCTTTGCGCCCCGATGCTCAGGATGCGCCGCTTGATTTCGTCGGTGATGTGCGGAATCACTTGGACTGTGCGTCCGTTGTAGCGGCCGGCGCGTTCGTTGCGAATCACTTGGTCGTAGACTTTGCCGATCGTGATGCAGTTTTGGCTCGTGAGCTCCACGCTGGTAAACCGCGAGAAATTTCCCAAGTCCAAGTCGGTTTCCGCGCCGTCCTCCGTGACGAAAACTTCGCCGTGCTGGTACGGGCTTATGTTTCCCGCGTCAACGTTGATGTATGGGTCGCATTTTACGATTGCGATTTTCAGGCCATGGCATTCGAAGAGGCTCGCGATTGCGGATGAAGCCACGCCCTTTCCGAGGCTTGAGCAGACTCCGCTGGTTACCAAAACGTATTTACTCATATCCTTTCAGTATAACATTTCGTCGATGTCTTTGCAAGTGGGGGTTGCGGAGCGAATTTGTTTGAAAAAAATCGAAAAAAAAACAAAAATAACTCTTTTCATATTTAATTTAATGTGTTATAATGATAAGATAAGATTTATTATCGCTAAATCTTTGCAGAAAATATATTCGTTCACGGGAGGGCATGATGAACGAATGGCTCAAAAAACTTGGCGACTCCGCGAAAGCGGCTTGGGCCAAGTGGTCCAAAATTCAGAAAGGCATAGTAATCGGACTCGTGGTGGTCGTGATAGTCGCGATCGTGGTAATGTTCCGCGTTTCATCTCGACCTTCGACAGTCCGGCTTTTTAACGCGCCTGTTACTGGCGAATCTCAATCTCAAATTCTTATGCGGCTTGATCAAGAAGGCGTTCGCGCCGATGTGAACGATGCGGGCTACATTTCCGTACCCGACGAAGCGACGGCGATTCGTATGCGAGCCATTTTGTTCGAGGAAGGGCTTGTTCCCACCAATATTGATCCGTTCGCTGGCGTTTTCGATCGAGGCTGGTCCACTACGGATGCCGATCAGAACGAAAAAATCAAGTTGGCGACGGAGCGGAAATTAAAGCAGCACATTGAATCGATTCCTGACGTTGCGAGCGCGCAAGTCATGCTCGTTCTGCCTGAAAACCGGCTTTTCCGCGCCGACCAAAATCCTGTTACGGCAAGCGTGATTTTGACAGCGCGTCGTGGAAGCGACCTTCTTACGAACCGCAGGCGCATTCGCGGAATTCAGGAACTCGTGCTTTCTGCCGTGGAAGGTCTCACCGAAGAAAACTGCGTCATTTCCGATTCCGAGGGAAACATCCTCAACGATTTTGAAGGACAGGCGGATTTTGACAGGCTTGATTTGGTGAAAAAGCAGGAAAAGCTCATCCGCGACAGCGAGGCTTACTATCGCGCCCAAATTATCAAGCCGCTTCAAAGCTATTTTACGGACGACCGCGTTCGCGATTTGAACATAAAAATCGACATGGATTTTTCCGAGGAAACGCGCGACTCCGTGGTTTACCATCCGATTGAAATTCGTCCCGACAATCCCGACACGCCTTACGATGATTCGGAGTACCGCGACTATCTTCCGCGCTCAAGCCAAACTGTGACGCGCGAATGGCAAGGAACGGGATTCAATCCGCAAGGACCTGCCGGCACGGAAGGGCAGAATCCGCCGGTTTATTCCGATATGTCAAATGTAATCGGTCGCCAAACTGAAACCGGCGTCACTCAAAACAACGAGCTAAATCAGGATACGATTCACCGCGTAGAAAGCCCGCGCTTTGGGCGCGTTACAGTTTCTGTGAACATTGACGGACGTTGGGAAACCGAAAGGGACGGCGATGGAAATCCGATTTTTGTGAACGAAAAAAATTATGAAGAATTGATCGGCAGAATGAGACAGCGTTTCCCAGATTGGGACACGAACGAAATCACTCGCTCGAACGTGCGTCTGAGAATGGGAAGCGTCCTGAGAATTTATCAGCCTGTTCAGCACAATACGCTTGAGGATATCGCCGCGCTTATTCAGGGCGCGATTGGCTACGACCGCGCGAAAGGCTATATGGTCGTTGTCCGCAATATCGCTTTTGACCGCATCGCCGATTTTGAAAGCGAGGACAGCGCAATTCTCAAGGCGCGGCAGACACGCTTGACGATAATTTTGGTGCTCGTCGGACTTGCGATAATTCTCACGGTTTTCATTTTGTACCGTGTCATCAGCCGCGAAATGGAACGCCGCCGACGTTTGCGCGAAGAGGAACTCCTTCGAAAACAGCAGGCCGCGCGCGATCAGGCTTTGTGGGAAGCAAAAGAAGATGGCGTGGAAGTTACGATGTCCGTGGAAGAACGCCGCCGCGCGGAGCTTCAGGAAAACGCCATCGCGATGGCAAAGGAGCATCCGGAAGATGTCGCGATGCTCATCCGCACTTGGCTTATGGAAGAGTAGTGGAAATGCGCGATGCGCGTTTCCTTCAACTATGTTGTTGCAACGAGTTTGTGAAAAATTTTGTTCGAGGAATTTTTTATGGTCAATTTGGATTTTCAGAAAACTTCGCAGAGAAACATTCCGGGAAAGAAAAAGGCTGCGATTCTTTTTGGCGAGTTGGATTCTGCGGCGGCAGAAAGTGTCATGGACTATCTCAACGCGGAAGAAAAGAAAAAACTTTTGAAGGCGATGCGGAAACTTGGCACGAAATACAATCCAAACAATTCCGCCGAAGTTCAGGACGAAATTTTCGTGCTTGAGACTTTAGAAAGATTCGGAAAAGTCCGAAACATATATAAGGACGTCGCTTCGGAAAGAAAGGCTTTTGAAAAGGTTTCGGCAACGCCCGCCGCGAAAGTTAGGCGCGCGCTCAACGACTATCCGGACAGAGTTGCTTCCGTTTTAAGCGCGTGGCTCAAAAAAGAAGAATAGTTTAGATTAGAGGGGAATTTAAATGGCAGAAGAAGCTGCCGCGGCAAAGCCTGCGGCAAAACCTCCGCTCAAGCCAGCCAATGCAGGCGGCGGCAAAAAAGGTTCCAAGGATTTTAAAAGTCTCACTGGTCGGCAAAAGGCCGCGATTTTTCTTGTTTCCGTGGGAAGCGATGTTTCTTCCGAAGTGATGAAGCATTTGCGCGAAGATGAAGTGGAAACTTTGACATTCGAAATCGCGCGTCTTGAAACTATTGACGCGGAAATAAAAGATCAGGTTTTGGAAGAATTCCAAGACTTGATGAACGCGCAGAATTTCATCACCACGGGCGGCATCGACTACGCGCGCGAATTGCTCGAAAAATCTTTGGGAAGCCAAAAAGCCATCGACATCATAAACCGCCTCACTTCGAGCCTTCAAGTGCGTCCGTTCGACTTCATCCGCCGCACCGACCCTGCGCATTTGCTCAACTTCATCCAGCAGGAATATCCGCAGACAATCGCGCTTATTTTGGCGTATTTGGAGCCGGCGAAGGCGGCAATCATTTTGCAGAATTTGCCCGAAGAAATGCAGCCGGAAGTTTCTAAACGCCTTGCGACGATGGACCGCACTTCGCCTGATGTTTTGCGCGAAGTGGAGCGCGTTTTGGAAAAGAAACTTTCTACTCTTTCTTCCGAAGATTACACGGCGGCGGGCGGCGTAGAATCAATCGTCGAAATTTTGAACCTCGTCGATCGTTCTTCCGAAAAGGCCATCATCGAGGCTTTGGAAGAGGAAGATCCGGATTTGGCGGAAGAAATCAAAAAGCGCATGTTCGTTTTCGAAGACATCGTTATGCTCGACGACCGCTCGATTCAGCGCGTGCTTCGCGAAGTGGACACGCAGGAATTGGCAAAAGCCCTCAAGAGCGTGGACGCGGAAGTTCAGGACAAGATTTTCCACAATATGTCCAAACGCGCCGCGAGCATGCTCAAGGAAGACATGGAATTTATGGGACCTGTCCGACTCAAGGACGTGGAAGAAGCCCAGCAGAAAGTCGTTTCTACGATCCGCCGCTTGGAAGAAAAGGGCGACATCGTAATCGCGCGTTCGGGCGAGGACGAGCTTGTAAGCTAATTAGCGTTGAGGTTTGGGAAGTAAAATGGCGAAGACTGTGTTCCGTCCGCTTGAATTCAAGGACGACAAAAAAGATGTGGTTTCTCTGAAACTTATACGCGACTACGCTCCAGTCGAGGAAGTCGCGGAAGAAGAGGAAGTCGCCGAATACACAGGACCTACCGCCGAAGATTTGCGCAATGAAGCCGAAGAGTTCAAAAAAAACTGGGAAGCGGAAAAGCAGCAAATGCTTGATCAGGCGCAGGCGGCGGCGGACGAAATTGTGAAGAAGGCCGAAGATTCTGCTTTTGCGGAAGTCAAGCGGCAGACCGATCAAGCGCAAATTATAAAAACTCAGGCGGAACAAGAGGCGCAGAAAATCCAAAATGAGGCGCATGAAAAAGCGCAGCAAATTTTGAAAGACGCGGAAGGGGAGGCTCAAAAACTTTTCGAAGATTCGAAAAAGAAAGGTTTTGACGAAGGGCGCGAGGTTGGCTACGCCGACGGCTCTGCGGAAGCCGCCCGCCTTGTCGAGCGCATGCACAAAGTGATAGAAGCCGTGATGCAGCGTCGCCAGGAAATTTTGGATGAGACCGAGCATCAGATTGTCGAGCTTGTAATTTTGAGCGTCCGCAAAATCATCAAGACAATTTCGGAAAATCAAAAGAGCGTTATTTTAAGCAATGTCCTTTCTGCGCTCAAAAAAGTCAAAGGGCGCGGCGACATTACGATTCGCGTGAATTTGGAAGACGTAAAACTCACCACCGAGCACACGAAGGATTTTATCCAGCATGTTGAAGGCGTGAAAGGAATCACCGTGTTGGAAGATTCTTCCGTGGAGCGCGGCGGCTGCATTGTGGAAACCGATTTCGGCGCGATCGACGCGCGGATTTCTTCCCAGCTTGCGGAATTGGAAGAAAAGATTTTGGAAATTTCTCCGATAAAGTCGGTTTCAAAATCTGATGTGGTTGAGCAGTGATGGCGAGCGACGACAAGAAATTCAGCCTTGAAAAATATCTCGAAAAAGTAAAATCCACCGAAACGATTTTGTATGTCGGAAAAGTGAAGAGCGTGAACGGACTTGAAATTTTGAGCGAAGGTCCGCGCTCCGTCATCGGAGAAATCTGCACGATTCGAATCGCAAGCCTAAAAAAGGAAATGCTCGCCGAAGTCGTCGGGCTTGAAGGCACTACGGTGCGTCTCACGGCGTTCGGCGACACGCGCGGAATCGAAGTGGGAACGGAAGTGGTGGCTTCGGGGCAGACGTTGCAAGTGGGCGTGGGCGAAAAACTTTTGGGGCGCGTGATTGACGCGACGGGAAAAGCCGCCGACGGAAAGACAGAGCCAGCCTGCGAAATTTATTATCCTGCCTTGGCGAGCGCGCCCGATCCGATGAAGCGAAAGCCGATAACGCGCCGAATCACTACCGGCGTCCGCTCGATTGATTCGATGCTGACCGTGGGGGCGGGGCAGAGGCTTGGAATATTCGCAGGCTCTGGCGTCGGAAAATCCACTTTGATAAGTATGATGGCTCGCAACACGAACGCCGATGTCAACGTGATTGCATTGGTGGGCGAGCGCGGACGCGAAGTCCTCGATTTTATAAATCGCGATTTGGGCGAAGAAGGCTTGAAGCGTTCCGTTGTGGTCGTTGCCACGAGCGACACTCCGAGCATTTGCCGACTTCGCGCGGCTTTCGTTGCCACCGCAGTCGCCGAATATTTTCGCGATCAGGGAAAGGATGTCATGCTGATGTTTGACAGCGTGACGCGATTTGCGATGGCGCAAAGGGAAATCGCGCTTTCAAACGGCGAGCCTCCCGCGCGTGAAGGATTTCCGCCGAGCGTTTTTGACATGATTCCAAAACTTCTCGAAAGGACGGGCACGAACGAAAAAGGCTCGATCACCGCTTTTTACACCGTCCTTGTCGAGGGCGACGACATGAACGGTCCGATTGCCGACACCGTGCGCGGCGTGGTTGACGGGCACATCGTTTTGAGCCGCGCTTTGGCGCAGGCGTATCATTATCCTGCCGTGGACGTGCTCGCAAGCATTAGCCGACTTGCCCGCCGCGTTACTGGAAAAGCCACCCGCGAAGCGTGCGGAAAAATCAGGCGGCTTATGGCGACTTATCAGCAGAACGAGCTTATGATTACGACCGGCGCGTATGCGCAAGGCGCGTCGCCTGCGATTGACGAGGCGATTGAAAAGCACGATGCGATTGAAGAATTTCTCAAGCAGGAAGAAAGCGACCGCTGCACGATGCGCGACACGCTTGAAAAACTTTCCGCGCTTTCCGAAACAGAAATTCCCGAGGAAGAATTCGATGACTGCCCTGCGGCGGAAATTCCTTCTGCGGCCGAAGCCGCAAGCCTTGCCGATGGCGCGAAAGAAAATCCTTCGTCCGAAACAAGTCTAAATGAAGAAATTTAAATTCGAACTTGAGTCGCTCTTGAGTCTCAGAAAATACGAGCAGGAACAGGCTCAAATCGAACTTGGAAAAGCCGTGAGCGCGGAGACTAAAATCCAAGCCGACTTGGACACGCTTGCCGAGCAATATGCCACCGTAAAAAAATTGGGCGAGGGCGAGCGCGATTTTGCGAAGATCGCCGAAGCGCAGCAATTCTATTCTTTCGTCAAATATCAGCAGGAACAACTTTTCGCGCAAATGGCGCAGGCAAAGCTCGTCACCGAAGAAAAGCGCGCTGCGTTCAACGCTGCGATGCAAAAAACCGAAAGCCTCAAAAAGCTTCGCGAGCGGAAATTTGAAGAGCACAAAGCCGCGCAAAAAAAAGAAGAGGCGAAATTCCTCGACGACATTTCCACGTACAAATATAATTGAAAAGTGAGCGCGGATTTTTTTTGGTAGGGCAAAATGAAAAAGATTGGTGAATTTTTTGACAAGCTCGAAGAGAAACTTGAAGGAATATTGGAAGGCAAAAACCATGAAAACAAAAAAAGAGAAAGCTTGGGATTTGGCATAGAAAAGCAAATTGGGGGCTGCTTCTTGCTTGCTCCAATCGATTTGGCGATGCTTATTGCTCTGATTTTTGGATTCGATGTGGACACCTTTTTTCTAATTGGTATAATTGTGGGAATCGTTTCATTCATACCATGCGAAATATTTTGCCATTACCTTAACAAACGCATCGCGGCGCAGGAAACGGAAGATGCGGCGGAAGATTTGAATGACGACATAGGAAGCATATCTTTGAAAGTATTTATTGTTGCGTTCATTATGTTCTTGGTGCTGCTCTTTTTGAGCTTTGATGTGGATCTTTCGCCTTTTAATTAGGCCTCGCGGAAAATTATTTTGGAGAAAAAATGAAAAAGATTGTAGGCTTGTTTTTGCTGTTCGTGTTTTCTTGCGTTTTGTATTGTGAAGATTTTAATTCCTTTATGAAGGGCAAAACCTATTTGCCCGTCGAATATTTGGATGCCTTAAAAGGCGAAGACAGGAATATCTTGCTAAAATACAATCCGCACATTGAAAACAATTCTGAATATGATTTCGCATTTGAAAAAGATACCGAATGGTATGTCGGACTTTGAGAAAAGCGATTGCTTGCAATGACACGTTTGTTTATAATAAATATTGATGAAAATGAAGGAGAAAAATGGAATTAAAAGCATTGCGGGATTTTGAATTTCACTCGAAAGTTCCCGAAGAAACCATTAGAAAATATGCAGGGAAAGTCCCTGAACAGTTTGTCGAAATATGGAAGGGCTACGGTTTTGGAACATTCCACCAAGGATATTTCAAAGTAATACAGCCCGATGATTATATTGAATTTGTCAGGGAATCATACTTTGAGAAAAACTGCATACCATTGTTGGCAACGGCACTTGGGGATATAATTGTTTGGGAGCGAAATGAATTTATATATATCTTGCTTTATCGATACAATGATTTTGACGGCATTTCAAAGGGATGCAAGTATTTCTTTAATGATTTGGAAGACAAGGAGTTTATTGAAGATTGCGTCAAGCCCAAAAATTTCAAAGAAGCCTTGCAAGTGCTTGGTTCGCCCGCTTATGACGAGTGCTACGGTTATGTCCCGCTTTTGTCTTTGGGCGGGGCGGAAAAGCCGGAAAACCTTCAGAAAGTAAAGCTCCGCGAGCATTTGGAGCTGATGTATCAAATGCAAGGCGGCGTTTAAAATGATTTGCGAAACGCCGCTGTTTCTTGACAAAACTCCTAGGAGGATGTACCTATGGAAAAAAGATTAATCATTTCTGTATTTCTCGTTTTCATTTTTTCACTGAATGCACAAGCCAAAAAAGGCACATTTTCAATTGCCGGAATCAAGATAGAGTCTCCAGCTCAAAATGAGATTGTGTTGGAAGAAGAATATTATTCAATTGATGAAAACGATTTGTTTCGTTGTGTCTACAAAATGCACAATAAAGGCGGGAAATGTAATGTAAATTTCTCATTGAATATAACTGCGGAGAACCAAGAACAAGGCGTGAATTATTGTGAGACATTGATTCCGGAAGATTTTGCCATTTTTGTTGACGGAACAAATTCTGACTTTTCATATAAAAATGAGGATGCAGTTCTCAATAGTCAAGACATTTTTAAGATAGGCGTATATGAGCATGGCACTACGGGCGACATTGTTTTTTCTTTTGAGATGAAGCCGAATGAATTAAAAACCATAGAGATCGACTATTCAATAAATCCTCAAGGATCATATGTGGTGAATTTTGCGCAGAATATAAAATACGACAGAGACTATAAAAGAAAAGTCGCCATATCAAATGCAGACAAAACTTTTTTTATAGACAAAGTTATGACATGGGATAAAAATCCTTATGACCGTAAGTTTTTTTTAGATTTGCATCATAATTATTTTAATTGCCCGGACATCGAATTCGAGCGAAGAAATGATGAAATTGTTCTAAACTTTGTCAATTTTGAGCTAACCAATATATGCGTCCGTTTGTCACTGTTTATGATATCGCCTTTTTCTGCCTATGACATATATCCCAGTTCAGTAGTATTTCAAGAAGACGAATACATTTTTTATAAAGAAACAGAAATCCCCAAATTAAACCTGTTTTTTTTGAACAAAAAGCAATTGTGGTTATTAAGGAACGCGTTTTACGCCTGCCACGGCTATAAATTCGAAAATCAAACGCTGACGAATTTCTTTTTAGAAAACTGCTATAAATATTTTAATCTAATGGAACAAGGTTTTGATGAAAATTCATTCAATGAAATCGAGCGGAAGAACATCGAGCTGATAAGGGAAATGGAAAACATGACAAATCCGCTTTCGTTTTCAGATTATTTGAATGGAGGAACGAATGAAAAAAACGAAAAAAATGCTCAATGAAAAAATGAGAAATAGGATAATCAATGTCGTAAGTTTGCTGATTGCCTATTCCGCGACGCTATCATGGCTTTTGCTTAATAATTGCACGTGCTTTTATTTGGGAATATATGGAAGAAGGCTTCGGGGTGGAATTGGCACAGGTCTTTTTATTCATTGGCTGTTTGTCCTTATAATCGCGCTGTCGATTGTCATCACTGTTTTGAATCGCAAAAAGTTCAAGATAATTATCATGGTCGTTTATCTGATGTATTCCTCGTTTCGTCTTTTGCCGGAATACCCGTGCCGCTGGCTTTATTTTTCAGTAGGGACCACGGTGTTTTTTTATGTCATTGACAATTTGATAACGTTTTGGAAAATGAAAAATTCCTTGAAGGAAATTGTCGTCAATTATATTTTGGCAATTTTGATGTGCGTGTTTCTCATTGCCATTGCATTTGTGTTTTGGAATAAAACGATGAAAGAATTTTTATTGTGGCTTGTTGTTTTGGGAAATGTGATTGTCGCGGCGGCTTCGTTTGCTTGTTATGCGTTGCGGGATAAAATCCGGGACGCGGCGGCCGCAAAGCATGATGGCGGAAAAGACAGATGAAAAAATACATTCTGATTTCATGCCTTGTTTTTATATCGTTCACAATGCTTTCATCGCAGGAAGTAAAGCCACATGATTTTGTTCCCGAGCAGCACTATCATTTGAAAAACGGATACGAGCTTTCCATAAGCGATATCGTCAAACAAAATGAGCATGTGTGCTGCATGCTGCTCTCAAAAAATGGGCGCGCCGTAGTCATTGAGGAAATGGCGTATTTTAACAACCTGAAATATTATCCGAGATACGAGGGCATAGATTGTGACGATTTTTTTGCCATAGGATTTTTTATGGGCGGCTATTCTTGCCGCTTGTATGAAAAAAAGATGGGAAGCAAAGTGCTTGAATTTGACACTGCCGGAAGCCGTCCAGTTTTTGAAGCGGAAAATCAGCTGTTGATTTACAGTGTTAATAATGGTGGCGACACGTTTTTTCCGAAAAGCGTTTATTTGTATGATTTGAAAAACGGGAAAAAGCACAAGCTGAACACATTTTTGCAAAAGGCGCAGGAAAACAATTTGTTTTGGCTGAACATCTTAAATTGGTTTGACTCCTTTGAATTCGGAAACATTACGCCTGAAAAAGTTGAGATTGTTTTTTATGGCTGCTACAAGCCGCTTTTTGATGAAGCCGGAGAATTCTTCGATGAAGAAGACTGCCGTTTTTCTTTCATGGTTGAACGATGAAAAATGATATTATGAAAATGATTCGCGCGAGTTTGTCGATTAGAACGCTCGGCAAGATTGCGGCTCGAACATTGAAATGGATTCTCGTCGCGCTTGCCGCCGCCGTCCTCGTTTTTTTCGCATGGATAGCACGGGAAGTGCACCTTTCCGCCTATGAGCCGCGCGGATTTGCTTCCGAGTACGACAAGGATGTTTCGCAGTTTTTTCAGGCGTGGACGCTTGGAGCGGAAAACGATATAATTGAATCTTGGCGAAGCACGTTTGATGCGGCGGAATCCCTTGAAGAAGTGGCGGGTTTTTCCGGCGCACAAATTTATTTCGACTCGGGAAAGATTTCCGGCTGGCAATTTTTCTTTGCCCTGAAAAACAAAAATTCGTTTCGTGGAATGCTCGAAGTTTCAAGCACGGGGCATGCCGCCGAGGTGTATGTCCACCGCCATTTCGCGGAGAATGCGCGCCCGATGAAAAAAGATGACGCGCTGCGTCAATTGTCCGAAATACAGCGGCAGGCGGACGAAATTGGTCTTGCCGTGTCGTATGCCTTGGTGGGCGCGGGAAAGAATGCGTTCTACAGCGACAATGGAGAGATGCTTCGGGAATATGGATATGGCGAATAGGATAAAAAATCAAATGAAAAGAAAAATCATCGGCACTTTGCTTTTTATGTTTTTGGCGGCGGCAAACCTTTCGGCTATTTCCGGGCGCGATTCCTTTGAAGGTTTCCATGAGTTTTCTTTTTTCATGGGAGACTCGATAGTGTCATACTATGTCGGCGTTGATACGATTCGCATAAAAAACCGCTCGCTGGGAAGCCGCGCCAACAGGTATGACAAGGAACTGCATTTTCGAAAAGAATATGAGCATGGCGTTCCCTTTGTGTATTATACGGAATCGGACGCGCGCTTTGTCGAAAGCGAAGATTCTCCATGGGGCGCGGCTCCCGTTGAAACGCGGGTATCGGATTCCATAGAAAAAAAGGCGGTGTTCCTCAAGTCCGACTATTTCTTCTTGCTCATCCATGAAAATGGCGATTTTTATTATGGGGTGAAAGATGCGTATGTCTCATGGGAAAAGCATCTTGGGGCGATGGGCGCACGGCAAAGTTCGTTCTTGAAAGAAGGCGGAAAATCGTATTCCTGCGATGACATCGACTTTGATTTTCCCCATCATGCCGTGCAATGGGGGAAGCCTTGGGCGGAAGGAGCGAATGGAAATGGAATCGGGGAATGGATTTCGTTTCTTGTTCCAGACGGTGCTGCCGAGACGCAGCTGCACGGCGGGCTGAAAGGATTCATATCGATTGGATATGTCGATTACAGTCGTCCTGATTTGTATGAAAAAAATTCGCGTCCTCGGATTGTCTCTGTGTACATAGACGATGTTTTTTATAAGGATGTCCTGCTTGAAGATACTCCGGATTATCAGGACATAACGCCTGGAAAATTCCTCACAGGCGCGGAGGAAATAAAAATCGTCATAAAGGACGTGTATGCCGGACGGCTGTATGAAGATGTCTGCATAAACGATATTGTCGTTCTTCCCGTCGCTTTTTACGGGCAATAGGAGGATAATAATGGCTAAATCGATAATGATAGGCAATAAAATGAATACATTTCCAAAAGAAATAAAAGAAACACTTTATTATGAAAACATAATAGTTGTTTTATAAGGAATTTGTAAGGTAAAACTTGATAATACACAGGAGCAAAACATGAAAACAGCAGAACAGTTCAAGGAAATCCTTGCTCGTTATTATCAGCGCGATGAGGAAACAAAGAAATTATATGAGGAATTCACGGCATATTCGTATGCGCCATTAAACGACCTTCTTGACGCAATGCCGAGGATTGAAGAGAAATTCAACCTAAAGCTGCCTGACGAATACAAAACATTCATTGAAGCTGACAATGCGTGGTATATGAATGGAGAAACGGAACAGTTTGGAATTTATGATGAAAAGGAAATCTATGAATTTAACTGCATAGGCAAACATACAGGAAATTCCTCGATAGAAGAGATGAAAGACTACTTCATGTTCGGGCAGGATTATGGAGAAAAAAGTTATTTTTTTGATCCTTTTAATAAACTTGGCTATGGCATTGATGCGGTCTGGAGGGTAAACAGATGTTCGTGTGAAAAACAGGATTTCGAGCTTGTCGCGAAAGATTTCTATGAACTTGTTGAAAAATTCTGTGATAAAAAAGACGAAGATTTTGAGCGGCCTTTTGAAAACGAAAAACCTGTTTACGAGGGGACTGCCATAAAAGATATTCTTGAGAAGCAAGTGGAAAATAATTCTGATTTGATGAAAAGAATATCAAATATGCAGGAAAAAATCAAAGAGTATTATGATGTCATGATTGCTAATGGTATAATAAGAAGGGCACGAATAACGGAAAATGACTATGATGAAGATGAGACTTTTAGATTGAAAGAAACAACTAACATTCCGTTAGATGTGTTGTACGTAATAGAAAAAAATATATATAAAATATCTTTTTCAAGAAAAGTGTCATTTCATACTGAATGTGATGAGGCTTTAATCAACACAAATTCAGGCAAGTATTCAATGAAAATTTTAGAAGATATGTTTGTCTTTGCAGAAATAGCAGGTTCTGTAATCAATAAAGAATCAGAGTTTATATCAGATTATTTCTTTGTAGATCCGACAAACATTTTAGGCAACGGCTCGGAAGCCGTCTACATGATCTACACAAAATCCAAAAGATTGGAGGAAGCCTGCCATGTCGCCAAGGACATCGTGGACTTGTTCCGCATCTTCGCCGAGGGCGAGAAACTGAACACAACGCCGATCGGCAAGATAAAATAAAGCGCGGAGGAGCGTGTATGTTGTACAAAAAAATAGCATTGGTTTTTCTCTCCGCCGCATTTTTGCTGTGCGGATGCCATAAAAAGAACGAAAGGATGTTGCAGGCGGAAGAAAAGTACAAGGACTATTCGCTCCATCTGCTCGCGCTGGCAAACAAGCCCATCGATAACAATAAAAACCTTGACCTGTCGCTCATAAACGAGTCCGTGTATGGACGTACTCCGCTGCAACTTTTGGTCGAGTATCACTATCAATATCGCCGATTAAAAAAAAGAAAATCCATAAAAGTATTGAAAAACTTTGTGGAGCATGGGGCGGACATAAATTCCTTATGGGACGATGCCTTTAGATTTAAATGCGAGGTGATTTGTGTTTGCATTATGGACAATGCAAACAGTTATTTACAAGAATTTCTCAGACTGTCGGGGCGCGAGTATGTTGATTTGAGTTTTGCGGGAGACGAGGTGGGAGGGGCAGAATATGTTATGGGCGCAATCAGTTTTTTAAATTTCGATGCGGTTCCTATTCTTCTTCCATACACGAAAAATATAAACACCACGAATAAGAAAGGACAAAATGCACTCCATTATGCCGCATCGTATCCAGCTCCCTATAAGACTATAAAACTGCTAATCGACAACGGTGCAGATTTTACCATGAGAGATGTGGACGGAAGGACACCGTATGACTTGTATCTGTACAACAGTCCAGACAAATTTCATTCGAAGACGGCGCGTCTGTTTCGAGAAATCAGTGGTTTACGATATTGATTTGTTGACAGGAGGACACTTGATGAAAGAGATGGGCAGGAGGCGTGTATGAAAAGAGGAATTGAATTGCGTTTGGCGGCGGGATTTGTTCTGTTTCTGTTATTCGACATTTTTTTTCTTGTATGCATTTTATTTAATATAAAACTTTCTGACAAAGCATTTGCAATAACATCGGCAATAATTTGTGTTCTATCTTTTTCAGGTGGACTTATTTTGAACAAAAATTATGATCCAAATGACGACAATTATGATAACTATTTTCTTATTGTTGATGTCCTTCTAGGATGCGCCTATATAAAATTATTGGTGTTTGTTGCAAAAACATTGCGAATATAATAAGATTTAATCTTGCATATATACGAAATAAATTCGCATGGCTCGGAAAGCTGACAGACACTATAGCGGAGGAGCAATGTATGTTGGACAAAAAGAAAATAAAAAGGCTGTGCAAGATATCAGAAGTTCTAGGCTTTCTTTTTATAGTTGGAGGATATTTTGGAGGTTTCTTTATTTTTGGAATGTCTGGAAAACAGTGGGAGGGAATAACTATGAAAATATCAAGCCTTGCACTTTTTTTTGGAGTATTGCTTCTTATACCGCAAGATGTTTTTGATAAAAGGGAGCGGGATGAATTAGGCGATTTTTCATTTCAAAGTATTGTTCCCTCAATAAGACTATGTGCGGCACTCGTGTTTGCTTTGTATATCGTGTTTATGACTTGGACGCATTATTGAAAAAGGCATCAACTGCCACTTGAATGAAATGCAGGGAAAGCACCAGTACGCGCCTTTTTTGCAGACACGCCTAAATCCGCGTCCGCGACTGTGACATACTTATGTCCGCGCCCAGTGCGCGAGAACGTCCATAACGCGGACACACTTTAGTCCCTGTAAGGGACGTGCACATGTCCCCGTCGGGGACAAAACGCCGCCTTTTCAACTCCGCGCCGAATTTATTTGCGGAAATACGTAAAAATATTTGCGGAAAAACGTGTGCATATTTCCCGAAATACGTGTACGTATTTGCGGAAATACGTTTGCGTTTTTGCGGAAATAAATTCGAAAAAACGAAAATGCGGGCATTTCGTGGTTCGCTCAAAAAGAAATGTGCTGTCCAACAATCTAAATTTGCAGATAAAATCAAAAAACTGGTACGGCAACACGATGAAGTTTTTACCGCTTATGTTTTTTCTTCTTGGTTTCTCACAAAAACTTTACACACATTGATAAATTCTTAGGTATTCTTTCATGTTGTTCGGGATTCTGTATTTCTTTTCGCGCGGCTTTCCGTTGCACGGACTTACTTCAAATTCCTTTAGGTATTTGAACGCAAACTGATTTATTTCATACACGCTCATATTCTCAAACGTTATGGAATACTTCATTCTGCTGGCGTATGAAAGCAGTTTGTCTTTCCCTAGTTTTTTGTTCCACCAAATTGTCGTTTCGTTGTTGTGTTTTGAATCCTTTTCCGGCAGGAATTCAAACACCACATACCAAAGGCGACCTTTCCTGTCCTTAACAAGAATGTCTATGTTGCTTTTCTTGTTGCCTTGAACGCTCTTTTTTGCGTCGTCGGACTTCACGTCTCTGTAAAAGTTCTCTTCGGTAAGAAACTTTAAGTCAAAATCCAGTTCGCCTTGTTTCTTGCTCGACCACCATTTGATTGCGTCTGCAGGATGCTCTTTCAAATACTTTTTCACATAGTATTCCATGTACCACCCTTCCCACGCGCTTTGCCTTTTGTTTTGGTCATCGTCCGCGAACATTTGTATTATCTAGACCTACAGTTCTCTAACCAATTTTCTTTTTTAGAAAATACACCGCCGTTTTCATAACTCAGACGGATTGCATTTTTTATCACTTCGAGCGTTTCTATTATGTCGTCACCATTCATATTTATCAACGACATATTTTTCTGTCTTTTGCTTGTAGGTTTGTAGTGTCCAAAACCATCACTATCTACATCGCCCCCAAGCATATCTAGCACGCTGTTAAAAATTTCTCCAACGACATCAATCTCGCTCACCGTACCTGTTATTTTCAACATTCTTTCCGCCAAAACATGTTTTTTACCAAGTTTAATCAGGTCTGTGATTTTTGTCAGCTACAATTTTGCAAATTTTATGTCAATAACCAACGAGCAGGATTCCTTTCATCGGAAGTTTTATTCGATTTGAAATGTACAATGTTTCCAAGAATGTGTAGACCAACTCAAAATCTTTGCTGTTGTGAAGTGGCTGATAAATATTTCTTACCGCCAAGACAAGATATTCAACATTAAACATACAACTTGCTTCAAAAATATCTTTCAAAAACTGGTTGTTTGCGATTGCGCGACCTGCTTCCACTTCCATCACAATCCGACCGTCCTTGCTCAATGCGTCCGCATTAAAGTATTTGTCGATATTGTTGTTTCTCCCAAAAAGAACGGGAACTTGAATCATTTGACTCGCCGATTTTCCAGTTTCAACATTAAAGTCTATCTTCTGCAAATGAGGCTCAAGAAGTTTAAGTACGGTATTTGAACTTAGTTTTTCATGAGTTTCAGAATCAATCTCATCCGCTACAACCTCGAAACAATCTATTATTTGTCGAATTTCCTGTGTAATCGCAACTGAACGAGGGAAAAGTTGGTAATTTATCAATTTAATCTCCTATGTTTAAAATATCGATTTTTATGCAGCAAAGTTTATACTCTCCCCCGCCTGCCATTCGAACTTTCTTTCGGTCGGCGTAAGTCCGTTCAGGTCGTTCCATTTTTCCGCCCATGAATCTATGAATTTTTTGTTGTTTTTGTATAGCGCGCGGTTTTTGTGGCAGATGTCCGCCTTCCATTCGGGCAAGTCGTCAGTATCGTAAGTCGCCCTGAATTCCGAAAACCAAATGGGAAATCCGATTACCGTCTCTTTTATTCCTTTGTAGAATTCGTCCCAGCAATTCAGGACTTTCTCCTCGTGCTCGCTGATTTTGTACTTTGGGTCGGGATGCTCGTCGATTATTCCCGCTTTGTAAATATCAAGGCTCTCTTTTTTTACGTGCGGAACGTTGAATTCCAATTTGCCGTCATAAATCTCTTTCCTGACCCCAAGGATATAAACGCGCTCCCGAAGTTGTGGCACTCCCAGTTGATGCGGACTCATGAGCACTTCTTTGCAGTTATAACCCACCTCATCAAGAGTGTCCTTGATCACCCTCCAGGTGTTTTTGTTGTCATGTGAAAGCAGGTTGCGGACATTTTCGAGAATTATGTAGTCAGGACGTATCTTTTCATTTTTTAAGATTCGCACTATTTCAAAAAACAGAGTTCCCTTTGTTTGGTCGGTAAATCCCATTTGTTTTCCTGCTTTGGAAAACGTTTGGCAGGGAAAGCCTGCGCATAGCACGTCGTGCTTGGGAAAATCCTCGTCCTTAATTTTCGTGATGTCCTTGTTTGAGTCGATGCCATAGTTGTCTAGATAGGTGTCGATGGCAAAAGAATCGATTTCAGAAGAAAGAAGGCATTTTCCATTCAACTGGTGCATGGCTTGGTGAAAGCCACCGATTCCTGAAAACAAGTCTATGAAAGTGAAATACGGCTCCTTGGGCTGCGGGAAAGGGATTTTGAACAATTCCGGGAAAAGCGCGTGCAAGTCAAAATAGTTTTCCTCGCGTACCTCCAGTTCACCAAAAGAATTCGGCATCCTTTCTTTGCTTTTTAAATCCGCATATTTTCTTGCATAGAAAGCATTGGTCGATGGAGACTTTTTTGAATTTTTATTGATATAGTCTAATGTAATTTTATAGAAAGCATCAGTCATGGGCTGTTTATTAAAATTTTGTGGAGTATGGTTTATTTGGTAAATACTTTCAGCGGAATTCATGGTTTTATTATAGCAGATTTTATCATTTTATTGAAGATGCCCGCGCGATTTTATGCCATGCGGAAAAGCACTAGCGCTCGCCGTTTTTGGCAAACGCGCCTAAATCCGCGTCCACGACTGCGACATGCCCATGTCCGAGCACGGTGCGCGAGAAAATCCCCAACGCGGACACGCTTTAGTCCCTGTCAGGGACGTGCGCATGTCCATGGCAGGGACTAAATGCAAAACAGTCCCCGCCATGGACAAAACATCACTTTTTTAAGCCCGCGCCGAATTTATTTGCGGAAATACGTAAAAATATTTGCGGAAAAACGTGTGCATATTTCCCGAAATACTCGCACGTATTTGCGGAAATACGTTTGCGTTTTTGCGGAAATAAATTCGAAAAAAGTGCTCCATGCGCACATCTTCCAACATTTACATTTAAGACACCCTTCAATCGCGGTTAAAGACGTTCCAAAACGTACGTTGAAGACTCCCTTTAATTGCGGTTAAAGACCTTCCAAAACTTATATTACAGACACTCCAAAATTTGCATTATGAGGATATCTATCATTTACATGAAAGAACCTCTAACACGTACGTGAAAGGACCTCTGACACTTAAGTGAAAGACC
>CAMWIU010000008.1 GCA_947174385.1 uncultured Treponema sp.
TTTTTTCAAGACTCGCGGAATTCGGGCCGCTTGCAGGAAAATCGATGATTTCCTGTTCGTTGAAAAAGCGTCGAAGCATTTCAGGATCTTTCACCCATTTTTCAAAGCGGCTCGTTTTTGCCAAATCAATTCCAATTCCGAAAATCATCGTCTGCCACTTTCATCTAAAATCACAGGAATTTTTTCGCGCACAGAAATCGGAATGTTTTCCACGGAAATTGATTCCAAATGGAATTCCTGCGGAAGCAACACGGTAACAGGAATTTCGTACTCGCCGATTTCAGAAATCGCGCCTAAATCTGCGGAAAGCACGCCCGGCAAAATCTCGTATTCGTCAAGATCAAGCTGTGCGCCCATGATTGAAAAGTCGGCGAAAAAATTTCCTTCAACATCAAATTCGGGATTGAGATTTTTCAATTCAATCGGAACATTGTTGAAAAACTTTGTTCCTTGGAGAAGCCCCACTTCCACTTTGACTTCAACTTCGGAAGAGCCGTCGATTCTTATAAGACGATTGCGGTTGATGATGCGCTTTCGTTCGGAAAAACTTTCGGTTTTTTCATCAATGACGATCGCTCCAACTTCGAGTGCATTCACGCTTTCCACAATTGAGCGCGGTCCGAAAATCTCGATATATGGAGGAACAACAGAAATTTTTTTGACCATGTAGCCGTAAGGACTTCTGCCAATTTCGTATGGCACGACTTTCACCGAACGTGAAATATTTTTTTCGAGATGAACTTTGATTTTCTCGGGATAAACCGTAACTTCAAGAGGATCGAGATTTTCCAAATTCGAAGGCAGGCTCACCAAGACCGGCGCATCGAAATTGCCTTCTTTCGTGATGTAATTCAAGTCAAGCGTGGCGCTGATTCCTTCGGCGTTCACATGCGCGATGTTTTCGGCGTTCGTGCGAATAGTTACGCTCACGCTTGAAGGCAAGTGCGTCGTGCAAAGCATTTCGCCTTCCTGCAAAACATTCAACCTTACGGCGATACTCCTTCGCTCAAGAGAAGTGTGCTGGTTAAACATATATAGAACGCAGGCAGCTACAATGCAAATCGCCTTCGCCGGCCACCTGTCATTCAGCTTTTCCAAAAGCGGCTTTATTTTCATCCACTGTATCCTCGATTGTATATTGTTCGCTCGTTATGCCAAGCAAATAGACTAGCGTTTCCGAAAGTTCCCTCATCGACAAATTGTAATGCAGACGCGAATTATATGAAAGGCTTATCGCGCCAGTTTCCTCCGAAACGACGAGCACAACAGCGTCCGTAGTTTCGGCAAGACCGAGCGACGCGCGGTGTCTAGTGCCGAAAGTTTTCTTTATGTCGTACTGTTCGCTCAACGGAAGAAAACATCCCGCGCTTAAAATTTTTCCGCCCTGAATTATCACCGCGCCATCATGCAGCGGCGTGTCGTGCCCGAAAATCGTCACGAGCAGGCTTGAAGAAAGATCCGCATTTATGAGCGTTCCTGTTTTTATTATGTCGTCAAGTTTTGTGTGACGCACAAAAACCACGAGCATTCCGCGTTTTTGCTTGGAAAGAATTTCCGCCGCCATCAAAATAGAATCAACGTATGAATGCTTTGAACGAGTTCCGAGCGAAAACCATTCCTTTTGTCCGAGCCGCAAAAATATTTTTCGAATTTCAGGCTGAAAGACCACTGCGAAAACCACGAGAAATCCAGGCGCGAGCGATCCGAGAATCCAAAGCAAAGTTTCCAAATGAAAAATAATCGCGGTGAGATACGCCACCACAATTATGAGTGCGCCCCGCAAAATTTGAATCGAGTTCGTGCTGATAATGATTTGATACGCCTTGTAGAGAATGAACGCCAAAATTGCCATGTCCAAAAACGGACGCACGGCATCGTAAATTGTCCAAAGTTTTTCAGCAGCAAACATTTAAAATTTCCTTCAAAACTTTTACCGTATCGACCGCAGCGTTCACGTCGTGCACGCGCACAATCGAAACTCCGCTCAAAATCGAATAGGCGTTGGCGGCGATTGTTCCCCAAAGCCGCCCGGCGACTTTTCTTCCGCAAACTTTTTCAAAAAAACTTTTTCGCGAAAGAGCCATCAAAACCGAATATTTTCCGCCGCATAATTTCGCGGCATTCGCAATCAAGGCGGCGTTTTGCGCCGTGTCCTTGCCAAATCCGATTCCAGGATCCACGATGATTTTTTCAGCGGCGATTCCATTTTGCAAGGCGAACTGCGCGCGCTGCGCCAAATATTCGTCCACTTGCGAAAAAATATTTTCCTCGCCGCATTCATTCATTATAGCAGAATTCCGCCCCGGTTTGCAACTGTTTTTTTTCATCGCGTTGTGCATAAGGATCACGGGAATTTTTTCGCGCGCCGCAAATTTCGCCAAGCGCGGATCGTCCTCCAATGCCGAAACGTCGTTCAAAATGTCCGCGCCGGCATCGAACGCCGCGCTCATCACATCGTATTTCCGCGTGTCGATCGAAATCGGAACGTCGGAAAATTTCCTGATTTTTTTTACGAGCGGAATCACGCGGCGCAGTTCTTCCTCCGCGTCAATGTATTCGCTTCCCGGGCGCGTGGATTCTCCGCCGATGTCAAGGATGTCCGCGCCCTGCTCGACAAGGCGTTTTGCAAGGCGCGTGCCGCCGCGACTTTTTTCCCAAAACGAATCTCCGTTCGCGTTCACGATTCCCATCACGAACGCGGGATTTTCGGTCGAGAGGATTTTGTCTTTCAAAAAAATCGGCCTTGCCAAATTTTCTCCAAATTAAATTTCTTCGCCACGGAAATTGAGCTGATTCAAAATTCCCAAGACTTCTTTTTGAATGTCGTTCGGCGAGAGGAACGCGGCTTCGAGAATTTCTTCCCTCGAGCCTTGCGCGGGAAATTTTTTCGCGAAAGCCAAAACGCCCGTAGAAAAATATTTTCGCTTGAAAAGAGCGGCTTCCAATTCTTCCCCCACCCCGCCCGATTTCACGCCGTCCTCCACAATCACAACCGCGTCATAGCGAGCGCAAGTCTCGCAGAAAAAATCTTTGTCGAGCGGAGAGACGAAGCGCAGATTGTAGATGTCCACGTAAACGCCTTGCAGCAAAAGCGAGCGCGACGCGACGACGCATTCGGAAAACATCGAGCCAAGCGTTACAAGCAGAACGCGCCGGAATTTTTTTCCGTCATCCTCCCAAGAAGCATCTTCAATCCGGCCGCTTTCCAAATTGAATCTCACAGCCAAACTCGGCGCGAAGCGTTCCGCGCGAACAAGCGTTCCCCTCCCCGATTGCAGCGGAGCGAGGAATTCTTCCATTTCCGAAGGCGAAGTTTTTTTCGGATAGCGAATCACGCAAGGCGCGTCCAAAGCCAAAGCGTATTCCAGCATCAGTTCCAATTCCGCGCCGCTCGCAGGTGCAAGAAAATTTATGGCGGGAATATTTTTTATCAGCGCGATGTCAAAAATTCCTTGGTGAGTTTCGCCGTCGTTCGGAACCGCGCCGCTTCTGTCCAAAACCAAAATCGCGTGCAAAGAAGGAAGCGCGATGTCGTGGATGATTTGGTCGATCGAACGCTGGATGAAAGTTGAATAAATGCAGACGACTGGAATCATTCCGCCCTTCGAAAGTCCCGCCGCGAAAGTCACGGCATGCTCTTCCGCGATTCCCACATCGAAAAACCTTTCGGGAAATTTCCGCTCAAACGCCGCAAGCCCCGTGCCTTTGGACATCGCAGCCGTAATCGCGACAATCTTTTTGTTCGACTCGGCAAGGCGCACGATGGACTTTGAAAAACATTCGGTGAAACTTCTTCCGTAGAATTTTTCCGCAGAACCGTCGCTGATATTGAAAGGCCCGATTCCATGGAACATTTCGGGATTGTCCTCGGCGGGCGAATAGCCCTTTCCTTTTTTCGTCACGACATGGACAATCACGGGATTTTTCAATTTTTTCACGCGCGTGAAAATTTTTTCCATTTCGCGAATGTCGTGCCCGTTGAGCGGACCGACATATTCAAATCCCAAATCCACGAACAAATTGTTCGTAAGGAAAAAGCCTTTGATTCCGCGCTTGAGGCGAAAAATCACTTTTTGCAAAAAGCGGCTGAGCGGCAAATGCTCGACAATCTTGTCGATGCCGCGCCGAATCGACTGGTACTGAATCGACATCGTGAGGCGGCTCAAATATCGCGAAAGAGAGCCTTCGCTCGGCGAAATCGACATTCCGTTGTCGTTCAAAACGATTATGAGATTCGACGGAATCGTTCCGAGACGAGAAGCGATTTTTTTTCCGGCGTTGAGCAAGCCTTCGTAGGCAAGCCCGCCAGTGAGCGCGCCGTCTCCGATGACGGCGATGACTTTTCCAGGAACGCCTTGAATTTCGCGCGCCTTCAAAAGCCCGAGGCTTTGCGAAATCGAAGTGGAAGCGTGCCCGTTGTCAAAAAAATCGTGCTCGCTTTCGCGCCCTTTCGTAAAGCCGGAAATTCCCCCGCCCAGCCGAATCGAAGCGAAATCCCCGTAGCGGCCGGTGAGCAATTTGTGGGCGTAGCATTGATGGCTCACGTCCCAAACAATCGCGTCGCTCGGCGAAGAAAAACTCCTGTGAAGCGCGAGAGTGAGTTCCACCACGCCGAGATTGCTCGCCAAATGTCCGCCATTGTGCGCGACGGTATCTATTATGTGCCGCCGGATTTCCTCCGACAACGCGCGAAGTTCTTTTTGGGAAAGATTTTTTATCTGTTCAGGCGAATTGATTTCAGCAAGCAAGATGGCAGCCCTTAATTCAAATCAAAAAAAGACCGCTCACAGAGCCAACGCATGGCATCATAAGCGGCCTTTGGCACAGACTACTTGCTCTTATGCCGATTTCTTCTAAGCATCTTCTTACGCTTATGTGTGGCCATCTTCTGACGCTTTCTTTTTTTACCGCAAGGCATTTAGAACTCCTCTAAAAATAGTATCGATACTCTTTTTATTATATAATTTTTGCGCAATTTGGTCAAGTGTTTTACACTTTCTCTGCAAGGAAATTTATTTCAATTGCCGCTCGCGCGGCGGGCGGGTCAAGTGCTTTAAAAAAATTTGAGTTTTCTGCACTTGTTGCGCAAGTGGAAATTATTTTACTCTGTGCTCGCGCACATTGGCATCAAGTGCTTTACACTTGTTCTGTAAGGAAATTTATTTCAATCGTTCCAGTTTATTTTTTTGAAGCCCTTTACGGAAGCGAAACGGTGCAGAAGCTATTTCCAAAGGAAGTGAAGCTTTCTGTTCCTCTTTTGTAACACGCCGCGTTTTTCAAAAAATCTGAATCATCTTGCCATCACAGGAAGCACCTGCTGTTCGTTTTGAATATAGTGGCTCAAAACCTCTTCGGCAAAGCGCGATTCCAAATTGGCGCGGTAACTTGCGATGCGTCCCACATAACGCAGCGTTGAAGCCGGAGTCCTGTCGTTGCGGACGCGACTTATGCCCGCGTTGTACATCGCAATTGCCGTGGTTTCGTTGTCCGCAACGCTCAGGCAATATCTCAAATGCGACATTCCGAATTTCGCGCTAGTTTCGGGATTATAAAAATCTTCGTTCCCAAGGTGCGGAAAACTCCTGTCGTTCAACTGGAAAAGTCCGCGGTCAATAGAGCCGTTCACATTGGTATTGCGAGCCGCGCGATTGAATCGGCTTTCGGCATAACAAAGCGCGAAGGCAAGCGAAAGCGGAATGTCCTCGCGATTTGCGGCATCCAAAATCGCCATTGTAACATCGCGGTTTCCCGTCACGCGCAAATAGAACCATTCCACCGCCACTCGCGTGAGCGGATTCCGATAAAGTTCAAGTCCTTTGTCAGCGGAAGGCTCTTTTCCGTCATCGCTTTCGATTTTAATCGTGTTGAAAGAATCTTTTTCGGCAAGCCATGAAACATTTTGCGCGTGCGAGCCAGCTTCTTCCTTGAGCGGAGTATCCTCCAAAATCTGCGGAATTTCCGCCGTTTCAATCAAAGCGACTTCTTCCTGCTGGGCATTTTGACGCGGCATGAAAAGCACAACCGCCAACGCAGCGATTGCGAACGCCGCGCAAATGCACGACGCGGCTATAATCGTCTTGTAAAAATTCGACTGTTCTCTTACGTTTGCCATACTTAAATAATTGCAAATTTTTGAAAAAAAGGCAAGAGTTTTTTTGAATAAAATGCGAAAATTCGGCATTTTTCGCGAAATTTATCGATATTTTTACATTTTCAAATGTTTTCCGCATCCATCGCGTTAAATTAAAAAATACCGCAAACAATGAAATTTTCCGCATTTATGCGAATATTTTGCAAACAACGCAGTTTTGTTGAAAAATTCGCACCGAATATTTTTCCAAATTCCGCAATCATTTTTCGCGGAAAAAAAGATATTTCGGATGCTTTTCCGCCAATTCCTGCATGAAATTTTCCACCAATTCATCCGCGCGCTCAAGGCTGGAAAACGCGCGAGGAATTTCAAATCCCACGATATTTTCGCAGTCCTTAATGCGCCGCGCGCAATGCTTGAACGCCGCCGTCATTTCAAGCGCATCGTCTATCGAAGAAAGCGCGTTTTTCGAAAAAGGCGAAATCACGAAATTCGCAAGCAAAGCCTCCGCCGACTTCAAATTTTCGCGCAAAGACGCGAGAAAGGATTCGTTGTATTTTTCCGCGCCAAACGCAACGTCCGAAAAAGCCACGATCAGCCGATATTTTCCGCCTTTTTCAATTTTTTGCGAAAATTCCGCCCTCGCGCCGTCCACACAAGCAGCCGCAATTTCAGTGAAATTTTCGTTTTGCAAAGAAATGATTTCCATATTTTCAATTCCTCTTAATTTCTCAATTTGCAAATTCGCTTTTAAAACACAGACAGCCTCTGCCCAAAGCCTTTTTGCAAAACTTTTGGCAAAGGCGCATCAAGGAAAATATTTTTTTTCTATTCCGTGAGAATTTTTATAACCTCAGCCTTGTCCTGCGTTTCAAGAATTTGCTGTCGCTTGTCCGCGCTCTTGAACAAAAGGCTCACTTCCGCCAAAAATTGCAAATGCGGCCCGGTTTTGTTCACGGGAGAAAGCGTCATGATAAAAATACGGCACGGCTCTTGATCCAGCGAATCAAAATCCACAGGATTGTCGGAAATGCCAATGCACGCCACGAGATCGGAAACAGTGTCCGTCTTGCCATGCGGAATCGCGATGCCGTGCTTCATTCCCGTGGACATTTTGCGCTCGCGTTCAAGCACACATTCCCGGGCGGACGCTTTGTCCGTAACTTTGCCCGAAGCCTCCAAAATGTTGAGCATCTCGTCAATAATTTCTTCTTTTGTCGTTCCCTTCAAGTGAAGGTTTACCGTGTCAGGTGTAAGTACAGTCTTGAAATCCATAATCTATAGTGTAAAATCAGTTTGATGAAAAGTCAAGTAAAAAATGTAACAATTTTTGAATTTTTTGAAGCCCTTTACGGAAGCAAATATTTTTGTTCCGCATCGCAAATCAACAACCCCCGACGCTTTGCGTCGGGGGTTGAAGTCTTCAACACAAATCAAAATTTCGCCTAAAAAATTTTCTTCGCGATTTCCATGAATTTTTCTCCGCGATCAAATTCGTTCGCGAACATTCCGAACGATGTCGCGCCCGGCGAAAATACGATTGTGTCGCATCTGCATTCGCCTTTTTCAAAATCCGCTTTCATTGTTCCAAGCAAATCTTCCAGCGATGCGAATGGTCCTTTGTATACGACTTTGTGTTCGTCCAAAAGTTTTGCGAGAATGTCGGTGCCGTTTCCAGCCAAAAGGTAGAGCGAAGCAAGCGGCGTGGAATTCGATTTTTTCGAATCAAGCGTGTCTGCCAAAACCGAAAAGTCAAGTCCTTTGTCCGTGCCGCCCGTGATAAAAATTACTGGCTTTCCGAACGCTTGGCTTGCGGCGGCTGCGGCTTCGGGAACGGTGGAACAAGAGTCGTTGTAAAAGCGCACGTTTTTTTGCGCGGCGGGATTTTTCCAAGAATGAAAATATTGCAGACGATGCGGAATGCCGTTCCATTCGCCGAGAACGCTTTGAATTTTTTCGGCATCGCATCCCATCAAATAAAGTACGAGAGCCGCGTTCATTACATTTTGTCTCATGTGGCGGCCAGGCACATTCACGCTTCCCAAAATTTTTGTGTCGAAAGGTTTGTTTGGAATTCGTGCGAGCGCGCACAAATTTTCTTGCTCGTCGAATTCAAGCCACACGCCGTATTGAGAATCTTCGAGTTTATCTTGACTGTAGCGCAGAACTTTCGCGCGGCTTTCCTTTGCGAACAAGTCGCCCCAAGTGCCGCCTTCGGCAGGTCCAGTTCCGATTTCATCCGAATCCGCGTCGCAAATCAAAAAATCATTTTCATCTTGGTCGGCATAAATGAGCCGCTTGTCCGCGATGTATTCGCCCATGTTCGCATACCAATTCTGATGGTCTGGAACGATTTTCGTGATGAGCGCGATTTTCGGTTTTAGAATTTCCCTCCCTCGCAAATCGGCGAGCTGCCAGCTGGAAAGTTCCAAAATCACGGGAGTGGATTCGTTCGTCTGCTCCAAAAAAGTGAGCGGGCTTACTGTGATGTTTCCGCCCAAAAAAGAATTGAAGCCGCATTTTTTAAGGCCGTATTGAATTGCGCTCACGGTGGAAGATTTTCCCTTGCTTCCAGTAATCGCAATAATCGGCGATTTTGTAAAACGCAAAAAAAGGCTTATGTCCGTTTCAATCGCGCGCGCTTCGGCAAGAAAAGGATTGCCTTGAATTTTCACCCCGGGATTTTTTATGACGCAATCGGCATTGCGAAAATCTTCTTTGCGATGTTCGCCCAAAACATAAGTGAGGCGCGACTTATCGAGCGAAGAATCGTAAGCAATTGAATTGAGCGTAGGCTTTAACTGCTCTTCAGTTTTCATGTCCGTGACAAGAACTTCCGCGCCATGCTTGAGCAAAAATCGCACAGCCGCTTCGCCGCCGCCGTTCAGTCCAAGCCCCATCACGGTGATGCGCTTTCCTTTTATTTCGTCAAGCGAATTGAAGCAACAGCCTTTCGGATAAGTGAACGTCATAATTTCTCCTAGTTTCAGCGCGAAGTCAAAAGCGTTTTTTTCTGCTCGAAAACTTCCAGGGCTTCTTCAATCAAAAGCGTAATCAATTCTCCGTATTTTAATCCCCCCGCTTCGCACATTTTCGAAAACATGCTGATCGAAGTGAAGCCCGGAATCGTGTTGATTTCGTTCAAAAAAAGTTCGCCGGAATTTTTGTCGATGAAAAAGTCCACGCGAGAAAGCCCGGAGCAATCCAAAATTTTGTAAGCCGTTTGCGCGAGCGTGCGTACTTTTTCGATTTGCGCTTTTTCGAGCATCGCGGGGATTTTCAAAACCGCGCCGTCAGGATCTGTGTACTTTGCGTCGTAATCATAAAAATCGTGATTAGGAAGAATCTCGCCCGGAATATACGCGGCGACTTTTCCGCACTGGCTTTTTTCATTTTGAATTGTCGCGTTTCCAGTGACGCTGCATTCAATTTCACGCGCGTCGATTGATTTTTCAATCAAGACTTTGTTGTCCCACAAAAACGCTTTGTCGAGCGCGTCGGAAAGTTCCTGCGCGTTCGTGGCTTTTGCCGCGCCCACGGAAGATCCTGCGTTGCAAGGTTTTACGAAAAGTGGAAATCCGAATTGCGAAATCGCGCCATCGATAATTTTTTTGAATGCCGCGCCGTCGTTCAAATCCGCGCGCCGAACGCAAACATAAGGCACAATTGGAAGCCCGGCGTTTTGCCAAACTTGCTTTGTTTTTTCTTTGTCCATCGTGAGCGCGCTCGCCGCCACCGAGCATCCGACGTAAGGAATGTTGGCGGCTTCGAGCAAGCCTTGCAAAATTCCGTCCTCGCAATTCGTTCCGTGCACGCAAGGAAAAACCGCGTCAATTTCAAGCGGCTTGCCGCCGACGCAAAAAGAATTTTTTCCGCGCCCAGGAATCACGCTCACGAGATTTTTTTCATCTTCAACTATATTGAAAGAATTTTTTTCATCGGAACGCACTCGCTCCAATTCTTCATCGCTTTGCAAAAACCAAACGCCGCTTTTGGAAATTCCAATTGGCACGATTTTGAATTTCTTCGAATCGATATTCCGAACGACAGAACTTGCGGAAATCAAAGAAACTTCGTGCTCGCCAGATTTTCCTCCAAATAAAATCGCTATGTTCATTTTATATTCCCTCCATTGCCACTTTACATCACCGGCAGTTCAATCCCTATATCCCAATTCCGCCAACGCTTTTTTTGCCTCGGAAACTTCGTCGTATGGCATGACGAAATCTTTGTAGATGATTGTGTTTTCGTGGCCTTTGCCCAAAAGCAAAACTATGTCGCCCGCCTTTGCCATGCTGAACGCCTTGCGAATCGCTTTTGGACGCTCTGTAATAATCAGCAAATTTTCGTCCAGCGACATTCCGGCTTTTATTGCGCCGTTCGCGATGTCCATGCAGATTTTTTGCGAATCCTCGCCGCGCGGATCTTCGTCGCACAAAATTATCGTGTCGCAATATTTTGCCGCAACCTCGCCTTGCAACGGTCGCTTTGTAACGTCGCGCTCGCCGCCGCTTCCGAACAACGCGATTATTTTGCCTTCGCAACGCGCGCGCAATGGCGGAAAAATCACTTCGAAACTTGAAGGCGTGTGCGCGTAATCCGCGATCACTTCGAAAGGCTGCCCGCAATCTATTCGCGTCATTCTTCCTGCCACTGGAATCAGCGACGTTGATTTTTGAAGCAAATCTTCAATCGGAATTGAAGCCGACTTGCTCACGACAATGAGCGAAGCCATGATGTTGTACGCATTGAACGCGCCGTTCAATTTTGTTTTCACGAAAAAAGTATTTTCGTCTTTCGCAAAATTTTTTGGAACGTCAATTTCAAACGAAAGCGAATTTTCGTTCGCGCTGATATTTTGCGCCGTAAGGAATTCGACGTTTTTAGGAATTTCAGGAAGCGGAATGTTTGATGCGTTTGTCGCCGCGCGTCCCGCCTTGCCGAGCGAAGTGAATCCGTAAACTTTTTTCGTCGTCGCCTCGCAAAAATATTTTGCGTTCGCGTCTTCCAAATTCACGACCGCGAAAGATTCGGCTTGAACTTCTACATTGTTCAAAATTTTTTTGTGATTGTGCTCGTCAAGCGCGCGAAAAAGATTCGACTTGTCGCTGCGATATTGTTCGAAAGTTTTGTGAAATTCCAAATGCTCGAGCGTAACGTTCATAAAAACCGCAATGTCAAAAAAAACGTTCGAAAGCCGCCCGAGCTTTTTTGAAAGCCCGTGGCTCGAACATTCGAGCACGGCATATTCGCAGCCTTCTTGAACCATGTCAAAAAGATGCCGCTGGATTATCGGACTTTCGGGCGTGGTCGTGTGCTGCGGATTTGCGAGCGCGCCTTCTCCAATCGAATATTCAACGGTGGAAACGAAGCCCGCCTTTTTTCCCATCAAACGCAAAAGCTGCCAAATGAATGAAACTGTGGAAGACTTTCCTTCCGTTCCAGTAACGCCGATGACGATGAGTTTTTTTGAAGGATTGTCGAAAAAATCCGCGGCAACAATCGGCATCACTTGCCTGCAATCTTCGACTTTAAGAAAAACCGGCATCACGATGTCGGAAACTTTTTTTTGCGGATTGCCGATATTTTCGAGCGAGCGGCAGACAATCGATTTCGCGATTTGCGCGCTTTCATCTTTGGAAAGTTCGCCCTGATAAATTATGACGCTTGCGCCCAAGTCGATTGCCGAGGCGATGAATTTATTTCCGTTTTGATGAATTCCCGGCAATGCGAAAAACAAAAAATTTTCTTTTACTTCGCGCGAATCGAACGCAAGCCCTTCGATTGGAGTTGCTCCAATCACCGAGCCGTCAAGCGGAGTCGTGCCGTCTGCGGCCACCGCCTCGTGTTCGAACAAATCCAAAAGCGAAGACAGTTTTTTTTGCATAATTCATTATAGCGCAATCGCCGAATTTGTACAAGAAGAAATTTATTTTGAAAGCCGGATTTCCTTGAATCGAATTCCTTTTGTAATTTTCGCGCCTTCGTTGCTGAACGCGATTTGCAGAATGTCGCTCCAATCGAAAAGTCCGCGCGAAGAAATCCATTCTTTTTTTTCGTCGTTCCATGCGCCGATGTCCTGAAAATCTTTCAAAGGAATTTTCACTTTGTGCCACTCGCCGTCCGGAGGCAGAATCTTGCTTGTCACGTTTGCGGCGCATCGCCATTTTTCTTGCGAGCGTTTTCCGTTTTCAAAATAAACTTGAATTTTCACGCCGTCTTGTTTCGTGCTCGCTTCGAATTCGAGAAAATAATTTTGCGCGCGCTCGTTTGAAAAATCCGCGTCGCCCAAAAAATCAATATAAAGTCCATTGTAAGTTTTGAGTTTTCCAAACTCGACGAAATTTTCGCCGTGAGAATCTTGCTTTTCAAAATGGCAAGATTTTTCATCGCCGTCAAACCAAGTTCGCGCGCGCAATCCTTGCGCAAACGAATTTTCATAAATCGAAAAATCGCCGCTTTTTTTCGCGCGCTCGTACCAAGAAAGATTTTGCGCCGTCTTTTTCGGAATGTCATATTTTAAACTTCGCAGAATTTCTTCGTCCAAATCATCGGGAAAAAATTCGCCGCTTCCTTTTTTGAAAAGCCCGAACGAATTGCGATAATCCCAATTGGTGCGCGCGATGTTCGCGCCGTCCAAATATTCCGCAACGATTTCATACCATTTCACGCGATCTTCGTGCGAAGCGAAATTCATAAACACGCCGAATTCGCCGCACCAAACAGGCGCGTTTCGTTCCACGGAAAATTTCGCCAATTTTTCAAACGGCGCGGTCATCGATTTTGGGCTGGAAACTTTTTCATAATTTTCGTAATACCAATTTTCGGAAGCACTTGGATTTTTCGGCTTCGGCGGAATTTTTTCTTTTGCATAAGGAAACGGAACGCCTTTTATTCGTCCCAATCCTTCCGACCAATCCGCGCCTTGATGCGTGAACATCATTGGCTCGTAATAATGAAAAGTGTAAATCAAATTTTCATCTTGAAATTTTGGAAGCGCGAGCAAAGATTCGACCGAATTCCAATCCGCGCCGCCGACTACGATTGCGTGCGTTTTGTCAATTGCGCGAATCGCTTTGATTACATTTTGTTGAATTTTTCCCCATTTCGCATTTTCGATTCCGTGCGGCTCGTTCAGAATTTCGTAGGCGAGATATTTTCCGCTGTCCTTGTAACGTTCGGCGATTTGCGACCAAATTTTGAGCAATCGTTTTTCGATATCTTTCGCAGTGTTTTCGGCAGGACTCCAAGAATGATTGTCCAAAATCAAAAAAATTTTTTGTTCCGCCGCCCATTTTACGGCGTTGTCCAAAATCGAAAAAATGTACGGATCGATTTTGTATTCGCCAGCTCCGCTCGAAAAATTTTCAAAATGAACAGGCAAGCGAATCGCGTCGCATCCCAATTCGCGCACGTCCTTGAAATCCTGTTCGCAGAAAAAATTTTTTTGCACAAGTCCGGCATGCGGCCTTTCGAGCCAATCGGAAAAATTCACGCCTTTGGAAAACGGCGCATTCACGGCTTTCGTCTGGCTTTTCGCGCCAGCAGCCAAAGAAAAAAGAATTGTCGTCAAAACAAGATTTTTTATTTTCATAAAATTATTATAGCAAAAAAATTCGATTTGTGCTACGATGATTTTATGTACGAAGTTCGCCTTGAAGCGGGATTGAAGATTTTGCGGAATTTTTTGGAGATTTAAAATGTTAAAAAAACGAATAATAGTTTGCCTCGACGTGAAGGACGGGCGCACGACGAAAGGCGTGAAATTTCAAAACAATTTGGACATCGGCGATCCCGTGGAAATGGCCGCGCAATATTATGCGCAAGGCGTTGACGAACTTGTGTTCTACGACATCATGGCTTCGGCGCGAGGAAGAGGTCCGATACTCGAACTGATTTCAAAAGTCGCAAGTCAAGTTTTCATTCCGTTTTGCGTGGGCGGCGGAATCGGAACAATCGATGAAATTCGCTCGGCGATTTTGGCAGGCGCGGAAAAAGTTTCGCTCAATTCTCAGGCAGTAAAAAATCCCGCGCTCATAAGCGAAGGCGCGCGCGTTTTCGGAAACCAATGCATCGTCTTGGGAATGGACGCGGCTCGAGACGAAGCAATGCCGAGCGGCTACCGAGTTTTCATAAATGGCGGCCGCACAAAAACGGAACTCGACGCGCTCGAATGGGCGAAAAAAGCCGTTTCGCTTGGCGCGGGCGAAATTGTGCTTAATTCGATTGACGCGGACGGCACAAAATCAGGCTACGAAATTCCGCTTACAAAAATGATCGCGCAAAACGTCGCCGTTCCAGTGATTGCTTCGGGAGGGGGCGGCACAGTCGAACACATGGCGCAAGTTTTGACAGAAGGACGCGCAGATGCCGCGCTCATCGCGACGATGGTTCATTCAGGACAATACACTTTGCAGGGAATAAAAAAAGATTTGTCAAAAGCGGGCGTTCCCGTGCGAATCTAATTTTTTGGAAATTTCCAAAAATGGAATTTCATTCTGCGAAATAAGTCGCGCGGCTCGTTTCGGTTTCAAAAACATCGACCGAATGCAAATACGCACCGCCGTTTTTTTTGTCCAAAGAAATCCCTTCCGCGTTCAATTCGGCGGAAAGTTTTTCATGAATGAAAAACGCGATTCGTTCCGCGCTGGGATTTTGATCGAAAAATTCAATGTCGTTCAAATTCGTGTGATCAAGCGCGGCGCAAACTTTTTTCAAGGCGGATTTGAGTTTGGAAAAATCCAAGAGCATTCCGCCTTCGTTCAAATTTTTTCCCCTGACATGCGCGAAAACTTTGTAATTGTGTCCATGCAAATTTTCGCACTTGCCATTGTAATCGCGCAAAAAATGCGCCGCAGAAAAATCAGCTTCAACCCGAACTTCGTACATAAACTATCCGATTATTTTTTCGCGTCTTTTTTCCACGGATTTATTCTCATATACGTTTCGCCGCGTTCGCTTCCGACGGAAACAATTCCGACCGGCGTGTTCGTGAACTCTTCGATGAACTCGATGTACGCCTTGGCGTTTTTGGGCATCTTGGAATACGAGCCGCATTCCTTGAGATTTTTCTTCCATCCCGCGAACTTCTGCAAAACTGGCTTCGCCGCGTTGAGTGCCGGAATGCTCGTGGGAAATTCCGTGACGATTTTTCCGTCGATTTCGTAGGCGACGCACGCTTCGATTTCGTCCATCGTGTCGTAAATGTCCAAATGCGTGAGCACGAGCGAATCGATTGAATTGACATGGCATGCGTAGCGAAGCGCGACCAAATCCAAATATCCGCAACGGCGCGGACGGCCAGTCGTCACGCCGAATTCGTTTCCGGTCTTGCGCACGAAATCACAAAGTTCGCCTTCGCTTTCCGAATTGAATTCGCTCGGCATAGGTCCATTTCCCACGCGAGTTTCATACGCCTTAAACACGCCGAAAATCCTGTCAATCGCGCGCGGTCCGATTCCTGAACCTGTCGAAGCCCCTGCGGAACAAGATGCGCCGCTCGAAACATAAGGATAAGTTCCGCTGTCGATGTCGAGCATCGCGCCCTGCGCTCCTTCGAACAAAATATTTTCTTTGCGGCATTCCCACATTTTTTCCGCGATGTTCACGCGCATTGAAAGAAGCCGCGCCATATAAGGCTCGAGGAATTTTTTGTCCGCAGCATCCAAGTCGTCCATCTTTTCCTGCCAATCCAAATCGGCAAGGCGAATTCCATCGCGCTCGGATTTCTGCGAATATGTCGTTCCGATTCCGCGCCCTGTCGTGCCGATGGGACGCTTGCGGGCGGCATCGCGTTTTTTGTCCATCTCGCGGTAGCCGGGCAAAACGATGTGCGCTCTGTCCGAAATGAAAACGCGACCTTCCCATTTTATTCCGTTGTCCTCAAGCATTTTCAACTCTTCGAAAAGTGCCTCAGGATCGATTACCATTCCAGAGCCGAGAAACACAGTTTTTTCAGGATAAAGAATTCCCGAAGGCACTTGGTGCAGCGCGTACTTTTTTTTGCCGACAACAATCGTGTGGCCGGCATTCGCGCCGCCCGCGAAACGCACAACGTGCTTTGCCTTCTCCGCCAAAAAATCAACAATCTTACCTTTGCCTTCGTCGCCCCATTGAGCGCCCATCACAACAACATTCATCAAAAGGCCTCCAAACGAAAAGAGTATATCACAAAACGCGCGTTTGTGCAAGGATGAAATTTGTATTATGAAAAGATTTGAAAAACCGCCGCGAGATTGATAGAAACCAGTTTATAAAATCCGCTCTTCGCCGACAACATCATCTTCGTACATGTCATTCGTGTGTAAAAAATCGAATGCGCCCAAATACACTGTTTCAATTTCTTCCGCGACAGAATCTTCGCATTCGTAATCTATGGAATATTTTAATTTTTCCATGAGAAAATGCGGTATCTCGGATTCTTGTTTTTTGCCTTGCGCATTTCCGTTGAGACTTTGCGCCGATGAATCGAAAAGCGAATTTACAGCCGCGTCTTTGTCTTCTATCGTGAACGGCAGAAACAAATAGAGATCGTCTCTGTGCGTTTTAAAATTTAGTTCGTTGTTCAAAAGTTTCACAAGGCACTTGTTTTCGCAAATGCAAACTTTTTCATCGTTTTCAATCGTGCGCCTTTGCACAAAAAAGTGATTGCGCAAAAATATTTGTCCGCCATCGGAAACAGTCGTTCCGGAAATATCCATCCGAGCTTCCTTGACTTTTCCAAGGCTTCCGTCATTCCGCTTTTCTCGCTCGACAAGTCCGTATTTGTCCGCAAGCTCGTTTAAATATGCAATCCAAGCATCGGAAAGTGCCTTGCTCGCGCCGCTTTCTTTGCCTCTATACTTTTCACGAATCGCGACAGAAATTATGTAGATGTGACAGCCCGGCACATAGTCCGTCATTTCTTCCGGCTCAATGTCGTCATCGCGGATTTGCTCGCTTCCGCACATTATATCATGGAATGTTTCTTCGTTGACGGGGAAAAAGTTTATGTAGCCCGCAGTTTCGCCCGTCTCCGCATTTTCCAGCACGACAAACGTTTCCTTGTTTTTGCGATAACGCTTTTCCATCTGCTCGAGCGCGCCTTCCATGCCGAGGTCGGAGTAAACTTCTTTGTCTATGTCCATTATCTTTTTAAGATAATCAAAACCGAGTTCCTCGCCTTTCAGGATTTTGTAGGTCATAAAGTCCTCCTTAGAAAAATCATTTATATTGACCATTACATTGTGCGGTCGTCAATACTTTGAATATTGGTTTTTTCATCCACTGTATAATCGTAAAGCGTTTCAAGACTGCGGTTAGGAAGGGCATTGTTGATATTGACATCATTTGTCTTCGCAAAATCGTGCAGACCATACAAACTTTCGTTATACAAGGCTAACTCTACAACTTTTTTTAATACCGCGCTATCTATACCTGTGTTAAGACTAATTGAAGTTAATTCTTCATTCATAATTTCTTTGGCTTTCTTGTTGTTATCAGCAGTTAGGTCGTCGTAATTAAGGTTACCAGCATTTTTTAACTCCAACTTGAAAAAGGAGTTATCAGCACCAGTTATTTCTTTATTTGTTGTAAATCCTTTGGCATTTTTCCAATCACCCATTGATTCATTATAGGCATTCGCTGCTAATAAATGGTAAGTGGCTCGGTATCGGTTAAGTTTAGTGGTAGTAGAAAGATTTTTTTCAAATTCGGCAAAAACTTGGGCAATGGCAAGATTATTTGCGTCGATATTATCGGCTATATTTTGATTATAGTTAAAACTATTTAACACTGTTTTGATTTTTTTACCCAAGGTAGAAGATTCATACTGCAAGTCTTGGTTTAATGCGTTAACTTTTTGGTTCATAAATGTTTTAGCGTTGGTGTAGCGAGTTTCAAATTCTGTATCTTGGTTAATGTCGTATGAAGTCCAATCGGCATTGCTTTCCACAAATCGTTGTCCGCCAAATTCTTCGTTGATATAGTATGTAGGTTGCGTGTTTTGTCCGTTACCACCATTGCCGCTGCCATCTTGTTCGATAACATTGCCACCTGCCGGTTGGCTGCAACCCGCGGTACCCGCCATTAACGCGGTCGCCAAAACGCCCGTTAATAATCCTTTGGTGAAATATTTGCCTAATTTCTTTAATTTATTATTTTCCATTCTTCCTTTGTCCACTCACTTCTTTCTTCTCAACTACGAAAAATTAAGTGTTCGCAAAGAATATACACGAAAAATAACGTGTAGTCAAGCAAATTTTACGAAAATTGAAGTATTTTTTTACTATGAGTTCGGAATTCAAAGCAAATTTGCGAGACCAGCTTTCATATTTGGGAATGACGGTTCAAGAACTGGCAGATAAATCCAAGATTTCAAAGCGCACAATCGAAAATTATCTAAGCAAGCGTGGCACGATTCCGCCTGCCGATTATGCCTGCCGCATTGCGAGCGTGCTGGGCGTTTCGGTGGAATGGCTTGTTATGGGGCACAATGAAAAGAAATGTCAAGAAAATTCAGAAGAAACGGAATTGCGCTCGTTCATAAAAAAGCTGTCTTCTCTTTCGCCCGAAGTGAGAGACGCAATAAGGACACTCGTTTTTGCAGCTTACAAAGCCCATCGCGAGTTTTGATGGAAAGCCTACGAATTTTCAATGATTAAAATTTTTAATGATTAAAAATTTGCATGAAAAACCGTATGAATTTGTAAACATTAAAAATTTTGAAGAATTTTTAATGATCTATTACGAGCGTTTTTAATAGTCTATAACGTACGTTTTTAATGATCCATCACGGTCGTTTTTAATAGTCTATCACGTAGGTTTTCAATGATTGAAAAGTGCCGTTTTTAACAGTCCTTAACAAGGGTTTTCAACGATTGAAAATCGCATGTTTTGCATTCCATAAACACTCTGCCAAATACTCTGCCAACGACTGACTTTCTAACTTCGTAAGATACCTTGATTTTAGATTATAATTGCGACAAATGCGCCTCAAAGCCACTTTACAAAATCCGCGCGATTTGATATAATATTTGCCAAATTTATCTAAAAAGCAAATCTTTTTCGTGTGCAAAACACGCATTGAATATTAGGAGAAATTATGGCGTATTTTTTTGAAGAACCTTCACACACTTTCGACGAATATCTTTTGATTCCGGGCTACACTTCCGCGGAATGCATTCCGTCAAATGTTTCTTTGCGCACGCCGATTGTGCGTTTCAACAAGCGCGCGGGCGAGCAAAGTTCCCTCTATATGAACATTCCGATGGTGAGCGCGGTGATGCAGTCGGTTTCCAACGACAAGATGGCGATCGCGCTGGCAAAGGAAGGCGGCGTTTCGTTCATTTTCGGCTCGCAAAGCATCGCAGACCAAGCCGCAATGATTGCCCACGTCAAAATGTACAAGGCTGGTTTTGTCACGAGCGACACGAACATTCGTCCGAATCAGACTTTGGCGGAACTCACGAAAAAAATCGCCGAAACCGGGCATTCTACCGTCGCAGTCACCGAAAACGGCGAGCACAACGGAAAGCTTGTCGGCATTATCACCGAGCGCGATTTCCGGCTTGGACATTGCTCAAGCGATGCGACTGTAGGCGAATACATGACGGCTCTCAAGGATTTGGTCGTGGGGCACAGCGACATCACTCTTGAAGAGGCGAACGAGTTGATTTGGAAGCACAAAATCAATCAGCTTCCCGTGGTGGACAAAGACGGCAATTTGCAATATTTGATTTTCCGCAAGGATTACGAAAGCCACGAGGAGCACCCGAACGAACTTTTAGACAGCGACAAGCGTTACATCGTGGGCGCGGGAATCAACACGCGCGACTATATGGAAAGAGTGCCGATGCTTCTTTCGGCTGGCGCGGACATTTTCTGCCTTGATTCTTCCGAAGGTTTCACCGAATGGCAGCGCAGGGCGTTGAACGACATTCACACGAAATTCGGAAAGGACGTGAAAGTGGGCGCGGGAAATGTCGTGGACGCGGAAGGCTTCCGCTTTTTGGCTGAGGCTGGCGCGGACTTCGTGAAAATCGGAATTGGCGGCGGCTCAATTTGCATCACGCGCGAGCAAAAGGGAATCGGGCGCGGACAGGCTACTGCCACAATCGAAGTTGCCAAGGCGCGCGACGAATATTTCAAGGAAACAGGAATCTACGTTCCGATTTGTTCGGACGGCGGAATCGTGCACGACAACCACATCACGCTCGCGCTTGCTATGGGCGCGGATTTCGTGATGCTCGGCCGATATTTTGCGCGCTTCGACGAATCGCCAACAAACAAGCTCATTGTCAATGGAAACTACGTCAAAGAATATTGGGGCGAAGGCTCGAACCGCGCGCGCAACTGGCAACGCTACGATTTGGGCGGCGCGAAAAAAATGGCGTTCGAAGAAGGCGTGGACAGCTACGTTCCTTACGCGGGAAGTTTGCACGACAATGTTCAAATTACGCTCAGCAAAATCGTTCACACGATGTGCAATTGCGGCGCGATTTCGATTCCTGAATTGCAGGAAAAAGCGAAAATCACTTTGGTAAGCCCCGCGTCAATTCGCGAAGGCGGCGCGCACGATGTTGTCGTAAAGAACACTACCATTCGCGCGGAATAAGGATTTTTTAACGTTGAGCGTGACAGCCTTTGCAAAGGCTGCGTCAAAAATCACATTCCGTCTTCGACAATCTTGAATTGCCTTGTTCGCCGAGTTCCGTTGGAATCGGTTATGGTGAGCGTGTGCCATCCCACTTGTGGACGCAGAGCCATTGTATGCTCGCCTTGAGTTTCTCCCAAAAACTCGCCGTCCAAATCCCAATACAGCACGGCGGATTTCGAACGAGAAGCCGCCTGCATCACGGTACTGCCTGGCGTTCCGTCAATTTCAATCGGAAGAATTATTTGCGCGCCTTGTTCAGGAAACAAAATCGAAAGTTCATCCCTTTGCGCAAATTGATGCTCCGGCAAAAACGGCGGCAAGTGCTTGTAGCCCAAAGCCTGCTTCGTGTAATAATATTCGATTGACGGAGGAAGCACAAAGCGTTTTTCGATTATGGGAAGAAAGCCTTCGTATTCGCCTTTCATGTCGGATACTGTCGCTTGGAATTTTCTATCGGGAGTGAGCGAAATGATTTTGCAATACGGACAAAGTTTGCCCAAAGGCGCGGCGGACGGGCACAACACAATTTTTGTTTCGTTGCAATTTTCACTCGCCACAAATCCCGAATCGGCGCAAACAGTTTGTTCGCAAAGCGCATCGTTCGGAACGGAAATTTTTTCTTTTGGAGGCGGCATAATCGAAAACAAATCAAAAAGCACTGGAGCGGCCGTCGCCATGCTGCGCAAATTTTCGCTTCCCTGCCCTTCTGCATTGCCAACCCACACACCGATCGTGTAGTCCGCCGTCACTCCGATTGCCCAAGCATCGCGCTTTCCGTTTGACGTTCCTGTTTTCCAAGCGATTTTTCTTGATGCAGCGTAAGATTGCCAAAGTGCTTCTTCCGCAGGACGAGTTCCTTTTTCAAGCGCGTTCAAAGTAAGATACGCCGCACCCGCGCTCACAGGAAATTGTTTATTGAATATATGAACACTTGAACATATATTCATAAATGACGCATAAGACAAGACCGCTTCACGGAGCGTAATTTCGCCGCCGCCCAAAATCAAAGGAAGCCCATAGTATTCCGCCGAACGGTCAAGCGTGGTAAAGCCGCAAAGTTTTAGATAATCCAAAAACTGCGTGATTCCATACTCGCGCAATTCGCGCACGGCAGGAATGTTCAAAGAGCGGCTCAAAGCTTCGTCCGCGCGCAACGCTCCGCAATATGTGTTGACATTGTTTTCAGGCTTGTAATTCCCAATTCGCGTGGGAACGTCCATCACCAATTGTTGCGGCAGAAGCATTCCGTTGTCCAACATCGCCGCGAATAAAAACGGCTTTAAAAGGCTTCCCGAACTTCGGCGTGAATTCACAATGTCCACGCTGTAATTTTTCGAATTGCGTTCGCGGCCAGTATTTCCAATGTAGGCGAGCGGCTCTCCAGTTTTTGTCCGCACAATCAGGCAAGCCAAATTGTTTATTCCCTGCCGCGAAAATTCCTGCGACCAATATTCCGCAATCCGGGCGGCATTTTGTTGAAGCGAGGAATCCAAAGTGGAATGGAATTTATTTTTGCGAGGCGAAGTCGATTTCAAATACTCAAGATAATGCAACGCGCCATTCGGGATAGGACGCGCTTTTTTCGGAAGCGGCTCGCTCAAAGCAAGAGCATATTCTTCTTCGCTCAAATATTTTTTTTTGAAAAGTTTTGTCAAAAGAGAATTGCGTTTTCGAAGAAAAATCTCGTCGTTAGTTCCGGGAAAAACAAGCGAAGGCTGATTTGGAAGCACCGCCAAAGCCGCGCTTTCCGCCCAAGTCAAATCTTTGCTCGGCCGCGCGAAATATCTCCAAGAAGCCGCCTCCAAGCCCACGACGTTTCCGCCAAACGGAGCGAGCGCACAATATAGCTCCAATATTTTTTTCTTGGAAAATCGTGCGTCAAGCAAAATCGCCAAAAACACTTCCTTTATTTTTTGCCCGTAAGTTCGCTTCGGATAATTTTGCAAAAGCCTAATTGTTTGCATCGTGATTGTCGAGCCGCCCGAAACTATTTTTCCCGCCCTTTTGTTGGAAGCGAACGCTCGCGCCACAGAAATAAAATCCACCCCCGGATGAAAATAAAATCTTTTGTCCTCAAAATTGACCAGCGCGATTTTAAAACGTTCGGACACTTCGTCAGGCTCAAACCGCCATTGCCCGTCGCTCGCACAAGTCGCGCCCAAAAGAATTCCGTCCTTGTCATACAACGCAAAAGAATACGGCAGATTTTTCGGCAAGAGAAAATGCGGAAGCGCGAAAAACAATGCGAGGAATGTTGCCAGCGCAACGCAAATTGATTTCATCGGACGTGGAATTGACATTGCCATAATTTAGCCCAAAGCGAATTTTTTTTCAAGCGGATTTGTATCGCACTGAACGACACACCCGCTCGTAAAAAATGCGTCACATTTTCTGCGCGTTCATAATCAGCATTTGCAGGCGATTTTCGATGTTCGCAAAACTCACATCGGGATCATAATCCAAAGGAAGAATTTGCGCGTCCGGAAAAAGTTCCTTGAGCCGCTTGGTAACGCCGCGCCCGATTATGTGATTCGGCAGGCAACCAAAAGGCTGCAAAATTATGAAATTGCGGCAACCTTCTTTCGCATAGTGAATGATTTCGCCGGGAATAAGGATTCCTTCTCCCGAATCGAACGTGTGGTAAATTATTTCGTCCGACCCTTTCGCAATTTCCTTGAGACGCGCGGCGTTTCTGTAAAGCGGATGCCGCGCCGCGATTTTGTCCGTCCAAACATGCGCGATTTCAAAAAAGTAGTTCGTCATCGCCATAATGATTTTTTCGGCGAGCGGCCGCGTAAGCGAATTTTCTTTTATCTGCGCGTTCTGTGCAAAATAATTTTTTTGAATGACATCGCTCATTCGCGCTTCGATGATTTCAAATCCGTTTTTCTCGAGGTAAAGTTCGATGTCGCGATTCGCGCCTTGATGGAAATTCAAAAGGTATTCGCCGACAATCAAAACTCGCGGACGCAAATTCGTCCTGTCGTATTCGACTTCGTTCATCAAGTCAATCGCCTTGGCAAAACCTTTTTTCGTCGCGCCAATTCCTTCGGAAATTCCTTGCACGATAAAATCCATTCCTTTTTCAAAGGCAGCTTCGGTGCTTCCCGCAATTTTTTCGTAAGGCCGGATTTTCCGCAACAATTCTTCCATCACGTCGATCATCGGAAGCGCGGTCGCCATTTTCAGCGCGGTGAACATATTGAGGCGGAAACCGGGATGAAGGCGGTGGAAGTCCGCGTCGTCATTCGTAACAATCGCGACATTCTGAAATCCCGAATCGTCCAAAGCCTTCCGCAAAAGCGCGGCGTAATGCGTAAGGCGGCAGTCGCCGATGTATTTTCCAGTGCCCACCGCCACCTGCGCATTATCGTACTTGCCGCTTTCGAGCGCGTCCAAAACTTCGCCAATAACAATTTGCGCCGGAAAGCAAATGTCGTTGTGCACATATTTTTTTCCAAGCCGAATCGCGTTCTCGCGCCCGACAGGGAGGGGAACGGTTTTCAATCCTTGCGTCGCCATCGCCGCCGCCATAATTCTGCTGAACGCATGCGAAGTGTTCGGCACAAGGACGATTTTTTCGCGCGCGTCTTTTTTTGTGAATTTCACTTTGTAAGGCTCAGGCAAATTCTTCACTTCGATTTTTTTGTTCAAGTCGCGCTTCATTCCAATCGTCTGCAAAAATGAGCGCACCCGAATTCGCAAAGGACCTTGCACGTCGCTTTCGTCCATTTTCAAAATGAGCGGTGACTTTCCAGAAATTTCTTTCATCACGCGAATGATTTCGTCGCTCAAATACGCATCGTGCCCGCAACCGAAACTCACGAACTGCACGAATTCCAAATTGGGATTTTCTGCCGCCAAAATCGCCGAGCCAATCATTCGCGCGTGAAAATTGTTCACGATTTCCAAACGGCTTTTGCTCAAATCGACATTCTCAAGTCCGGGAATCGAATCCGCTGTCAAGACAGGAATTCCTTCCTGCGTGAAAAGCTCGGAAAGCGAATGATTCACAAGCGGATCGTTTTGATACGGACGCGAGGCGAGAACTACGGCGAAACTATTTTTTTGCTGAACGTCATCCAAAATTTCCTGCGCGGCGTTTTGCAAACTTTGCTTGAAATTCGCCATGGCTTTGTCCGCATAATAAATCGCCCTGTCAATGCGGAATTTAGAAACGCCGAAATTTTTTATGAAATACGATTCGAGCTGTCTGTTGCGGTCAGTGGTGTTGTACCAGAAAAAAATCGGCGCGTCATAAGGAATGTTCCAGCGGCGCAAAGGATTGTCGGAATTTTTTATCACCCAAGAATAGCCTTTTACGATCGCGCACATGTAGCGGCTTGTTTCCTGCGAATTCTGCGATTCGTAAGTAGCTATAATCGGCATGAAAATCCTGTCAACTTTTTTCGCGGCAAGATTGCGCAAATGCCCATGCACCAATTTCGCGGGAAAGCAAACCGTGTCGCTCGCCACCGCGCCAAGTCCGTCCTCGTACATTTTGCGCGTGCTGACATCTGAAAGTTTTACATCAAAGCCCATCGATTTTAGGAACGTCGTCCAAAACGGCATTGTTTCCCAAAACGAAAGCACTCGTGGAATTCCGATTGTGATGTTCCGCTTTTTCGCGTGACGAGAAATCCTGTAATCCTTGAACAAAAGTTCCTGCCGCAATTTGAACAAGTCTTTCGCCTTCTGCGTCCTTTGTCCTTTGAGTTTTTGAATCACGATTTCGTCTTTTGGATCGCCGAGAATTTCGCCGCGCTCGCAACGATTGTTCGTTATGAATTCGTTTCCGTTTGAAAATTTTACAAGCGTGCGTTTGCAATGGTTTGCACAAAACGGGCAAGGAAGATTTGGCGTCTGCGTATACGAAAATTCGTCCAGCGCGTCAAGCCCGATGAAAGTGCGAGGAACTTGCGCGGAATTCGAATTCGTCAATTTTTCTTTTGTCAAAAGCGCCGCACCAATCGCGCCCATTATTCCGGGGTAAGGAGCGCGAATCACTTGGCGGCCAGTGTATTCTTCCATCGCGCGAATCACGGCATCGTTTTGGAAAGTGCCGCCCTGCACGACGATTCGCCTTCCGAGAGATTCGATATTCGAAACGCGGATTACTTTCGTAAAAACATTTTGGATTATCGAACGGCACAAACCCGCCATAATGTCTTCGGGCAATTTTCCGTTCCGCTGTTCGGTAACGATGCTGCTCGTCATAAAAACCGTGCAGCGGCTTCCAAGCACGGCGGGATTTTTTGAATTGAACGCGGTAGCCGCGATGTCCTCAACTTTGATTCCAAGGGAGTCCGCAAAATTTTGCAAGAACGAACCGCATCCGGATGAACACGCTTCATTCACCAAAATGTTCGTGATGATTCCGCCCGAAAGCCAAATGGCTTTCATATCCTGTCCGCCGATGTCCAACAAAAAATCCACGTCGCCCACAAAATGGCTCGCGGCGGCGGCATGCGCCACAGTTTCCACGACATGACATTCCGTGCCGAACGCCTTGTTGAAAAGCAGTTCGCCATAGCCTGTAGAACCCGCGCCAAGAATTTCCAAGCGGACGCCCTGCGCCTTGTAACGCTCGCGCATTTTTATGAGCGCGTTTTTCGCCACCAAAAGCGGATCGCCTTCGTTGCTCGAATAAAAGTAGTCGATGATTTTTTCATCTTCGTCAAGCAAAACAAATTTCGTCGTGGTGCTTCCCGAATCAATTCCCAAATACGCGCGCACACTTTCGCCCGGCGCGAAAGAATAAACTTTCGGCCTTTTTTTCGCGTGCCGTTCAAAAAAAGAATTCTTTTCTTCCTCGGAATCAAAAAAAGGTTTTGAAGAAGTGCGCTCGCCTTCTTCCATGGATTCGCAATTTTTTGACGAAGAATTCTGCGAAAGCGAATTTTGCAAAATCGAAATCAAATCATCGAGGGAATTTTTTTGTTCGAAATTTTTGAACAAATCCGAAATCGAAAGAGCCGCGCCCAAAGCGACCATCGTTTCGGGATGCTCGGGCAAAACGGAATCCCCCGCCTCAAGTCCAAGCCGCTCTTCGAAAACCCGAACGAGCTGCGTATTGAAAGTGAGCGGACCGCCTTCAAACGCGACAGGCGGATTTATTTCCAATCCTTGCGCAAGCCCGCCGATTGTCTGCTTCGCTATCGCGTGGAACGCGCTCAAAGCGATGTCCGCCTTTGCCGTGCCCGAATTCAAAAGCGGCTGAATGTCCGTCTTGGCATAAACACCGCAACGCCCCGAAATATCGTAGACGCAATTTCCTTTTTGCGAAAGCGCGTCAAATTCCTCGATGGGCGTTTTCAAAATTGAAGCCACTTCGTCTATGAACGCGCCAGTTCCTCCCGCGCAGCTTCCGTTCATTCGCATGTCAACGAGCTTAGGCTCGGAGGAATTTTTTTCGGCTGAATTTTCTTCGCGCGAAAAGAAAATCATTTTCGCATCCTGCCCGCCCAATTCAATCGCGGTGTTCACTTGCGGATAAAATTTTTTGAGCGCGATGGAATTCGCCACCACTTCCTGCACGAACGGCAAATCCAATTCCAACGCCACAGGTTTCGCGCCAGAGCCAGTCATCGCGATGCGAATTTCCGCGCCATCAAAACGCGCGCGCAATTCTTCCAATGCCGTAAAAACGCTTTTCTTTTGATGGGCGTGATGCCGCTTGTATTGCGAATAAATCAATTTTTGCGCCGCACAGTCCCACACCGCAAGTTTAGTCGTCGTAGAGCCAACATCGATTCCAGCAAAAAGCACAGCGTTTTTTTCCGCATTCATAGTTTCTATTGTAATGCAAAAATCTGAAAAATTCAATCGCTTGAATGCATTTAAAAAACGGCGAGAACAAAGCGAATTTTACGCAAATGCATTTTTTTATTTTTGGTATTGACATTTTTTTTCAAATGGGATATAATTGCTAAACTTTCCCCGATTGTGTAATGGTAGCACTTCAGATTCTGGTTCTGACTGTGGGGGTTCGAATCCTCCTTGGGGAAAAAGCCGCAAGATGCGGCTTTTTGTTTTGAAAAATTGCAATGCATTTTCCAAAACATTTGCGGGCTTTGCAGGCGAATCATTTTGCGAGCAAGGCAACGCGCGTGAAAAATCACGAAGTGATTTACGGCTCCATCGAATATCGGTTTAGTTCATCGCCCTCTCAAGGCGGAGAGATGGGTTCGACTCCCATTGGAGCTAAAACAAGGCTTGTCCGAATAGCGTAGCAATGCGCGGCTAATAACAGCCCGTGACTTTGAAATTGCGTTCCTCTTTTATGAATATATACTCCTCAAAAATTAAGTCCGCAGGAAATTCGCTGGAAACTTCGCGTCATTTAGTTTAACTCCGCAGAAAACATCAATTTTCAATGTCATCAGATTTTTGCAAAACGGTGAGAGCCGCCGTGACAAGCGCAAGCACTTCCTCGTCCGGCTCGAAATAGGGGAATCCTTTTTTCCGCAGCCAAGGATAAGAGCCGTTCATTATGACTTTGAAATTCTTTCCATAAAAATCAAGCATGCAGTAACCGTTCGGGGCGCTGACAAGCGGAAGCATGAAAGGCGATGTGCGTCGGGCAAAAATCCGCTCGCCCTCAATGAGAACGATGCAGCCTTGCCGCTGTCCGCGCTTGTCTCCGGGCAAGTCGAATATTGCGATCGCAACGTCGGGGCACGAAATTCCTTTATGCATAAACATTGTGCCGTCCATTCCGGGAACGAGTGCGCGGAGTCGTTCTTTGCGCGAAGGGTTCGCTTCGACCTGCGCGTAAATCCGCCGTTGCGCAAAATGCCACTGCGCCGCGCACCATGAATATGCCGCCACAAGGAAAATTGCGAACGCGACAAGCATGGCGCGCGCGGAGAATATCATTTCTTTTTTCTCTGCTTCTTCCATTATGACAGTTGTGCGTTTTTTTTAATTCGCTTTTTCGCACAGCATAAGGACGGCTTCCACAATCGCCTCGTGCTCCTTTGGCGCGATTCGCGCGTAAAGCGTTTCCACCGTGTCGCCCGGCAAGACGGGAACTTTCTTTTGAATGAGGATTTTTCCCGTGTCGCAGCCGCCGTCGGCAAAGTGGACTGTGCAGCCGCTTTCTTTTTCGCCCGAGGCGAGCACCGCGCGGTGCACGTTTTCGCCCCACATTCCCACGCCGCCGAATTTCGGCAAAAGCGCGGGATGCAAATTGATAATCCTTCCTTCGTATTCCGAAATGATTTTTCCGCTCAAAACCAAAAGCGAGCCTGCAAGCACAATCAAATCCGCGCGGAATTCTCGGCACACTTCGAGCACGGCATCGCTGACGGCGGCATTTTTTTGCTCGCGGCTCGCGTTCTGCGCGACTTCTTTTCCCATCACGGAAAAAGGGCTTTTTACGAACGCGGGAATGCCGGCGCTTTTCGCGCGCTCCAAGGCGAACGCATTTTTCGTGTTGGAACAAACCGCGACGATTTTATAAGGACAGTCCGGGGCTGACTTTTCGTAATCGATGAGAGCCTGCAAATTCGTTCCGCCGCCCGAAACCAAAACCACGACGTTCATTTCTAGTCCTCGAAAAGCACGGCGTCTTTTTGCCCCGCGACTTCGCCTTTGGAATAAGCCACTCGCCCGATTTTGTACGCCTTCATTTCAGGAATTCCCGGCACGGAATAATTCGCGGCGTTTTTATTGAACATTTCCAAAATCGCGTCGGCATCTTTATTTTTCACGGCAAGCACGAATCCGATTCCCATGTTGAAAGTATTGTAGACTTTCGAAACGTCCGCGCCGCGCCGAATCAGTTCGCCGAAAATCGGCGGAATGTCCCACGCATCGCGCTTTATAATAGAAATAAGCTGCTTGTTGGACGAAGCCGCCTTGGGGAACATTCGCGGAATATTTTCGTAGAATCCGCCGCCAGTGATATGCACCATTCCGTGAACGCTTTCGCGGAATTTTTTCAGCACTTGCATTACGGGCTTTACGTAAATGCGCGTGGGCGTGAGAAGAGCCTCGCCGATTGTCTGGCCGGTTTCCTTTCCGTTCAGGACGAACGGCTCGTCAAAATTCTGCACGAGCTTCCTCACGAGCGAAAATCCGTTTGAGTGAACGCCGGTAGAAGAAAGTCCGATCAAAACGTCGCCGTCGCGGATTTTTTTCCCGGTAATCATTTCGGATTTTTCGCCGATGCCCACGCCGAATCCCGCGAGGTCGTATTTGCCTTTGTCGTAGAAGCCGGGCATTTCGGCGGTTTCCCCTCCCAAAAGGGCGCAGCCCGCCTGAAGGCAGCCTTCGCTCACTCCGCGAACGAGGTCGGCCGCCACATCCGCGTCAAGATTTCCGCAGGCGATGTAGTCCAAGAAAAAAAGCGTCTGCACGCCCGAGCACAAAATGTCGTTCACGCTCATCGCAACGCAGTCGATTCCAACGGTGTCGTATTTTTTCATTTTGAACGCGACGTCAAGTTTCGTGCCAACGCCGTCAGTTCCCGAAACCATGACAGGATTTTTTATGCCGCTCGGAACGGCGAACATTCCGTTGAACGCGCCCAAGTCCGAAAGCACGCCGGGGATGTGAGTGCGCTTCGCGCTTTCCTTGTATTTGTCCACGGCGCGATAGCCTTCTTCAACGTCAACGCCAGATTGTTTGTAGTCCATTTTTTCTCCTAAACAAAAAGTCGTGAGTGAAATTTCAATTTCACGAATGACTTTTTAAATTGCGCGTTAGCAACTTGTTGCCAAATCTGCTCGCGCAGAACGCATTTTATTTTTCCAATTTCTTTCCGTTTAATTCGCCAGGAACGGACATCGGATATTCGCCTGTGAAACAGCCTTTGCAAAATCCGAAATGCTCAGGGCTGCAAGAACGCAACGCTTCGAGCATTCCTTCCACCGAAATGAACGCCAACGAATCCGCACCGATTTCCTTGCGAATGTGCTCCACGTCGTGGCTCGACGAAATCAATTCGGCGCGACTCGGCGTGTCGATTCCGAAGTAGCACGGAAATTTTACGGGTGGACTTGAAACGCGGAAATGAACTTCCTTCGCGCCCGCGCGTCGCAAAATTTGGATGAGGCGGCGGCTCGTAGTTCCGCGCACGATCGAATCGTCAATGACGACAACGCGCTTTCCGTTGAGGTCGCTTTTTATCGCGTTCAATTTCAGGAAAACCAAATTTTCGCGTTCGCCCTGAGTCGGCGCGATGAAAGTGCGTCCGATGTATTTGTTTTTCACGATCGCGTTTGAATACGGAACGCCGCTCGCGTTCGAATATCCCAACGCCGCGCCCAATCCGCTGTCGGGCACGCCCACAACGATGTCGGCAGGAACCGGGCTTTCTTTTGCCAAAGTTTCGCCCATTCGAAGCCGCGCTTCTTGAACCGCGATTCCGTCGATCACAGAATCCGGGCGGGCAAAATAAACGTATTCGAAAATGCAAGAACGCTTGGAAGTTTTTTCGCCGAATTCAAATGAAAGAACTCCGTCGTCATTTATGATGACGATTTCGCCAGGATGAATGTCGCGGACAAAAGTTCCATTCACAGCGTCGATGGCGCAAGATTCGCTCGAAAGAATCCAGCCATTCTCAAGCTTGCCGAGGCAAAGCGGACGAATTCCGTTCGGGTCGCGCGCGCCGACCAAAGCCTTTTCGGTGAGCATGCAAAGTGCGAACGAGCCTTTTATCATTTGAATCGTGTCAGTGAGCGCGCGGTCAAGCCCTTTTTTGTAACTGCGCGCGATCAGTTTTACGATGACTTCGGTGTCGCTCGAAGAATTGAACGTGCATCCCGATTCCTCGAGCATTTCTCGCAGTTGCTCGTAATTCACAAGCTGCCCGTTGTGCGCCACCGCCACAGTTCCCAATTTCATTTGGCCGACCATCGGCTGGGCGTTTTCCATTCCTTCGCCGCCGGCAGTGGGATAGCGCACGTGCCCGATAGTCGCAAAGCCTTTCAAATCGTTTATGTCGTTACCTTTGAAAACGTCGCCCAAAAGCCCCGCGCCTTTTTTCACTTTGATTTGCTCGCCATCGTAAACGGCAATTCCCGCGCTTTCCTGCCCGCGATGCTGGAGGGAATTCAAGCCATAATAAGTGAGGGCGGCGGCCTGCGAACTTTGCGAATTCTGCCCGTCCGAATTTTTAGTAAGGTAAATTCCGAACACGCCGCATTCGTCGTGAAGTTTGTCATGCTGCTCCGGTTTGCGGACACGGCATATCGAGTTTGATTCGCAAACATCGCGATTAAAAATTGATTCGCAGAATTCATTTTTTCGGTAAAAATTTTCGCTCATAGTTCAAAGCCTTTTTCGTTCAATTCTTCCGCGTCGCGCGAAAGCTTTTTTCTGAACTCGCATAATTTTTCTTTGAGTTCAGGATATTTTATCGAAAGAATTTGCGCGGCAAGATAGCCCGCGTTTTTCGCGTTGCCGATTCCCACCGTCGCCACAGGAATTTGCGGAGGCATTTGCACAATCGAAAGAAGCGAATCAAGCCCCGCAAGTCCGTTCGACTTTTCGCCCACGCATTCAAGCGGCACGCCGATTACGGGAATCGTCGTAAGCCCCGCAATCACGCCGGGCAACGCCGCCGCAAGTCCCGCGCCCGCTATCACGACTTCGAACCCTTCGTCCTCGATTTTGCGGACGGTCTTTCGCAAAAGCTCGCCCGCGCGGTGCGCCGAAATCACGAACGCCTTGTATTCAATGCCGAATTCGCGCAAAACGTCGGCCGCTTTTTTCATCACGGCAGAATCGGATTTAGAGCCAAAAAAAATCGCAACCTTCAAATCTTCCTCCAGCAATTCAATACGCAAATGATAGCACATCACAAAAGAAAAATCAATATGGAAAATTTTTATCCGCCAATTTTAAACAAGGAAAATGATTAAAAAAAGTTGAAAAAAAATGGAGGGGTAAGTGAGTTGTCGCCGCACGCTCACTGCAAAAAATTGACAGCGGCGTATATCACATGGCACGCCGCAAAGCCCAAAATCGGGATAAGTGCGATGCCGTTTTTTCGGTCGAGGGCAAAGAAGAGAAATGCCATGCAGGGCGGAACGGTCAGCCCCACGATGACAGCCGCGTTCGCTGCGCCGCAGGCCACCCAGCTCGCGCCGTAGAGCAGGCAGCAAAGCACCGCGCCTGCGACAAGCGGCGTTGCACGGAATGCGGCGCGTTCTTTGTTCCTCACGAGGCAGACGGCGGCAATCATCAGCACTTGAAAGATCGAGCCGATTGTGTCGATGCGTGGCGTGAGCGACGAAGCCCTGAGCACGTCGTTCGGCGCGGGCATGGCAGACCATATCACGGTAGGAATCATAATCAGCAGGAACAGCGCAAGTCCCCACGGCTCAAAGCCGAATGTATAAAATTGCCGCCTAATTAGCGTCGTCAATTTTAACTTCGAGTTTCTTTCAGAAACTCGCTTATTGAACTGCGATTTTTCGCTTCTCTGCAAAATCGCTTTTTTAGCGGTTCGAAAGTTGAAACTTTCTCCACTGCTAAAAATTAAGGAACGTATATTTTTCAGCATGAATTATTCTCCTTATTCCATTATCGGTACTATGCTTCTTTTATTCAATAATGTTCATCTATATTTGCCAAAAAATAAAACGCATGTTTTGTATCATCAAATATTAAAAAATACGCAGAATTTTCATATTGAAAAAACTGCTCATTATTTATTTGTTCACCACAGCCAAGTTTTATAATTTTCTTTTCCAACTTTTCTTTGTTGACAAAAATATAGTCATTTAATTGATTGTCCGTCTTGGGAATAAATATTTGGGCATCAATCGAAAAATATCCCCAGGTCTCATTGGTGTCTAAATCATGACATTCATAATAATTATACACTTGGTTGCTTATTTCATCATCACGTAAAAATTCCGGAATCCATGCTTTCTTATTTTCCGGAACATCTATTAAGGATTGATATGCCTTGTTTTTGCTACAAGACATAGAGATAAATAATACCGCGAAAACACAAGTGACATATAGTTTATTTCTCATATTCATCCCTTGTAAAATATGATTCCTTGGAGTGTTATATTGCCGTCAATTTCAAAGTCATTTTCGGCATCGGCGGATTTCACACGTTGCCCTGTACGCCCGGCAATGTCTGCATGAGAGCAAAAAAGTGCCGCGCGTCACCCGTGGAAAAATACGCATGCCATGCTTCCAGCGTGTCGGGGCGGAACACGCCGA
>CAMWIU010000009.1 GCA_947174385.1 uncultured Treponema sp.
CTTGCCATCATAGACGCTCTGGGTTCGCGTGGCGACAAGTCAGAAGTATAAGGGCTCCTGTACGTAACTTACCTCGACTATCCCGAGGAAGTAACGTCCGCGGCTCGTAACGCGCTTACGAGACTCAAATGGTAAAAAGACACATTTCAAATTTCCTCAAAGAAAATCCGCTGGTAATCCCTGCGGTGGTCTTGGCATTGGCGGCATATTTTGGGATTTTCCGAATAAAAACGCAACCCCAATATCGCGCGGTTTTTCCAAGCGAGGGCATCAGCACAATTTCTGGAACAGTCGTTGAAAATCCGACAAAAGTTTCAGGTTACAAAAACGCCTATCGCGTGAAAATCACTCTTGATTCTGTGGGAACGGCGGACGACGCATGGGGAGGGGCGAGTGGAATCGTAGAGACCTATGTTCCGACCTCGCTCTACGAAATTCATTCTCCCGGAAAACTTTATTCGGCATGGAGCGGAAAAAAGCAAGACTTTATAATGGACTGCGGCGCGAAAGTTGAATTCGATGTCGTTCCAAAAATCGTAAAAAATTATAAGGACCGCGACGGCGGAACAAAAACAGAATTCCATGTAACGGCGATAAGAAAATGCGACTGGGAATGCGACAAAAATCCAACGAATGAAATTCCATTCGTCGGAAAAATTCCGGCAGTCGCAAAAAAAGGCGCATTCGAAATATTGTTGTCGCGCGTCGCAAAAATCCGCGCTCTTTCGCGACTACATTTTTCACGCCTTATGTACGCATGGGGAAACGCAGGCGGCCTTGTGCTCGCGCTTCTTTCAGGCTCGCGGGAATACCTTCCGCCCGAAGCAGGCGAGGCTTTCCGCAACGCAGGCTTGAGCCACATCCTCGCGTTGAGCGGAATGCACCTTTCGCTTTTTTCAGGACTGGCGTTTTTCATAGGGAAAAAATCATTCGGCAAAAAATTCGCGCCAGTCCTTGAAATATTCGCCGTGCTTCTTTTCTTTTGGTTCGCAGGAAAATCGCCGTCTCTTTTCAGGGCGTTGCTCTTTTCAATTTGCGCGACTGTGAGCGCGCTCACTCACAAAAAAGTGAAAAGCAGCCTGAACGTGCTCGCGCTGTGCTTTTTGATTCATGCATCGATTTTCCCTAACGACATTTTCGAACTCGGCTTCAAACTTTCATACGGCGCGCTAGCAGGAATAATCTGCATCAACGAATTTCTTGCGAAGCATTTGTGCCGCGCGCTTCCTCGATGCGCAGGAAATTCGTTGTCGCAATCGGCTGGAGCGCAGTTTTTCACGATTCCAATCTGCCTGAAATATTTCGGGATTTTCGCTCCAGGCGGAGTGCTCGCAAGCACGGTGGTTTCGCCCATAATAACAGCATTCATATATCTCGCACTGGCGGCAATATCGTTGAGCCTTGCGTTTCCTTTTTTGGCTCCGATTTTCGGAAGCGTCCTCGGAGCGTTCTATTTTGCAATCGAAAAACTCGTCATCGCATTCGCAAAAATTCCAAGAATCAAAATTTAAATTGCTTTGAAAGGTCAATTGCAAAAGACACGGGAATTCGCTATAATTTTTTCGTGCGAAAAATCGAATACAATTCGCCCGCCGCGCTGAAAGAATTTCTCGGTGCGAACGGGCTTGGAATGCAAAAAAAATTAGGGCAGAATTTTCTCATAAACGAAGACGCGCGAAAAAAAATTGTCGCGGCTCTTGGCTTGGAAAAAGGCGCGCGCGTTTGGGAAGTAGGGCCGGGGCTTGGCTGCATGACGGCGGAACTTTTGGAAAGCGGCGCGAATGTCACGGCGTTTGAAATCGACCGCGGCTTCATTTCCGCGTTGAAAGATTTTTTTTCCGACGAAATCGAAAATGGAAATTTCACTTTGTGCGAAGGCGACGTTCTCAAAAATTGGCGTTCGGCTTACGAAGAGCGCACTCCGCAATTTCTTTTTGGAAATTTGCCTTACAACATCGCGGCTTCGTTCATCGCGCAGACAATTGAGCGCGGCGCGCGTTTTGAAAAATGCGCGTTCACCGTGCAAAAGGAAGTGGCGCAAAGGATGGAAGCGAAGCCTTCGGAAAAAGACTACTCGTCGTTTTCGGTTTTGTGCCAATGGGCTTACGACGTAAAGACAATCTGCGATCTTGGCCGCGCGAATTTTTGGCCGCGCCCGAACGTCGATTCGCGCTCGGTTTTGTTCACAAAAAAGGCTGAGTTTCCACGCTGCAAGAATCCCGATTTTTTCGTGAAATTCCAGCGCGCGCTTTTTTCGAACAGGCGAAAAACCGTGAAAAACAATCTCCAGTCGTTTCTTCGCTCCTGCAATTCCAATGGGAACGCCGAGGAAATTCTTCTCGCCGCGAAAGTGAAAGAAAGCGCGCGCGCGGAAGAACTTTGTGTCGAAGAACTTCTGCACTTGTCAGACTTTGCCAATGATGCTATACTATAGTTTGATTTTATGGGCGTAAAAGAAAATCTTGCGAAAATAAAAAGCGAAATTGACTCGATTTCAAAGCAATGCGGACGTGAAGGAAAAGTGCGGCTCGTCGCCGTGAGCAAATTTCATCCAGCATCCAGCGTGCTCGAAGCGGCAGAGGCAGGGCAGATTCTCTTCGGCGAAAACCGCGTTCAGGAAGCCTCGGAAAAATTCGACGAGGTTGCGAAAAAATTTCCCGCCGCCCGGCTTCACATAATCGGGCATCTTCAGCGAAACAAAGTAAAGGAAGCCGTGCGAATCGCGTCCTGCATTCAAAGCGTGGATCGCGCAGAAATCATTGACGAAATCGAAAAACGCTGCGTCGAGGCAGGAAAGGAAATCGAAATCCTTTTTGAATATCATACGGGAGAAGAATCGAAATCGGGATTTGAAAGCGAGGGCGAAATTCGCGCCGCGCTGGAAAAATTTTCATGCGGAAAATATCCGCACATAAAAGTGCGCGGCTTTATGACGATGGCCCCGTTCACAGAAGACGAAAGCGCAATCCGCGCTTCGTTCAAAAAACTGCGCGAACTTTCCATTTCAATGCAAAGCGAATTTCCGCAATTCAACTTGAAGGAACTTTCCATGGGAATGAGCGGCGACTTTAAAATCGCGATCGAAGAAGGTTCTACGATGGTAAGGGTGGGAACTGCGATTTTCGGTGAAAGGAAAAATCGATGAAAAAAATCGCTTTGCTTGTTTTGATTTTTTCGTGCGTCTCGCTCTTTCCGCTCGCGGCCGACGATTTTACCGTGGAAGGCGCAGACCCTTACGACGCAAAAGCCACACCGCAATGGCTCAAGGATTTGCGACGCGGCGAAATAATAACGCTCGGATCATGGCCGTTCACGCTGCTTCTCACGTCGCTCGGCTATTCGCTCGTTCAAGTCGGCTCGCACAATTTTGATTTCACCTACATGCGAAATCCGTTTTCCACCGTCGGCGGCGACTATTCCGAAAGCGAGACTTTGGGAATAATTTTCACTTCGCTCGGAATAAGCGTCGGAGTGGGAATGGCGGATTTTATCGCAACTTTAGTGAAGCGAAAAAAGGCCGAGAAAAAGAACAATTCGCGGCAAATGGAAAACATCATCGTAACTCCGCTTGAAGGCGGAGGCGACTTTTTTCTTCACGAAAGGAATTCTGAGATAACTTTCGGGAATTTGGAAAGTGCCGTTTTTTAGCCAAAAAGTTCCGGACGATTTTTCGGGCACGGAACGAATCGACAAGTACATCGCCTCGCTTCCGAACGGATTCAACCGCTCGAAATTGAAAAGCGGAATCAACGAGATTTTCGTGAACGGAAACAACTCAAAGCTTTCGGGAAAAATCCGCGCCGGCGACCAAATCGAAATTCAATGGGAAGACAACGTTCCCGACAACATCGAGCCTGAAAACATTCCGCTTCGAATAATCTTTGAAAACGACGATGTGTGCGTCGTGAACAAAAAGCAGGGAATGGTAACGCATCCTGCGGCGGGAAACTGGAACGGAACTCTCGTAAACGCGCTGCTATTTCATTTCGGCATGGACGCAATCAAGCAGACGAAAGAAGGAAGCGAGCAGGAAATCCAAGAATGCCGCCGCCCTGGAATCGTGCACCGCCTCGACAAGGACACGAGCGGAGTCATAATCACGGCGAAGCACCGCGACGCGGAAGAATATTTATCGCAAGAATTCAAAAATCGCAACGTCCAAAAAGAATATGTTTTGATCGTGCGCGGCTGTCCGCCAAAGCGCGACGGCGTAATCAACACGCTCATCGTTCGCGACGGAGCGGACAGAAAACGCTTCAAGGCCGTGGACGAAAACGCGGCGAAAAATTTGCGATTCGGCGAGGACGTGGAACGCTTTGAAAAGCGAAACCTGCCGCAAGGAAAAAGGGCGGTAACGCTTTATCATGTCGTTGCGATTTATTCGAACTACACTTTGATTCGCGCGAGGCTTCTCACGGGACGCACGCACCAAATCCGCGTCCACATGAAATATTTGGGATGCCCTGTTTTGGGAGACCCGATTTATTCGAAAAAAGACAGCCTTTTTCCCGACGCGCAGATGATGCTTCATTCGCGGCTTTTGAAAATCCGTCTGCCGGGCGAAGAAAATTTTGCGATATTCAAGGCCGCGATTCCCGAACGCTTCAAAAAAATTATTGCGATTTTAAGGGAGAAATTTCCGCGCGAATATTGTTCAAAGGGAATAAAAATCAAAGAAGAAAACCTAGAAAAATTATAAAGTTGTACGCTTTTATATAAATTTGGTATGAAAAAGTGTTCAATTTTGTATAATTTCTAGGCTTGGTCGTAATGGAATCTGACGCAATTTTTTTTCGAGGGAAAAGCCAATGACGCACATAAAAATCATTCATGAGCCGAATGCGCTTGAGCCTTTTTTGGTTTTGGAAAAGCCCGCGGGCATTCCGAGCGCGCCGCTTTTCGCAGGCGACACGCAAAACGCGCTTTTTGAAGCCGAAACGCTTTTTCCGCAGATTCATTCCGTTCGCGGAAAAAAGGAAATCGAAGCGGGGCTTTTGCACAGAATTGACACGCAGACGCGCGGGCTTCTTTTGCTCGCCGCAAGCCAGGAATTCTACGACCATATTATTTTATCGCAAGAGCGCGGCGAGTTCGTGAAGACATATTTTGCCGAATGCGCTTGCGATAAGGAAAACGCTGCGAAACTCGGCGGCTTTCCTTTCATGCCAGAAATTTGCGATACGAATTTCGGACAGTCGCAAACGGTTTCGTCGTACTTCAGATTTTACGGCGAGGGCAGAAGGGAAGTGCGCCCCGTGCTTGAAGGAGGCTCAAAATTTGCGATAAAAAAACTCGGCGCGAAAAAGACTTATTCCACGCAAATCGAAATTTTAAGTTGCGATAAAAATTCCGCGAAAATAAAATGCAGGATTGAAAAAGGATTTCGCCACCAAGTTCGATGCCATTTGGCGTGGCTCGGCTTTCCGGTTTTGGGCGACGCGATTTACAACCATGATTTTCGCTCGTTCGGAAAGGAAGGGCAAATGCGATTTTTTGCGGCAGGGCTTGAATTCCCCGACTTGCATTCGCGGAAAGTGTTTAAGTTTGAGATGGATGTGATGGGAATTTGAAGAGCGCGCTTGCGATGGATTTTTTTGAAGCAGGATGTGAGTTTTTCATACAAAAAAGAGAACTGATAAAAATAGAATGCTTATCCTTGTGACATATGCGAAGTAATTTGACAATTTTTATTATATATATTATAATAATTATAATAAACCCAGTTTTATTAATGAAAACCTGTTGCTAACCCGATGTTTTTTAGTTGTTTTGAAAAAAAATGTGTAAATAGAGAGATGATAAAATGAGTGAACTAACAGACAGAATTCAGCCTACAAATTCAGGTCTAACTACTTATCTTGATGATTTGGTAGGTGGAAAATATCAGATTCCAACTTTTCAAAGAAATGTTGTTTGGCAACATGAGAATGTAAAGAAACTATGGGACAGCATTTACAAATTTTATCCTTTGGGAAGCATCTTGATTTGGAAAACAGACACTAAGCTTCAGAATCACCGCTCCATCGGAGGGCATATAATATTTGACGAAAAACCTCGAACAGAGTATCAATACATTCTTGATGGGCAGCAGAGAACTACATCTTTACTCACCTCATTAAGAGGAGGAAAAATTGAAGGTAGAGATGATTTTAATCCTGAACTTTATATAGATTTGACAAAAGAGAATACTGATAAAACAGATGATCAAACTTATAAAGAAAGATTCTTGTTTTTATCTGAGATTGATGACAGTAAAAATCCTAGAAATTCAGAGCGAAAAAGAAAGTTGGAAAACGGTCTTATTGTCAAATTGAATGACATTTCCAAAGATTTTGGTTCATTGTATGGGAAAATTAATTGTCTTGATAATGATAATAAAGGCAATATTCTAAAACAACTTTTACGAATGAAAGACGTTTTTGACAATTATCGGCTTTCATTCATTGAAATTAAGGGGATTGAAGTCAGTGAGGTATGCCAGATTTTCGAGCGCATAAACCAAGCAGGAAAACCGCTTGATATTTTTGACATTGTAGTTGCGAAAACTTTTGTTCCGGAATCCGCTCCGAAAGCAAATGATGGTTTCTATTTAAGGGATTTTATAGACGGATTTAGAGATAGATACAGGGGAAGTAGATTTGTGGATATGTCTGATTTGGGATATTTGCAAACGCTCGCAGTTCTTATTCGTGAAAACATCCCCAATTCCGGAGTTCAGAACATCACCAACAGTTATCTAAACAACATAAAGACTCAACATATAAAAGAGATATGGGATGACGCGGAGATTGCCATAAGAAAGACATTTGACTTTTTTGAAAACTATCTACATTTACAGCCTTATCTTATTCCGTATGGATATTTCTATTATACAATAACCGCTTATTTCTTTAGAAACGAAAACCCTGACTATGACTTTTTGCTAAAGTATTTCTGGTATTTTTCAATGCACAAAGACGACCTTTTGAGCAATACCACACATTTAAGACAGCATATTGAATTTCTAAATAGTCAAAAAACAGAGGAAGTCGAATTTGAAACTTTTGTGTTGGACAAGGAAAAGCTGCGGAACGCCAAATACAGCGCGGCAGGACGTATGAGCCGAGCCGTCCTCGCCCTATATGCAAGCAAGGAGCCGAGAGACTGGACCGACAAGATACGCAAGGTCAACGTGAGCAATTTCTTTGTTACAACTGACAAGCCAAACCTGCATCATATATTCCCAACCAATTCTGATTATGTGTTGGAACATAATAACATCGACCAAAACTCCCTTATGAATATCGCCTTCATCACGCAGGCGACCAATCTTGACATATCAAACAAAGACCCGATTGTCTATCTAAAGAATTACATAAATGACAGTTTTGTCGGCATCATGCCCGAGCATTTTCTTCCCGAAATTCTTCTTGAATGGGTTGCCGATGGAAAACTTCCTGACGATGCTATTTCCGTTTTCATCGAAAAGCGAATAGAACTGATTGAAGCGGACTTGAGGGAAAAGCTTAAAGGAATCGACTTTCAGACAATCGATACTAGAGTTTAGGATTTATGCCGCGTTTTAAAACTTATGAAGGAGATGGAAGGTGAAGATTCCTGACGGATTGTTCAAAAAGGATCAGTTGGACGCTCTTAAAAAAATCGGAATAGCATTGGACTTGTCCAAGGATTATTCCAACGATGAAATCGTAGACATCGAGGAGGCGTTGCAGGACGCATGCCTAGACTACGGTTTCGTATTAGGCGAACCGAACGACCAATGCGCTTTTTGGGAGAAAATTTGCGATAGTTGGCAGGACGCTATGGACCCTATGTAATGACCACAATTTTTTTCATAAAAATTCATATAGGTTTGATAAGGGCAAGTTCGAGATGATTTTACCCGAAGAGAGACTCGAACTCTCACAGGATTGCTCCCACTAGGACCTGAACCTAGCGCGTCTACCAATTCCGCCATCCGGGCTTTTAAGCAAAACAATTCTATCAAAATTTGCGATTTTGGTCAAGTGCCTTTTCGAATTGGAGCGTTGCTTGTCAAATCAAAACGCATTTCATAAGCCCTGCTATGATTCCGAGCAGGGCGCAAAGCGTGACGGCGTAAATCCAAGCGGGCAGACTTCCGTCAACACGGCTTTTCGAGCCGGGCGCGCTTTGGGAAGAATGCTTTTTGTGCAGGAAAAAATGGCCTTTTTTTTCGGAGGCGTTCCGCGCCTGCTCGATTGTGGAAAAGGATGCGATGCCGCCTTTGTCTTTGCCGGCGTATCCGCAAGAAGGGCAGCCGTTCACAAAGGCATTGGACGAACCTGTCTTTCCGCAGACTGGGCATCGCACCGAGGAAAAGAAGCGTCCGCATTTTTTGCAAAACCGCGCGTTTTGCGCGACCTCCGCGCCGCAGTTTTCGCAAAAGAATTTCGCCTGCTTTTTCGACATTACTCTGTTCCCAAGTTATTCACGTCGTAGCGGTAGATTCGCCAAATTCCGTCGCGCTGGCGCACATGGTAGGTGTATTCTTTTTTCTCGCTGAAATTCGGGTACTTGAACCATTCATAGACTGTCACAGTTCCTTCGGTCTGCGAATAGTTCGTGCGCCGTATTTCAAAGCGTTCGGGAATTGCCACGATGTCGGTGTCGATTCTGTCGGACATCAAAGCAGCCTTGTAGTCCGCAAGCATTCTCTCTCCGTCTTCCGCCGAAGCCGCCTTAAAGCGTCGGTTTCGTTGAGAATCCGACCTGAACATCGCCTCAAGGTCGATGTACAAGAAGAACTGATCCCAAAGCGACTTTTGCCGCGCAACGATTGTCTGTTCCACAACCTTGTCGGGCGAGATATGCTCGGGTCGCAAGATTTCCGCAGTCTCTTCCTTTACAGGAATCATCGCGGAAGATGCCGCAGACGGAGCGGGGCGCAGTTCGAGCATCAGGCGGTTTGATTTCAGTTCCAAATATTTCGACTTGTAAAGTTCTGGATAAAAGCCCAATTCCAAATAGTACACGCCCGGCTCGTCGAATTTGAGATATTTCTTGGCGTTTTCCACGAACGAATATTCTTCTCCCGGCTCAAGCGCGATTTCGCGGAAATAGACCGTGCAGTTTTTCGTGCGCCGTTCGATTATTTCGTCCGTCTGCTCAAGCTGCGTGTTTCGAACGGTGAACGCCGAAAAATCCACGCTGAACATTCGGTCGTCGGCAAGCTTAAAACGCAGAGTTTCAGGCCCGGAATTTTTTATCGTTATGTGGACGTTTATCGGATTTCCATCGACGTTCTTCGGATAATAAATCGTCCTGTCGTAAAAACGGACAGAAACGTCCGCCGCCGAATAGTCTTGCGCTTTTTGCGGCGCGCCTTCTGAATTTTGTGCCGAAAGGCTATTGGAAAAAATGCATAAAAATGCTACAATGCTTGCGATAATGGAACGTTTCAACTTTGACCCCCGAAAAGAAGTTTGCATTCTTATTATCGGAAAAAAGCCATGAATACATTAGACGCAAATTTTCTGAACCAAAAGTTAAAAAAATGGCGGGAAATGGATTCCGCCGCGCAAGGCATTTGCGATAAAAAAATCTCGCTTCCGGCGCAAGTCGAAGGGTTGTGCGGCGCGTTGCCTTCGTTTTTTGTATCGCAATTTGTCGCAAAAAAAATATCGCAAAAAATTATCGCAACCCAATACGGCTCAAGCGAGGACTTGGCGCGAAGCCTCGATTTCCTTGCGATTGTGCCGAGCGAAAAGGACGTGCTTGAAATATCGCAAGATTTGAAAAGCGCGATTCCCGACGCGCGGATTTTTCAAATGCCGTGGTGGGGAACGATTCCATATCGCGCGATGGGAAAAGGAAGCGCGGTTTTCGGCGAGCGCGCGGCGTTCCTCGCGAAATTGTCGCAGGCGGAAAATTCTTTCGAAAACAAAACGCCTCGAATTTTTATCGCAAGCCAAAGGGCGTTTCTTTCGCCGCTTCCAGCTCCTGAAAGCGTGGCGCGTCTTGCGATAAGTTTGAAAAAAGGGCAGTGCGTTGAAACGGAAGAATTGAGCGCGCGCCTATCGCAAATCGGCTACACACGCGTTCCGAAAGTGAGCGTTCCCGGCGAATTCGCTTTGCGCGGCGAAGTGCTCGACATTTTCGCGCCGTCCGAAGACGAAGCCTTCCGAATCACGCTTGATTTCGACAAAATCGAAAAAATAAAGACTTTTTCCGCGGAAACGCAGTCCACGATTTCAAGCGTCGAAAAAATCCTCGTTCCGCCGATGAAGGAAGTTTTGTTTGACGAAAGCACCGTCGCGCGTTTGAGAAAAAAAATCGAAGAATATGAGCGAAACGCCATCGGTGGCGAAAACCTAGAAAATGTATCAAGTTGTCTGCAAAAAGATAATAAAAGTGCAAAAAATGATATAAGTTCAGGAAGTTTCGAGAAAGACGGCGGAGAGAAAAAAGTCTTTTTGCCTTTTACGGAAAAGGCGCTGGAAGTCCTTGAAGAAAGGCTTTGCGAACTTGAAATCTCGGGAAGCGCGGCGGGCGAGGAACTTTTCTATCCTGTTTTGTTCGACGAAAAATATTCGCTTTTGGATTACATCGGAAAAAATTCGACGGTTTTTTATTACGATTACGACAGGCAAAAAAATGCGATGGGCGCGTTGCAAAGGGAGTTCGACGCGACATACAAAAAGGCGAGGGTGGAAGAGCCGGTTTTTCCGCCTTTTATGACGCTTTTTAATTTCGATGAAATTTTATCGAAACATGAAAACTCGATTTTTTTCAGGACGCTTCACAGCGAAAACTCGGATGAAGCCGGGGAAAATCTTATCGCAAATGTTTCGAATGAAAATATCGCAAACGAAAAATCCGCCTTTCAAAAAAACAAAATGCGGCTTTCCTTCCAATCGCAAAATTCGCAGAGTTTTTTTGGGAACATAAATTATCTTAAGGAGCAGCTTTCAAGGCTGAAAGGCGAGGGCTATGCGATTTTCATCTTTTGCGATAACGAAAATCAGACGCAGAGAATATCGCAAATTTTGGGCGACGAAATTCTATCGCAAGAAGCGGGCGCAGAAAATTCTGGCGAAATAATTCTCATTCCGCAGGCGATTTCGCAAGGCTTTTCTATCTCAAGCGAAAAGATTCTCGTAATCCAAGAAAACGAGATTTTCGGCAGGCGAAAGCGCGTCCCGAAATCAATCCACAGCGCGAAAAGCCGCGCCATCGACACGTTCGTTGAACTGAATCCCGGCGACTACGTTGTGCATGCGAACTACGGCATCGGGCTTTTCAAGGGAATTGAGCGCGTGAAGTCGGCAGGGCAGGAGCGCGACTACATAAAGTTGGAATATGCCGACGAGGACATCGCGTTCGTTCCGATCGAGCAGGCGAACTTGGTGCAACGCTACATCGGCAACGAGGGCGAAAAGCCAAGGCTCGACAGGATTGGAAGCAAGGCGTGGGAAAACCGAAAAAACCGCGTCAAGCAGGCGGTGGAAGAACTTGCGCAGAAGCTCATCGACTTGTATTCGCGCAGAAAGGCTTCGCGCGGATTCGCGTTTCCCAAGGACAACGAATGGCAGGCGGCGTTCGAGGCGGCGTTTCCTTACGAGGACACCGCCGACCAAATCACCGTCACGCAGGAAATCAAGGACGACATGGAGCGCGACGTTCCGATGGACCGCCTGATTTGCGGCGACGTTGGCTACGGCAAGACCGAAATTGCGATGCGGGCGGCGTTCAAGGCGGTGCTCGGCGGAAAGCAGGTGGCGTTCATGGCGCCCACGACGATTTTGGCGGAGCAGCATTACGAAACTTGCCTTGAGCGTTTTAAGAATTTTCCAGTCACGATAAAAGTTCTCTCTCGCTTCGTTTCCGCTTCGGAACAAAAGAAAACGCTCGAAAGCCTGAAAAGCGGCGGCGTTGACATTCTCGTTGGCACGCACAGGATAATTCAAAAGGACGTGCAATTCAAAAATCTCGGCCTTATGATAATCGACGAGGAGCAGAGATTCGGCGTGAAAGACAAAGAGCGGCTTAAGGTGATGAAAAACAACATCGACTGCCTTGCGATGAGCGCGACTCCGATTCCGCGCACGCTTCACATGAGTTTTTTGAAAATCCGCGACATGAGCCTCCTTACGACACCTCCCCAAAATCGCCAGGCAATCGAAACCGTAATCGATCCTTACGACGACGAGCGCGTGGCGAAGGCGATTCGGCTTGAAGTGGAACGGGGAGGGCAGGTTTTCTTTTTGCACAACCGCGTAGAAACGCTCGAGGAAACGCGCCGGCATCTTGAGCAGATTGTGCCTGAAATGACGGTGGACATCGCGCATGGCCAAATGTCGAGCGACGAACTTGACGACATTTTCCGCAGGTTCAAGCTTGGCGGATTCCACGTGCTCGTTTCCACGACGATAATCGAAAACGGAATCGACATTCCGAACGTCAACACAATCATAATCGACCGCGCCGACATGTACGGAGTTTCGCAGCTCTACCAGCTTCGCGGGCGCGTCGGACGGAGCGACCGAAAGGCATACGCATATCTTTTTTATCCCGAGCACAAGGTTTTGAGCGAAATCGCTATGAAGCGGCTTCAAGTGATTTCGGATTTTACTGAACTCGGATCGGGATTTAAAATCGCGATGAAGGACATGGAAATTCGCGGAGCCGGAAATTTGCTCGGGCGCGACCAAAGCGGCAATGTCTATTCCGTGGGCTTCGACATGTACCTTCGGCTTTTGAACGAGGCAGTCGAGCGACTTTCGACTTCGGAATACATTCCGCAAAGCGAAGTTCTTATGGAGCTTGAATATACGGGATTCATTCCGGATTCATACGTCCAAAATCCCGAGGAAAAAATGGAAATATACAAGAAGATTGCGGGAATCACGAGTCGCACGGAACTCGACGCGGTTTACGGAGAACTTTTGGACAGATTCGGCGGCGTTCCCGATGAGGTTATGAGCCTTTTGACGCTTTCGGAAGTGCGCATAATCGCCGACTCGCTTTTCATCACTTCGATAAAGGAAAAAGGCGGCGTTACGAAAATCGAATTCGGCAAGGTGGGCAACATCAACATCGATCGCCTGATGTCGCTCATAAAGGAAAATCCAGGCACGATCCGGCTGGACGCGGCGCACCCGAATATGATAATAATGCAGACCGGGAAAATCGGACTCAAGGAAAAGAGCGCGTTTATTTCCGAGAAGTTGGAAAGGCTCGCGAACTGAATGAAACCAACGAAACGAATCGAAGCGAAAGGGAGGAAAGTTCTCCGGATTGGCTTTACTTCCTATAACGCGCATTCTGTCTACCAAAATATATGTTTTTTCCAAGCCGCTCCGTCTCATTCCCACAAATTCTCCCAAATAAAAATGAACCTGCGATTTGAAAACCGCAGGTTCATTACGTTCGTCGGGCTATCGGAATTCGAATCCGAGACCTCTTGCCCCCCAGACAAGCACGCTAACCAGCTGCGCTATAGCCCGTTATTGGAAATAATTATATCACATTTGGAAACAAGTTGCAAGCACGTGCCTTAAACTTTTTTATCCAAAATGAACGCACTAAGCCTCAATTACGGATCGCGTTATACCCCCCCCCCTACAATTTCCTGATTCATGAACGCGAAGTGGCGGTAGTTTATGCTCATCATTAGCCCCACGCAGAACATCGCAGTCCACATCGAAGAGCCGCCGTATGAAATGAAAAGAAGCGGAATTCCTGTAATCGGCATTATTCCCATCACCATTCCGATGTTCACGGTAAAGTGGAAAAACAGCATTCCGAGAATTCCGCACGCGACGTAATAGCCGAAATGGTTCGTGATGCGGCGGATTATTAGAATCATTCTGAACATGAGCACAAAATATAACACAAAAACTCCGAGTCCGCCCAAAAATCCCGCTTCTTCGGAAAGAATGCTGAAAATGAAGTCCGTGCTTTGCTCGGGAAGGAAGCGCAGGTGGCTTTGCGTTCCGCGCAAAAATCCTTTTCCGAAAAGTCCTCCCGCGCCGATTGCTGTCTTCGACTGGATTATGTTCCAGCCCGCGCCCTGGCGGTCGGTGTAAGGATCAAGGAAAATTATGAGGCGCTGGATTTGGTACGGCTTGAGAACCTTCGTCACTCCGAGCGAACATGCCATCGCAAAGAACAGAATCGAGCTGACATAAGTTATCCAGTAATAATATTGGTTGTGCTTGAAAAAAAGTTTTCCCAAAAATCCGATCAGGGTTATCGCGCCGAGACCCGCCGTAAAAAGCACGCGCAGGCGCGAATTCGTGAGCACGCTCAAAATGGCGTAAGTGTGCTTTGCGATTTGATCCTGCCAAATCGGAAGAATCGCGAGGAAAACTGTGATTGTTCCGAACGAAAGAACCCAAAGAATGTAGCGCAATGGAATTCCCGCCGCGAAGCACATGAAGAAAAAAATCGGAATATATACGCTCGAAGTGCCCAAGTCCGGCTGAATCAAAATCAATCCCATCGTAAAGAGCATTATCGCAAGCCCGATGAAAAAGCGGTTTCGTTCTTCGAAGGCTTCGCTTTTGTGGAAATACCATCCCAAAAAAAGTATGTAGATTATCTTGCCGAATTCAGCGGGCTGGATTCCGAAGTCGCCGATTCCGATCCAGCTTTTCGCGCCGTTTACGGTCTTTCCGAAAAGCCGCGTTATCACCAAAAGGAAAATCAGAAATCCGAAAAGATATACGATGTAACGCTCGTAGTTGCGGTAGTCGTAGATTGCGGCGAAAAAAAGCAGCGCGAGCCCAAGGCTTGCCCAGATTATTTGCTTAACGTATTCGTTCGTGACCAAAACGCCCTGTTGGTTTATCGCGCTCGAATATATGAACACGATTCCCAGTGCCGCAAGCGACAGCACGCACAAAAGCATAATCCAATCTATGAGACTGAAAATTTTGATTTTCATTGAAAATCCTCCAAAGAAATCTTGCGACCTTCTTCTACTCCACCCTTGCGCCGCCAGTCCTGTGGTTGTTCACCCACCATCGCCAGCCGAGGGCATCCACGGCTTCTTCGTAGTTTTGTCCCGCGAAGATTCCCTGCATTATTATGTTCGTGGCATAGGTGGCCCATGATTCCCAAACGTTCGCCGCCTCGACAATTGTCGCCACCACTACCCTATCTTCGGGCGGTCCGTCCCACGGCGCGTAAGCCAAGAGCCACGAATGCCAGCTGTCCTTGTAGCCGTTCACTTCGGCAGTGCCAGTCTTTGCCGCCATTTTTACGGCATGGTTCATAAGTCCGAAGCGCGTAGCTCCGTCCGTGACAGTATAGCGCAAGTCATCTTGGACTTTTTTCCAAATCGCTTCATCCAAATCGCTTTTGTGAAGCACTTCCCTTTCCACGCTTTGAATCACTTCGTCCGTAACAGGATCTCGAACTTCCTTCAAAATGTGCGGCTTGTATATCACGCCTGAATTCGCGACCATTGCCATCACGTCCGCCACTTGAAGCGGAGTGGCGCGAGTGTAGCCCTGTCCGATTGAAATGTTCATCGTGTCGCCGCCAAGCCAACGTTCGTGATAGCGGCGTTCCTTCCATTCCATTGACGGAAAAAAACCTTCGGAATGGCTCGGAAGGTCGATTTCGGTGCTTTGCCCGTAGCCGAACATCCTTGCGTATTGGCGAATTTTTGAGACGCCGAGTTTTTCAAGCCCTATTTGCCAATAATAAATATCGCACGATTGCGCGAGCGCGTTTTTCAAGTCAAGCCATCCGTGTCCCGGACGCAGAATCCAGCAGTGCCAAACACGGCCGCCATATTCCACTTCGCCCCTGCATTGGATTCTCTCGTTTACCGGAAAAGCCTTTTCTGCCAAAATCGCAGTGGACATCACGATTTTGAACGTGGAAGCCGGAGGATATGTGGCGTTCACCGCGCGGTTCAAAAGAGGATTGTATCGATCTTCTGTAAGTTTGGCATATTCCTGCGCCGCGTTTTCCGAATTGAAAAGATTCGAATCAAAATACGGATACGAAACCATCGCAAGGATTTCGCCTGTAGCAGGCTTGAGCACGACCACAGATCCAATTCGATTGCCAAGAGCCTTTTCCGCCAATTTTTGGATTGCAGTGTCAATCGTGAGGACAAGCTTTTTTCCCATTTTTGGCTCGCGGATTGTAGGCGGCTCGGAAAGAATCCTGCCGCGCGCGTCCACCGTGCGCTGTTCCACGCCGTCCGTTCCTTGAAGAAGCGAATCGTACTGCCTTTCGATTCCAGCCTTTCCAATGACGCTTGTTCGCGTATAGCCGTGATTGTACAAGACGGAATATTCTTCTCGCGTGATGCCGCCCGTATAGCCAAGGATATGGGAAAAAGATCCCGTTTCGATATAGTTGCGCATTGGTTTGGAAGTATAGCTCACGCCAGGCAAATCATAGATGTTTTCCGCGATGTTCGAGATGACATTGAACGGAACGCTGTTTTTCACGGTGATTCTGGAGAAAGAACGGCGCACATTTTCAGGAATTACAGAATCAATGTCGGACTTCTGCATATCGAGGAATCTCGCAAGCTTTGAAATTACCGTGTCATATTCATCCGCAGGAATTTCTCCAGGAACGACTTCCACCGAAAAAGAATCAGTGTTTATTACAAGCGCGGCATTGTTGTTGCGGTCGTAGATTTCGCCCCGCTGCGCCGTGATTACGGTATTCCTCGTGGAAATCACGCGCGATTGCGTCCTGTACGAATCTCCGTGCACCACCTGCATCGAAAAAAGCCGCAACGTGTAAATCGTGAACACGCACAAAAGCAGCGCGGAAAAAAACATAACGACGACGGTCTTGCTACGAATCTTGGATTTTTCCGCCATGCTACGGAAGCCTCCTGTCCGGCGCGACAATGAACGAATCGAACGAACGCAGGAGCTTGAAAACTAACGGCGTAAAAATCGTATTAAGCGCAAGTTCCAAAGCAAAAACAGAAGAAAAAATATGGTAGTGATTTACGTGCCGAGGAAAAAGCAGAGATATTCCGTATATCAACGCAGCCTTCGCAATCGTCGCAAAAAATCCAGCCACCATGCTCACGAAAAAACTCTGATAATTCATCAAGTTGTGAAAAATTCCGCCGGCATAGCCAAGTATTGTCCGCACGACGCACGATATTCCAAACGGCGCGCCCGAAAGCAAATCCAGCAAAAGTCCGCCTGCGAAGCCCATCGTCTGCCCCGCCACTTTTCCGTTCCGAACAGAAAAGTAAAGCACGAACATCATCACGAAATCAGGAAACGCTGGAAAAAAAGGAATGTTCGCGAGCAATGCGCTTTCCAAGAGCACGAAAAAAATCAGACAGAGGATACCGGAAACATACGACCTAATCATCGCCGCCCTCCCCCTTGAATTTGTCGTTGAAACGCCCTTGATCCACGACAATCACTGTCTCAAGCCTTGAGAAGTCGATTATCGGAGAAATCTCGATTGCAAGCGAATTGTCATAATCAAGGACGCGCGTACTGGAAATTGTTCCAATCGGAATGTCAGCAGGATAGTTGTCGTTCTCGCCGCTCGTCACCACCACATCGCCGAAATGAAGTTCGTCGATCACGTGCTTTTTTATGTAGTCCAAATCAAGAGGAAGCATGTCCGAGCCGTTTCCCGAAACCAAACCTATGTCGCGCGTGTTTTGAATTCGCGCCGAAATCGTGCAATTGAAATCGAAAAGCGGCATTATCTGCGCCGTCGTGTAGCCGACGGAAACGACTTTCCCCACTATTCCGACGCTTCCATTTTGAATGGCGATTGCCGGCATATTCTTTTTTATTCCATTGCGGCTTCCCTTGTCCACAACGAGCACGGTATATAGATTGTCCGCGCCGCGCGAAATTATGTTCGCAGGATAGTTTTTGTCCTCAAGGCTGCGCGAGAATTCCAGCTGCTCTTTCAGCCGAGCGTTTTCCTTGCGGATTTCCATGTTCGTGCGTTGCATGTACTCGTAGTCCTTGAGCTTTTCTACGAGCAAATCATATTCTTTGTGAAGCTTAGAAAGCTCGCTCACGGCAGTCACGGAATTCTTTACCGCATGAACCACCACGCCAATTCCTTTTTGCGCCGTGGAAAGCACGCTGAAGCCGATTTCCCTGAAATTCAGGATAAATCCGCCGGTGGAAAAAGCGGACATCGTGCACGAAACCGCGAGCAATATTGCGAGGAGAAATTCCGAAAAATAGGAAACGAAAAACGGCTTTTTCTGCATGCTATATATTTAGGTTGTCGTAAACCGAACGATCGCTCGACATGTCCTTGAAAAGCTCGAACGCTTCGCCCGCGCCCAAAGCGACGCATTCCAAAGGCTTTTCCACCAAAATGACGGGAACGTTCGTTTCCTTGGAAATGAGCTTTGGAAGTCCTTTCAGCATCGAGCCGCCGCCCGTCATCACGATTCCCCGCTCGATTATGTCCGCGGCGAGTTCCGGCGGAGTGTGTCCGAGCGTGTTCTTGATTTCCTCGACAATCATGTTCACAGGACCTTTGAGGGCTTCGCGCACTTCCACGCTGTCAATCTCAAGCCTTCGAGGAAGTCCGTTCGAAGCGTCCGCGCCCTTTATTTCCATCTTCTCGATGCTGCGGTCGGAAGAAGCGTTGCCGATTTCAATTTTGAGCCGTTCCGCCGTCTGCTGACCGATTACAAGCCCGAATTTCTGCTGGATATGCTTTACGATTGCTTCGTCGAATTTGTTTCCGCCCACGCGAATCGATGATGTTATTACCATGCCGCCGAGCGAAATTACAGAAATTTCAGCCGTTCCACCGCCGATGTCGCAGACCATGTGTCCCGCAGGCTCATAAATCGGAATCTTCGCGCCGATTGCCGCCGCGAGACTTTCCGGAATCACTTCCACTTCGCGCGCTCCCGCCTTGAGAGCGGCCTCGATTACAGCGCGTTTTTCCACTTCCGTGATGCACGAAGGGATTCCTATTTTCATTCGTGTAGAAGTGAAAAACCTGTGGCGCGGAATTATTTTTGCGATAAAATATTTTATCATTTTCTCGCAGCTGTCGATGTCCGCGATAACACCGTCTGCGAGCGGGCGCGTGGCGATGATGTTGTTCGGAGTTTTCCAAAGCATCCTTTTCGCCTCAGCACCGACCGCAACGACTCGGCTTGTGCCTTTTTCCACGGCAACCACCGAAGGTTCGTCGATTACGATTCCCTTTCCGCGCACGTATATGAGCGTGTTGCAAGTTCCCAAGTCGATTCCTATATCAGTTACAAAATGACCCAATCTCAGCCTCCATTTACTACCGATAATATTGAATTTTGCCGAGCGCGTCGGCATGATTCACCTGAATTCTCAAAGTTTTTCTCCATTCGGCGCGAGCCTTCGCCAAATTTCCGCGAGACTCGTACACAAGTCCAAGCCCATAGTGAGCATCTGCCGAATTGTCGTTCTTTTCGATAATCGCTTCGAATTCCTTTTCCGCTCCGTCGAAATCGCCTTCGCCAAGCAGAATGTTTCCCAAAAGCGCGCGGCTTCTCATCACAAGAAAGTCGTCGTCCGAACGCTGGATTATCCTGAAAAGATATTGCTTTGCCGTGGCGGGCTGTTCGCCCTTGAAATATTGTTCGGCGATGGCAAGAAGAAGCGTGTCGCTTTCCCGAATCAAAAGCGCCTCGCTGAACGCCGCGATGCTTTGCGTCGTCATTCCCAACTGCGCGTAGCAAAGCCCCAAATATTCCGAAATGTCGTCTGATTCGTAGCCCGAATCCCTCGCGAGCAAAAGATACCGCAACGCCATGTCCGCATAATAATGATACGAAAAAATCGAATTCTTGTAAAAATAAGACTTGCCGAGCATATAATATATTTGCGGAAGCGTCCTTTCTTTGGCGTGCATCGCCGCAAGACGGAGCGCGCGCACCGCCTCGTCGATAAAGTTCTGCGCCTGCGCGGGAACAGTCGCCGCCAGCGCAAGATAGAACGCCGCATATCCGCGATAAGTGAGCGCGGTGTTGTTATAGAACGGATTTTTTTCCAAAAGCGCGCCTGAAATGTCGTAAACGGTCTCGTAGTCGTAGACCTTCCAATTGTCCCTGAGCATGGCTATCGAAGGATTCGTGTGGATGCGTTTTGATATTGAACGGTAGAAAAAAAGCGAGCCGACGGACAGAATCGCCAGCACGAACGTTCCGCCGAGCAAAAATGGGAGAAGCCTGTTTCTGTTCTTTCCAACCGTCCTGTACGCTTTTTGCGCCCTTTTCATTTCCCCACCCAATCTATAAAAACGGAAAAGAAACGGTAAGCCGGGTTCTGGCTGGCGGAATTCCGCCAATGGCCATCTATCTGAATTTCCGGTCGCCCGAAAACTTTAGCGGTCTACCTGCGGCATGACCCGGAAATGCCGCCGCTTCTTGACCTTGCTCCAAATGAGGCTTGCAATGCGCCGCCCGTTGCCGAGCGGCCGGTGTGCTCTTACCACGCCTTTTCACCATCACCCGCATAAACGGGCAGTATGTTTTCTGTTGCGCTCTCTGTGGATTTCAAAATTTTCGCAAAGCGATTCTTTCGAAATCCCCCGGTTATTGCCCGGCATTCTTTCCGGCGGAGCCCGGACTTTTCCTCGCCGCAAGAAGATTTCATCATCAACCTGCGGCGCGACCATGTTTCTTTTCCGCGAATTGCAGACTAATCCTCTACTTCCTCGCTTTCCTCTTCTTCATCCTCGTCGTATTCTGACTTCTCGAATTCATCGTCTTCGACTTCGTCCTCTTTTTCGTCATCATCGTCGAATTCATCGTCAAGATCAAGGAGACTTCCAGCGTCATTCATCGCAAAGTACTCTTCCTCGTCTTCCTTTGTTTCCTGATAAAACAGGATTCGGCTGCAATATGGGCAGAACAAAATCTTCTCGCCGTCATGTACTTCGTTGGCGAACTGCGCAGGCAAAATCATGTGGCATCCGCCACACACGCCGCCTTTCACCGCGACAATTCCTTCGCTGTTGCGCTGGATGATTCTCTGGAATTTATAAACTATTTCCTGGTCAAGTCCAGGAGCGATGGCGGATTCTTTCTTTTCAAGCGCGGAAAGTTCCTTCCTGAGACTGTTAGTTTCTTTATCAAGCGACGCGCGAGCCTCATTCAATTCCTTTTCCTGCAATTCAATCCAATTTTCATCCGCCTTGATGTTCTCGTTGAGCTCTGCGAAATTGCCATCCTCTTTTTGAAGCTCGCGGCGGAGCGCGCTTTCGCGTTCCGTGGCTTCGGCAATCTGCTTGTCCAGCACTTCGTATTCGCGATGGGTGGAAATGTTGTCCATTCCCTTTTCGCCAGCCTCGCGCAATTTCACGGCTTCTTCAAGATGCTCTTTTATTTCGGAAATTTTTTCCTTGAGAGCCTCGTACTTTGAATTCTTTTCAATGTATTCTTTTTTGAGACGAGACAAAAGTTCTTCCTGCGAATTGAGCTGCTTCGGCGCCTCGTCGATTTTGCGTTTAAGCGCATATTTTTGCGCGAGGATATCCTGAAGCTTTTTAAGTCTTTCAAGAACTTCGGTCATTTCAAGTGTCTTTTCCATTTATTTCCCCTAAAAAAAATCAATTCAATTCTAAATATTTTACCAAAAATCGAAATAAATTGCAAGCACTATATCTCGATGTAATCGCGGAGACCGGTGGCGCGGCGAGGATGCCGCAGGCGGCGCAAAGCCTTCGCTTCGATTTGGCGGATTCGTTCGCGCGTAACGTTAAAATAAAGTCCGACTTCCTCAAGCGTGAGCGAATATCCGTCGTCCAGCCCGAAGCGCATTTTCAAGACTTCCTGTTCGCGCAAAGGAAGAGTCTTGAGCACTTCGCCCAAATGCTCTTGAAGCAAAGTGTACGCCGTCTTGGACGCGGGATTTTCCACTTCCTTGTCCTCGATGAAATCGACAAGCAAAGAATCCTCTTCCTCGCCAATCGGGGTTTCAAGCGAAATCGGCTCGCGCGCGACGTTCTTCACCTGCTTTACCCGTGAAACCGGCCAGCCCAGTTGCTGCGCGATTTCCTCGTCGGTCGGCTCGCGCCCGAGTTTTTGCATGAGATTGCGAATCTCGCGAACGACTTTGTTTATCTGCTCGATCATGTGGACTGGAACGCGAATCGTGCGCGCCTGGTCGGAAATGCTTCGCGTGATCGCCTGGCGAATCCACCACGTGGCGTAAGTGGAAAATTTGTAGCCCTTGCGATATTCGAATTTTTCCACGGCCTTTATAAGCCCGATGTTTCCTTCCTGAACAAGGTCGAAGAACTGCAAGCCTCGGTTCGTGTATTTTTTCGCGATGGCAACGACAAGACGCAGGTTTGCGTTGATGAGATGGTTTTTCGCCACTTCCATCATGTGGCGACCGCGCTCGATTTCCTTTTCCATTTGAAGGATGTCGTCAATGGAATTTTCGAATTCAAATTCCAGCCGCTGAAGCTTGCGGTCAATTTTTTGGATTTGCGTGTAGACATCGCGGATTTGATCGGCGGACATTCCCAAATCCTGCTCGAGTTTTGCGGCTTCGTGCCTGATGGCGAGACGGCGACCAAGGCGGCGCAAATCAGTTGGGTCGGAAATCCGCAACTCTTTCATCCGCTTTTCCTGCTTGTGCCGATACTCTTCAATCTTGTCCTTTACGTCTATGAAATCGTTGCTGAACTTGTCGATTTCCTCGGACTGCATGTCGATTTTCTGAAGCTGCGGCACAATCTTTTTCTGAAGGGAAAGGATTTCCTTATTGTCCTGAATTTTCGCGTTAGAATCCAAATCAAAAAGCTGACGCTTTAGCAAAATGTATTGCTTGAGTTCAGGAAGAATCGGCTTGAGATGTTCGGAATAAGCGTTCTTGAGGCGGCGTTTTTCCGCCATTTCCTCGGTGATTTCCTTGCGCGCGCGCCCCGGCTCATGCAAGTCGATTCGGGAAAATGCCTTTTGCGCCACGACGAAAAATTCAGGAATCATCTTTCCGGAATTCTTGATCACATTTTTTATAATGTTCTCGCCGTCCTCCATCTGCTTTGAAAGCACGACTTCCTGATCGGCGGAAAGGAGAGCTTCCTTGCCAATTTCACGAAGGTACAGGCGAATAGGATCGTCAGAAGAAGCCGCGTCCTTGTCGAATCCAACAAGACGCTTTTTTGGCGGAATTGCCGCTTCCTTTTCGGCCTGCTCGACAATCTTGGACTCAACGTCTTCGGCGATGTCGCCATCGTCGTCATTGTCCACGACAAGGTTTTCCTCGTCTTCTTCAGGCAGGTCGGGGATTACTTCCTGAATCGAAATTCCGCGCCGTTCAAGTTCCGTCATAAGAATCTCGCTTTTTTCCTGGCTGCTCACTATTTCTGTGCCCACGGCTTCGGCGATTTCATCCCAATTGAAAACTTTTTTATCTTTTTCTAAAATTTTTGAAACCAAAGAGTCAAGCTCTTCTTTTTCCATTTTGTTTCCTTTTTTCAAGGCGGCTCAACGCTGCCTCAAGTGTCTGTCAATCTGCATTTTATCCGAAAGAAATTCTTTCAAAAGCGTTTCGTCGTCGGAAGTAACCGGATGCAATTCTTTTATGCGCTCGGAAAGCTTTTTGCTTTTCCGTTTGAGCGACTTCCGTTTTATCAGCGCGATGCTGTCGTCAATGTATTTGGCCATATCGCCGTGAAATTCGTCCGATGCGGATGCGCCCGTTATTTGCCGCTGAATTTCCTCGTCTTGTGATTGGACAAGCATTGCCGATAATGACACTTCGCCTTTTCTGTAACATTCCTCCAGATTCAAAAACAGTTCTCTCGCCATAGGATCTTCAAAGTCATCGGAAGTGAGTTCGCGGCGCATTTTCTGATACTCATCAGGATTGGATATGACGGCGAGTACGGCGCGAAGTTCGGCGTTGGGCTTTACCTGCTTTGTTCCGTTCTGTCCGTGCTCGGTCTTGGCGTTCAAGCGTCCGCGCGCGCCACTGCGATTGTTGAAGTCCCTTTTTACAGCCTCCGGCGCAAGATTGAAACTTTGAGCCAACTGCTCAAGGCTCGATTCCTTTTGAATGTCCGAGCGAAGCGAATCCACGTACGAGAAGAAGGCAAGCGCGGCCTTGGTCTTGTCGTCGGGCGAATCCGACGGATACGATTCCTTCAGTTTGGACAATAGAAAATCGCTATCTAATATAGCATTTTCCACGGATTTTGTCAAGGTTTCAGGGCCGAATTTTATCATAATTTCCGCAGGATCTTTCGCGCCAGAAAGCCTGATTATTTTCGTCGTGAAGTTGAATTCGCGGCACATCAAAATCGCGCGCTTGGTGGCGTTCTGTCCCGCCCCGTCCGAGTCGAACGAAAGGAGCACGGTGTCCGCGAAGCCTTGCAGGATTTTCAGCTGCTGCTCGGTGAGGCTCGTTCCAAGAGGAGCTACGGCGTTGTCGATTCCGCATTGATGATAGGCGATCACGTCCATATAGCCTTCGCAGAGAATCACCGTTTTTTTCTGCTGAATCGACTTTTTCGCGAAGTTGAACGCATACAATGTCTCGCGCTTTTTGTAGTGAGGAAGCTCGGGCGAATTGAGATATTTCGGTCCGTCCGCGTCTCCCAAAATCCTTCCGCCGAACGCGACCGCCTCACCCTTCCTGTCGAAAATCGGAAAAATCAGGCGGCCTGAAAAAAGCGCGATGTCGGGATAATTCTTGCTGAAAAGCCCGGTCTTTGAAAGGAATTGCGCGGAATAATTTTTTTGAAGCAGGAATTTTTTCAGCCAAGTGCGGTCGGAAGGCGCGTATCCCAACTTGAACTTGGAAATAGTTTCTTCGGAAAGTCCCCTGCCTTTGATGTATTCCAAAGCCTCGCGCCCCATTTGGTTTTGCGTGAGAAAAAAATGGAACGTCGATGCGATCCTGTCGTACACTTCGCGAACCGTGTCCAAGTCGCCGTCGCGCTCGATTTTCACGTTTCCGCTTCCAGATTCGTAAGTGACTTCAATGTTGTTTTTTTTCGCGAGTTCCGAAATCGCGTCGGGATAGGAAAGGCTTTCCATTTCCATCACGAATTTTATCGCGTCGCCGCCAACCCCGCAGCCGAAACAGTGGTAGAATTTTTTCACCGAATCGACGGTGAACGAAGGAGTCTTTTCGTTGTGGAACGGACAGCAGCCCCAATACTGCGAGCCGCGCCGCGTGAGATTCGTGTAGTCGCCGATGAGCGAAACGATGTCCACGCTCTCGCGCACTTTTTCGATTGTGTCTTTTGAAATGAAACCCGCCATTTTTCGAGGCCTCGCCTAGCGCGACATTTTTTTCGTCTTGAAAATCAAATTCTGCATTTCGTGCTCTTCGAGCGTTTTCGTGAAAACGTGCCGACCTTCCTCCTCGTCCATAAGGCGGAAATAGAAAAAGTCGCTTTGCGCTGGATTCGCAGCCGCAGAAAGCGCGACAAGCCCTGGATTTGAAATGGGCGCGGGCGGAAGCCCTTCGTGCAAATAAGTGTTGTAAGGGCTTTCGATTTTGAGATCGTCGAACGTGATGATGTCGGGATGCGGTCGCCCCAAAATTTCCGTGATGACGTATTCCACAGTGGCGCACGAATAAAGCCCTATGCGGTTTTTGATTCGATTTGAAAAAACGCTCGCAATCATCGGGGCTTCGTCCGCCACGCGATATTCGCGCTCGACTACGGAAGCGAGGATCACGATTTGATTGCGCCTTTCTTCGGAAGCGTCCGCGAAATTTTTTATTCCCGAAGTTTTCTCGAAAAAATTTTTCACCATCGCGCGGACGCAGCTTTTCGCATCCGAATTCGGAACGAAAGAATAAGTGTCGGGGAAAAGATAGCCTTCCGCGCTTTTGAACGGAAGGGCGATTTCCTTCAAAAAATTTTCGTCGCGGCATGCCGAAGAAAATTCCTTCGCCGAGCAGATTCCCGCCGCTTCGAAGCGTTCTGCGATTTTTGAAATCGTGAGTCCTTCCGGAATCGAAATTTTCGTCTGCTCATCAAGTCCCGCAGAAATTACGCTGTAGATTCTCGCAGCGTCCATCGCGCTTGAAATCTCGCAAACGCCTGCCTTTACGGTGAAAATGCCGGGGTGCGCGTTCGGGAAAATCAAGTATGCGAGATTCGGAAAACGCGCGAGCAAATAAAAGACGCGCTCGTTTTTTATCATTCCGTTTTGGCCGAGTTTCGCCGCCACTTCACGCGCCGTAGTTCCGCGCTCGATTTTGAGGCGCATGATTTTTTCGTTTTGAATTTCGTCGAGCGCGGAAGCCGCATCTTTGACGTAAAAGAAAGCCGCGAACGCCGCCGCCAAACAAAGAGCCGCCAGCACGAAAAGCGCAACAAGGATTTTTTTAGCAAATTTCATTTTTACAGAATTTCTCCACTTCGTCGATTGAAAGCCGTCCGTACAATTCGTCTTGCACGGCGCGGGAAAAGGCGAAAAGCTCGCGCGGAAGCTTGTCCTGCCGAGCCCTCAAAAAATGCGCGAGCGACTTCAGTTCCTCGCCCGAAAATTCGTAGGAAAAATTCGCTTGCGTCATAGGCTGAAACTTTTCCCTTCGATCGCAAGCTCGACTTCGAGCTTTTCCGTGGATATGGATTTTGAATACATTTTCGCCGACTGAAAAATCGAATTGACTTTCTTGTCGTCGTAGGAAGGATCGTAATGGAAAAGGTACATTTTTTTGACGTTCATTTCCACGGCAAAATCCAAGGCATAACTGAACGCCGAGTGTCCCCACTTGCTTTTGCCAAGCGCGTCCTGCGGAGTGTACTGCGAATCCAAAATCGCGACATCCGCGCCACCGAAAACTTTCTTAACATCGTCGTCGGCTTCAAAATCAGAAAGCTCGATGTCCGTGGCGTAGACGACTTTTTTTCCGTCTTCCTCCACCGAATACGAATACGAATCCCCGGGATGATTCATCTTGCAGCAAACCACAGTAACGCCACCTACGCGACATTCCTTGCCAGGCAAAATCACGTTGAATTTTATCCTGTCCTTGACCACGTTGAAATCCACAGGATAGAAAGGCGCGCGCATTTGCCTTGCGAACATTTCAGCAATGTCCTCAACTGGCGAATAAATATCAATCGTAACATTTGAATCGTACAGCGGTCCGAAAAAAGGAAATCCTTGAATGTGATCCCAATGCAAGTGCGAAAGAAAAAGCGAATAGTGAGTGACCGCCGCAATGCGTGAATCCAAACCAAGCGCACGCATTCCTGTGCCCGCGTCAAAAATCAGCACGTCATTGGAAGACGAAGTAACCTGAACGCAAGGCGTGTTTCCTCCGATTGTTCCATAAACATAAGGCGGAAGCGACGAAAGGAATTTTTGGCGCGCGTCTTGGCTTTCCAAATCCTTGGGCTGAATGATTTGAACGGCCGCGTTTATCTTTGCCTGAACTTGCTCGGGCAAAAGCGGCGCTGCCAGAGAACCTCGTACTCCCCAAAATTTTACGTCCAAAATTTCTTCTCCAAAAAATCCCGCTTCAATTCACGGACAATTCGCGGACAATTCGCGCGTTATCGGCGTATTGTGCTCGTACAAAAATTTTTGCTCGTCGATTTCCTGCGCCGAACGCAGCGCGCCGCAATTCATTCCCTTGCAATCCTTGGCTTCGGCATCCCACGCCTCGCGGCTTTTCAAAATCCACGGCCAAAACGGATATGTCGAGCATTGCACAGGACGCGCTCCGTAAGCCGTGCAGCCGTTTTCCCAAAGAACGCAATCGTAGTTCCGCTTTTCCAAAAGGCAAAGAGCCTCGCGCACGCCATAGTACTGAACCCAGCGGCAATATTTTTTTATGAAATCGTCCTCGCTCATTTTAAACCAATCGCAAAGATTTGTCAAATCGTTTTTTGAAAGGTACACGAATCCCGGGGAAATGCGGCAGCAGTCCGAACAGCGTTGGCATTCGAACTTAAGCCCGTCCTTGTAAAAACGCGAGTCTTCCGCCAAAATTCCACCCCACTTTGGCATAAAAGCAAAAAGAACCCACGAGATTTCTGCGGGTTCTTTCTTGCGAAGTTTTGGGGAGTGAAGGATTCGAACCTACGAAGGCGTAGCCAGCAGATTTACAGTCTGTCCCCTTTGACCACTCGGGAAACTCCCCAATAGCTGCTTGTAGGACTTGGACCCACGACCCCGAGATTACAAATCACGTGCTCTACCAGCTGAGCTAAAGCAGCAAACGTTCTACGCTTGACGTGAGGAATATTCTAATATTTTTGCAAAAAAAAGTCAAGCGGAAATCGCAAAAAAAATGAAAAAGGCGAAAATTTCCGTTCCGAGAGACTCGCCTTTCATTCCCCGTAAAGCCTCACGTATTCTTCCGCCACCGAATCCCATGAATAGCGCGTCTTGACGTGCCGCGCGGCTTCTTGGATTATCGCGTGGAATTTTTCAGGATGCTCGAGCCTTTCACGCGCGAGGCGCAGAAGCGTTTCCGCCAAATTTTCCGCGTCGTTCGGCTCGTACAAAAATCCTGTCTTTCCGTCGATGATCTTGTTCAGTCCGCCAGTCGCGTGCGCCACTGGAATCGTGGCGAAAATTTGCGCTATGTAGTCTTCCGTGCCGCAAGGCTCGAACTCGCTCGGAAGAACGGCGAAATCCGCGCTCGCGGTAAAAAGCCTGCTCGATGATTTTTCATAGCCGTAGAAAAACACAACGCGCCCCCGATTTTCCTGCGCGAACGAGCGGCACATTTCATGAAGCGATTCTTCGCCCTGCCCGTTTATGATGAAACGCGCGTCCTTGTTTTTTTGGAGCACTTCCCGCGCCGCGTCGAGCAAGACGAGAATTCCTTTTTGGCGGACAAGCCTTCCGTGATAGGAAAAATAGATTTTCCCCTCGCCGTCCAAAAATCCGCTGCGCTCAAGCGACTTTTTCCGCTCCCGGTTTTCCTCGGAAAATTCCGAATAGATGCTTTTCAAAAAAAATTCCCGCGTCTTCCATTTTCCTTCCAAGTCAAGTTTTTCGGGCGAAAAAGGAAACGGCAAAGTGGAAAGCGAAGTGTCCTCGGGCGCGTAGCGCGATGAATCGAATCCGTTCGTGATTCCGACGATGCGAGTCTTGCGCTCTGCGAAAATCTGCGAAAGCCCGTCGGTGCAAGAATTGCTCGCGTCCAAAAGCTCGTCGGCGTACCATGGCGAGACAGTGGAAAGAACCGCGCTTTCCGCGGCAAGCAAGTATGGCTCGACGCGGCCGGAATTCGTCGCGCGGGTGAGAATTTTTTCGGGCAAGCCGGTGTAGGATTTTGCCTCGGAAACGCTCGCGAATTCATGGTGATAATATGGGCCCGCGTTGTGAATTGAGACGATGAATTTCGTGGCGGAAAAATTCTTTTTTCGGAATTTTTTTATGATCGAAGGCAAAGCCGCGACGCATGCGTCATGGCAATGAATCACGTCGGGCGAATCGCGCTCCGCGCACAATTCTTCGCCGAAAGCCAAAATCGCCTTTTGGAAAACCGTGTTCATAAGGTGATTGTCGGCGTAGCCCTCCCCGACTTTCTTTTCGGGGAATTTTTCCAAATCCGCAAGGCAATAAGTGTAGACGTTTTTCTTTTCGGAAAAACATTCCGCGCCCACAAGGACGATTTTCACGCCGCAGAGAAATCCGCTTGAAAAGTCCACGCGGATTTTTTTTCCGGCGCAAGAAACTTTTGCGGAAGATTCCGCTCGCGAAAAATCCGAAATGAATTCCGTTTCCGCGCAGCCATAGAACGGAACGAAGCATGTGACTTCGTGTCCCAATTTGACGAGGCTTTCAGAAAGCGAGCGGACTACGTTCTTCACGCCGCCTGATTCCGCGATGCCCGAATATTCGCGGGCGGCCATCCATATTTTCATTTTGCGAAATCCGGGCGCAGGACTTCCGCGCCGTTTTTGTAGACATGAGAAATTTTCGAACCCTGCGGAAGGTACGCCGTGACCATCACGCGAATCGTCCGCGAAAGCATTCCCTTTATCTCAAGCTCGTTCGTCGAAAAAAGCGCGACCGAAGAAACGTCGATTCCGACATCTCCGTGACGAAGCGCGTAGCAAGGATTCAGCTCGTCAAGGTCGCGCGTCTGCGTGAACATTATCGAAACTAAGTCCTCGGAAAGCACATTGTTCTTTTCGAAAATTTCCTTGCAAAGCGACTCGACGTTCTGCAAAATCGATTCCCGGGAATTTTCCGCCCTTGTCGCGCCGCGAATCGCGAAAATCCTTTTTTCCAATTTTAGTCTCCTAAAAAATCAAGTGAATCATTGCATCGAATTTATCGCTTCCAAAATTTTGGAAACGTTGTCGGAGTTTTTCATAATTTCGGAAAGTTCGGGATATTTTTTGAGCGTATCGCCGAGAATTTCCATTTTCTTTATCGCAGAAGAAAAGCGCGAGCTTTCCTCCGCCGAAAGCCTCGCCTCTTCGGAAATCGATTCTTCCAGCTTCCTTATGAAATCGCCGTAAGAAGCCATTGCACTTTTGTAAAGCGCGATGGCGGGAACGGAATGCGAAATGATTTCAAGCGATTCAAGCGAACAGTTTTTCAAGCCGCCTTCCGCAGCCTCTTCCATGATTTTTTTCGCGCCTTCCACGGAAGCAACTTCTCCATTTTCCAAGGCGGAAATCGCGGCGTTCGAGGCGGCGGCGCATGCTACAGAGGCCGCGCGTTCGAGGAATTTTTCCAAATCGTCTTGGCTTGAAATTTCGTTCGAGGCGACGAGTCTTGCGATTTGTTCCGCCGAGCATTTCAGCGTTATCGAAAAGACGAACGAATACGAAAAGTCCACAGCGCCGCCGTAAACTTTTTCGTATTCCTTTCCGCTCGGCAGGAATCCGCCCACGGATTTTTCGAAAGCGTAAGGCTTCGGCGTAAAAGTCAAAAGCGAAGCGTTCGTGGGAATGAGGAATTCCCAGTTCCATGAAAAACGCTCGTGCGTTATCAGCTTTGGATTCGTTCCGCCAGTCTTCGAAACCAAGATTCCGACATCTCCCGGCTTCACCTTGAACTGTGACCAGCCCAAATAAAACGCGAAGCCGCCCGCCGCCAGCAAGATGATCAGGCACATAAAAAACGAAGTGCTTTTTTTCACGAAATTCCCCTTGAAAGAAAAAAAATCCTTTGCTATATTTTAACGAAAAGAGGAATTGTTTTCAATACGATGAAGCCAAAAGTTTTTAGGATGAGATTCGCGCCTTTCGTGTACCTCATGCAGAAAATTCTTTTCCGCATGACGCTTTTCACGTTCCTGCTTTTGATTTCGTCCGCTCTGCTCTACGTCGCGGGAAATTTTCAGCGATTTTTGGATTCAAGCCAGACGCTCATTTTGCGCGAGACGATGTTCGTAGCGGTGACGCTATTTTTCTTTTCGGTCGCGTCGATCATAGTGACGATTTTGGACAGCATATTTTCGAAATTCTATTCGTGGAAGAAAAGCATCTTTTTGGCGTTCTACGTTTTTTGCATCGCGCTTTCCGCCGCGTGCGGAATCGTAGCAAGGGGAATTCTCGCGTTGAGCGCAGGGGTTGTTTGAGTTAATAGTTATTAGTGAATATTGAATAGTTTAAATTTCCGCGATTGAGATTCTCGCTGAAATCGGCAGAATAAGGACGAACGCGCCGCGCTTGAAACAGAATTCTACGGGGCGTTTTTCCTTGAAATATTCTAGCGAAATCGTGTTGCTGATGCTCGGCATTCCGCGCTTCCTGAAAACGCAGCTTTCCCATTCAAGCCCGCGCGTTGTGATTTTTCCGCCGCGAAATTCGCGCGAGGCGCGCGCCACAGAAACCGGGCTTCCGGCTTCGAGGTTTTCCACGAAGAATTTTCGCTTTCGCGCGTTCAAGAGAACCTGCTCGCCGCAAAGCCAAGCGTCGGGCGAAAGCCTTCCGCCGAAAAGGTCGAATATTCCCAAAAAATGATCCGCGCGTCCGCCCGCGCCGCCTACGAGCGTTATGAAAGCGTTTTTGAAGCGAGCGCGCACGGAATTTATCGCAAGCTCCGTGTCCGTCAAGTCCTTGTACGAAGGCGACTTTTCTATGATTTCATCGGGATATTTCGCAAGGATTTTCAAGTCGGAAATCGAATCGAAGTCGCCCAAAATCAAGTCGGGCGAAAAGTCGATTCTAGGACGGAAACTTTCCGCCGCGCGAGGATTCGATTCAGAAATGTCAAAGTAATCGCAATAAACGCGAAGCGCGTCTATTCCGGAATCCGCCGCCACGACAAAATCAGGCCGCCTTGCCTCGCTGAAAACGAGCGGGCTTTCCCAAAAATTCTTCGTCTTTTCAGGCGCGGGAAATTCGCCTCCCGTG
>CAMWIU010000010.1 GCA_947174385.1 uncultured Treponema sp.
CTGAAAAACGCCATTTTGCAACGCAGTGAAAAATGGCAGTGAATAAGCGAGTTTTCGCAGAAAACTCGTCATTAAAATAGGCAACGCCATTTTAGTTGCCTATTTTAATTGTCCATATTTTTTCAGCGATGAATCCACAAAAGCCAACTACGAAATAAAATCTCGCGGCGGCTTTCAGATTCATTCCTCAATATTTTACTTTTCCTTCCGCCACGGCTTTGAGATGCACTCCATACGGAGACTTGCCGTAATTTTCGGCGGACTTTAAAAGTCCTTCTTTGTCAATCCATTGATTGATGAACGCGATTTCCTCGGGAGCCGAAATTTCGATGCCTTGACGGTTTTGCACCATTTGGACAAAATTCGAAGCGTCAAGAAGGCTGTCCATCGTTCCTGTGTCAAGCCACGCGAAACCGCGCCCGAAAATCCGAACATCAAGCAAACTTTCGTCAAGATACATTTCATTCAATGTGGTGATTTCCAATTCTCCGCGAGCAGAAGGTTTGACTTGATTCGCTTTTTTGCTCACGCCTGCCGGATAGAAATACAAGCCCGTTACGGCATAATTGCTTTTCGGGGCGGACGGCTTTTCTTCGATGGAAAGTGCCTTGCCGTTTTCATCAAAATCGACAACGCCGAAACGCTCCGGGTCGGGCACATAATAGCCGAAAACAGTCGCGCGATTGTTTTCTTCCGCATTTTTTTTGGCATTGCGAAGAATCGTTCCAAATCCATTGCCATAAAAAATATTGTCGCCAAGCACCATTGCGCAAGCATCATCGCCAATGAAATCTTCGCCGAGGATGAACGCCTGCGCAAGTCCATCGGGACTCGGCTGCACTTTGTAGCTCAAATTGATTCCATATTGCGAACCATCGCCGAGCAATTTTTCAAAATTGGGAAGATCCGCCGGAGTGGAAATTATGAGGATGTCCCGTATGCCCGCGAGCATAAGCGTGGACAGCGGATAAAAAATCATTGGCTTGTCATAAACGGGCAAAAGTTGTTTTGATGTCACTTTTGTAAGCGGATAAAGTCTTGTGCCAGATCCGCCGGCAAGGATGATTCCTTTCATAAAAATTTCTCCTTAAAAGAATATGATAATTGAAAAAAGCATTTGCGTCAATGCGCGATGAAAACAGTTTGTTTGAATGGCAAATTGTTCGAGAATCGCGTCTTGCGAAAAAGCGAAAAATTTTTTTCAAAAAGAAACTTGCAAATCCGCGAATTTCGGTTTATCATAAAAATGTGGATATAAATTTCTACGGCGGCTTTTACAAAAAATGCGAGTCGGAGGGCTTTCGAATCAACATTCCCGAGGGAACGTTCGAATGGGTTCTCCTGCATTTTTATTCGCCGATGGTGATTACTCTCGGCGAGCGCAGAATCGAAACTCAGGCAAATGCGTGCATTTTGTACAAGCCCGGCACGCCGCAGGATTATTACGGCCGCTTCGGGAAATTCGAAAACGACTACATCAGATTCCGCACGCCTCCGCAGGACAGGAGTTTTTACAAGGATTTCAATTTGCCTGTGGACGAAGTTTTTTATGTGAAAGATTCCGACGTGATAAAAACCGAAATGCAGAACATCACTTGGCTTCTCACCGACAAGGGCGCGAATCACGACTACGAGCTTACGAAGAACGCGATCGGCGTGCTCAAGAAGCTTCAGTGCGCGAGAATTTTTCCCGACCAAAAGGCGCAGCGCGAAAGCGAGACGCTTTTTCGGCTCGAACAATTGCGCGGCGAAATAAGGCGCAATCCCGAAAAATGGACTGTGCGTGCGATGAGCGAGAATTTCTTTTTGACGCGAAGCCACTTTTCGGTTTTGTACAAGGAAAGTTTCGGAGTTTCGCCCGCGCAGGATTTGAAATTCTTTTTGAACGAAAAGGCAATCGCCCTTCTTTTGACAAGCGAAAAGACGATTGCGCAGATTGCCGAAATCTTGAATTATAAGGAATGCGAAAATTTTATCCGCGCCTTCAAGAAGATGAACGACATTTCGCCGCTTCAATTCAGGAAAACGCGGAATTAAAATTTACGCCTTGTCTTTGTTCTTGCGCGAAAGCACGATGCTTTGAATCAGCAGGAACAAGCAAATCATAAACGCCACTGTGATGTTCGTCCACCACGCTTCGTCAAGTCCGAGCGACGAGACGATGTTCTTTATCGTTGCGAGCGAAAGCACTCCGAAGAAAGTTCCGGCGATGTTGCCGACGCCTCCAGTGAGCATCGTGCCGCCGATAATCGAGGACGCTATGGCGTTCATTTCCGCGCCAGCCGCGTGCGATGGCGAGCCAGATCCGACGTGCAAAAAGTAGACGAATCCGCCCACCGCCGCAAGCATGCTGCAAATGAAATGCGCCAAGAATCTCGTGCGGCGCACGTTTATTCCGAGCATGTTCGCGCTTTGCGCGTTTCCGCCCACCGCGTAGAAATTCCGCCCGAGCTTCGTTTTTCGCAGGACGAAGAAAAGCAGGACAACTACGAGAATCGCGACAATCGCGCCGATTTCAACGTAAGCCGGAATCCATTTACCAAGTTTGTTCGTCGAGCCGACGCCCGGAACATAAATCCTTGTTTCCACGAGCTTTACGAACGCTTCGTTTTGGACATTGAACTGCGTGGAATTGACGATGGTCGTCATTCCCTTGGCAAAGAACATTCCCGCGAGCGTTACGATGAAAGGCTGAATGTCGAGGAACGCCACCAAATATCCTTGCACAAGTCCGAACGCCGCGCCAATCAAAAGCGCGATTGCGATCGCGCCGCCAACGTTTCCGCCCTTGAAGTCAAGGTGAACCGCGCAGCACATGCAAACCAAAGCCGTCATCGTTCCCACGGAAATGTCGATTCCGCCGGTAATCATCACGAGGCTCAATCCGCACGAAAGAATTATCAGCGATGCGTTTTCGTTGAGCATGTTGAAAAATGTCTGAGGCTTGCGGAATCCCGCGCCCAAGAAAATTATCGAGCACAGATACATCACCGCGAAAACCACAACCGTAATCAAAAGCAGCAAATTCGTGTCCGAAAGCGGCTTCTTTTTCGCAAGACCTTCGTTCAATTTTACGTTTGTCGAATTTTCCATTTAGTTGCCTCCTTGCGCTGCCGCCGCGAGTTTTTTCGCGCCGATTTTTTTGGAAAGCGCGGCCATTTTTTCGCGGAAAACCGGCGCGCTGATTATTACGAGCACGATTACGACGACCGCCTTGTACGCTGGAAGCGCGGTGGAAGCCACGTTGAATTTGAAAAGCGTCGTCGTCAAGAATTGAATCACATACGCGCCCAAAATCGAAGCCCAAATGTTGAACTTTCCGCCGCTCAATGCGTTTCCGCCCAAAGCGACCGCCAAAATCGCGTCCATTTCAATGTCCTTCGCGATGACCGAATAATTTATCGATGAAATTCGGCTCACCTTGATGAATCCTGCCACCGCCACGCAAAGTCCCATAAAAACGTATGTCACGAATTTTATGAATTGCGGATCGATTCCGTTCAAGCGCGATGACGATGCGTTGATTCCGACCGACTGCGCGTAAAGTCCGAGCGTCGTGAATTTCAAAATCAAGATCGTTATCGCGATGCAGATTATCGCGATGAAAATCGGCGTGGGAATCGGAATTCCCGGAATGTAATTTCCGAAGTACGCGAAACGCGGCTCGCTCACGATTGGAAGCGCGTTGTTGTTTATCCAGGCGGCGATCGAACGTCCCGCCGTAAACAGAATGAGCGTTGCGACCATCGGCTGAATCTTGAAGTATGCCACAAGCATTCCGTTGAACGCGCCGAAAAGCATTGACACAATGCACGCGATCAAAAACGCAACGATTATCGGAGCCTGCAAAGTTTCGGGTCGCGCCTCAGTTCCGCAAAGCACGCGCAGCACGACGCTTCCCGCGATCGCAATTACCGCGCCCACGGAAATGTCCTGTCCGCCCGAAGCCGCCGTCACGAGCGTCATTCCCAAGGCGAGAATCGCCAGTTCCGAAGCGTTGTCCAAAATCGTAATCAAGTAGCCCGAAAGCACGGGATTTCCGTCGCTGTTCTGGCCAATCGTGATTTTGAAGAACGAAGGATCGGCAATCAAATTGAAGATTACCAAAATCAAAAGGGCCGCAAGCGGAATGAAAATCTGCTTTTTGAAAAGGCCCATGACAATTTCCTTTGGATTTTTGGAATTCATTTTTCTCCTCCCGCGATTGTCGCCATAATTTTAGATTGAGTCAAATCTTCGCCTTTGAGCTCGCCCACTTGCTTCAAGTCGCGCATGACGACGAGGCGAGAACAAGTGCGCAGCATTTCGTCGATTTCGGAAGAAATGAAGGTGACGCTTTTTCCTTCCTTCGCAAGCTTGAGCACGAGTTCCTGAATTTCGGTTTTCGTGCCGATGTCGATTCCGCGCGTCGGCTCGTCCAAAATCAAATATTGCGGATCGGAAAGAAGCGCGCGCGCCAAAAGGACTTTCTGCTGGTTTCCGCCCGAAAGCGATTTTATTGGCGTGTCCGCGCTCGCGGTTTTTATTTCCAAAAGCTTGATGTATTCTTCGGCGAACGCCTGCGCCTTCGCGTAGGAAATCGGCTTGAAAAATCCTTTCAGAACTTGCAAAGCCAAAATTATGTTGTCGCGGACAGAAAGGTCTCCCACAATTCCATCGTGCTTTCTGTCTTCGGGAAGATAGCTGATTCCTTTTTTCATCGCGTCGATTGGGCGGGAAATTTTCGCGGGCTTTCCGTTCACTTTGACTTTTCCGCCGAAGACTTTGTCCGCGCCGTAAATCGCGCGAACGCTTTCGCTTCGTCCCGAGCCTAAAAGTCCCGTGAATCCGTTCACTTCGCCCTTGTAAATTGAGAAGTCGAACGGCTTTACGCCGGACGCGCTGCAAAGCGATTCCGCCTGGTAAACCGGAACTTCGCCCGGAGCGCAGGAAAACGATTCGGGCTTTTTCACCGTGGAAAGTCCGTCCAAAGCCTTGCCGAGCATTTTCGAGACAAGCTCGACTTTCGGCAAATCCTTGATTTCGTATTCGCCCACCAATTTTCCGTCGCGCAAAACCGTGATTCTGTCGCAGACTTCGTAGACTTGTTCCAAAAAGTGCGTCACGAAAATTATTCCGACGCCTTTCGCCTTTAGTCCGAGCATCAGCTTGAAAAGCTTCGCCACTTCGTTGTCGTCAAGCGAGGATGTCGGCTCGTCGAGAATGAGGATTTTGCATTCCATATCGACGGCGCGAGCGATGGCGACCATTTGCTGGATCGCGATGGAGCAGCTCGAAAGTTGCGCCGTCGGCTCGACCGGGATTTGCAGTTCGTTCAAAATCTTCGCGGCATCCGCGTTCATTTTTTTCCAATCCACGAACGCGCCTTTCGTGCGGCCGATGTACATATTTTCCGCCACGGTCAAATTGTTGCAAAGCGTTATTTCCTGATAGACCGTGCTGATTCCGACTTTTTGCGCGTCTTCGGGCGAGCGGATGTTCACGGCGTTTTCAAAGCCTTTTACAAAAACCGTGCCTTCGTCTTTCGGATGAACGCCCGTCAAAACTTTTATAAGCGTGGATTTTCCAGCTCCGTTTTCGCCCATGAGCGCGTGGATTTCGCCCTGCCTCAAAGTAAAGTCCACATTTTGAAGCGCCTTCACTCCTGGAAAACTTTTGAAAATTCCGCGCATTTCCAAAACGGAATTGTCCTGCATATTCCCTCCATAATCGAAAATCGAATATTAAAATCCAAGAGCGATTTTGGACAGAAACTTCGTTGCCGGCACAAAACCGCGATTGGCAGTTTTAGATTTTTTGCAAAAAAATAAGGCGGGAACGGAATTCCAAAAAAATTCCGAAATCCCGCCTTCAAATTTCAAGAAAAATTAGATGCCGTATTGGTCAACATCTTTTTTCGTGATTGTCTTCGCGTCGAAGCCTTTTTCCTGCATGATGACAGTCTTCTGCGCGGGCTTCTTTCCGTTTTCCAAATCCTTGATGATTGTGTTGATGTATGAAGCCTGGAACGGATTGCACTGGCCGTCGTAGTTCCAGCGTTTCGCCAAAAGCTCTTCCAACGCCCATTTGTTGCAGTCGAATCCCATCACGACAACGTCTTTGCCGACTCCGTGAGAAATGTTCGCCTTGTCCAAAGCGGCCACCGCGCCTTTCGCCATGTCGTCGTTTTCGGCGTAAATCACGTTGAATTTTTTGCCAGAGTCGATGACAGACTGAACGATCTGCTGGGCGGTTTCCGCGTTCCATTCGGCGGTCTGCTGAGTGATCAAATTCCAGTTTGAATCGGCCTTGACTTTCGCATCCAACGCGCCCGTGCGTCCGATTTGAGCGGCAGAACCCATAACGCCCTGAATGTGGACGACATTGTATGTGCCCAAATTCTGAGAAGCGAGCCAATCAACGGCCGTCTTTCCTTCCTGCGCCATGTCGGAAACGATCGAAGCCTCGTAAAGGCTCGGATCCGCGTCAATCGTGCGGTCGAACAAAATCACGCGAACGCCGGCATCCTGCGCGTCCTTGAGAACGTTCGTCCAGCCAGAAGTTCCGGCGGCAGAAATCAAAAGGTAATCCACTTCGTCCTGAATGAATTTGCGCGCGGCGGCAATCTGCTCGTCATTCTTGAGACTATAGGCGAAAGAAGCGGAATATCCGTTTTTCTTCGTGAATGTGGCCTTCATGTCGCGATCGTTCGCAGTGCGGTAGCCGGATTCGTTGGGATCATTGTTGATGATTCCAACTTTGATTGTTTTTGGCTTTGCCGCGAACACGCTGGCAGCGAGAACCAAAGCCATTGAGAATAATGCAACCTTTTTCATAATTTCCTCCATAGGTTGAAAACGTTTTGTGAATAATTTTTCATTCACAACTAATATTTTAAGGGCGTTCCGCAAAAATTGGTATAGTCATTTTGTTACCAATGTTGCAAAAATACTATCATTTTGTTCGGTTTCCAAACATAAAGAATGAATTTGCGAAATTTTGAAAATTTTTCGCTTGCGTTTTCAAAAAAATATTGTATCATTTTAATTATGGAAAACAGCAAAATCACGCAAGAAATTTCGGAAGGAAAAGCAGTTTTGGGAATCGAGCTAGGCTCGACAAGGATAAAGGCCGTCCTCATCGATTCGGAAATGAATCCGGTGGCTTCGGGCGATTTCAGTTGGGAAAGCGTCCTTTCCGACGGAATTTGGACTTACTCTATGGAAGAAATCCATTCGGGCGTAAAGGCGGCGTATTCCGCGCTCAAAAAGGACGTTGCGCAGAAATTCGGCGTAAAGCTTTCCCGGCTCAAGGCGATGGGAATCAGCGCGATGATGCACGGATATTTGGCGTTCGACAAAAACGGGCGGCTTTTGGTTCCGTTCCGCACTTGGCGAAACACGATCACGGCGCAGGCTTCAAAGGAACTCACGGATTTGTTCAATTTTCCGATTCCCGAGCGATGGAGCATCGCGCATTTTTACCAGGCGATTTTAAATGGCGAAGAGCATGTCGCGCAAGTCGATTATTTTACGACGCTCGCGGGCTACATTCATCAAATTCTTTGCGGGGAAAAAGTGCTCGGCGTGGGCGACGCGAGCGGAATGTTTCCAGTGGATATGGATGCGTGTTCTTACGACAAAAAAATGCTCGACCTTTTCAACGCGAACAAAAAGGTGAAGGCCGCGATTTCGCGCCCGCTGGAAAGCCTTTTGCCGAAAGTTTTGCCGGCGGGAAAATCGGGCGGAAATCTTACGAAAGAAGGCGCGATTTGGCTCGATCCCGAAGGCGACCTTGAGCCGGGCGTTTTGCTCGCGCCTCCCGAAGGCGACGCTGGAACTGGAATGGCGGCAACGAACGCAGTTTCTCCGCGAACTGGAAACATAAGCTCAGGCACTTCGGTTTTCGCGATGGTGGTTTTGGAAAAGCCGCTTTACAAGGCATATCCCGGCGTAATTGACATTGTTGCCACTCCCGACGGAAAGCCCACGGCGATGGTTCACGTGAACACTTGCACGGCGGAATACAATAAATGGGTTTCGATTTTCGGCGAGGCCGCGAAAATCTTGGGCGCGCAATTCGGAACAGGTCAGCTTTACGACAGCATTTTGGGATGCGCCAAGGACGGCGAAAAAGATTGCGGCGGCGTTTATTCGCTCGGATACATTTCGGGCGAAAGCGTCACGGGATTTTCCGAAGGGCGGCCGATTGTCGTGCGCTCGCAGGATTGCAATTTCACTTTGCAGAATTTCATCCGAAGCCAAATCTATTCTGCCGTGGCGACGCTTCGCATCGGAATGGACGTGCTTTTTGAAGGCGAAAAAGTTCAAATTGATTCGCTCACAGGGCACGGCGGATTTTTCAAGACGGAAGGCGTGGGGCTTGAAGTGATGGCGGCCGCGATGCACACTCCGATTTCCGCGATGGAGACGGCAGGCGAGGGCGGCCCTTGGGGAATGGCTTTGCTCGCTTCTTATTCTGCGGACACGAAATCGAAGAGCCTTGGCGAATGGCTTTCGAGCGAAGTTTTTTCTTCCGCGAAAATCCGCACGGTTCGCCCTGATCCTGCGGACGAAGAAGGCTTTAACAAATGGCTTTGCGGCTACAAGGAAACTCTCAAAGTAGAACGCGCCGCAGTCGAGAATCTGAAATTCTAGATTTTTTGAAAAAAACGCGCTGCAAAACAGCGCGGCGTTTTATTAGGAGATATGATAAAAAGTTGCCTGAAATGTCGTCAACTTTTTATCATGACAAGTTTCCGTTGGAAACTTGCATATCAAATGCCACTTCTCATTTCATTACGAAGTGGCATAAAAAGTCAAGAAAGAAAGTTGCAACTTTCTTCTTGACTTTTTATAGGAGAAAATGCTATGTCAAAATATTCCGAATTGAAACAGCAGGCTTACGAAGCGAACATGCAAATCCCGGCTCAGCATCTCGCGCTTTATACTTGGGGCAACGTGAGCGCGTTCGACAAGGACGCGGCCGTTTTCGCAATCAAGCCGAGCGGAGTTCCTTATCCTGAACTTTCTGCCGAAAGCATGGTCATTGTCGATGTGGAAGGAAATATTGTGGAAGGAAAATTGCGCCCTTCAAGCGACACGCCGACCCACGCCGTTTTGTACAAGGAATTCGCGCTTTGCGACGGCGCAAAAATCGGCGGAATAATCCACACGCATTCGACGTTCGCCGTGAGCTGGGCGCAGGCCGTCCGCGAGATTCCGCTTTTCGGAACGACGCATGCCGACCACATTCAGACGGCAGTTCCGTGCACTCCGTACCTTTCCCGCGAAGCCGTCCAAAACGATTACGAAAAGGAAACGGGAAATCTAATCGTGAGCCATTTCCGCGAGCGCAAGCTCAATCCCGAAGAAGTGACGATGGTTTTGGTGGGCGGACACGGGCCTTTCGCGTGGGGCGGCACTGCCGAAAAATCAGTCTACAACGCCGCCGTGCTTGAGGAAGTGGCGCACATGGCGATGAACACGCTGCAAATCCGCGCGGAGCAAAAGCCGCTTCCGGACTACATCATCGAAAAGCACTATTCGCGAAAGCACGGCCCGAACGCATATTACGGACAAAAATAATTTTCACCGTTATTTTTTCAAAAGCGCGGCGAAAGGATTGTAGCGCATTCCGTCGTCGCTGCCGAAATTTTGGCGTTCGCGCGGCGGGCGGCGATTTTCCTGCGAAGGCTTTGCGTTCTTCGCGCCTTGCGGAAGGCTTCCTTTTTTCACCACGATTTTTTTCGCGCCATTCGAAGATGATTGCGGTTTTTCGCGCTTGGCATTTTCTCCGCTTCCCCTTGTGGCGGCATCGCTTTTGAGCGAAAGGCTGATTCGTTTTCGCGCCATGTCCAAATCGATTATCGTGAAATCTTTCACGTCGCCGACTTTTATAACGTCCATCGGATCGGAAACGAAATTGTCGCTCAGCTCGGAAATATGAATGAGGCCTGTTTCATGCAAACCGATGTCCACGAACGCGCCGAAATCCACGACGTTGCGGATTTTGCCGGTGACTTTCATTCCCACCTTCAAATCCTCGAAATTCACCACGCCTTTTTGCATGATCGGGGCAGGGTAGCCGTCGCGCGGATCGCGATTCGGTTTGGCGAGTTCTTCCACGATGTCGTTGATTGTGGTTTCGCCGAGAGAATATTTTTCCGCGATTTTCTTTTTGAGTTCGGAAGAAATTTTCTCGCCGGATTTTATCAGCGGAAGTACTTCGCCTGCCACTTCGTAATTTTCGGGATGAACCCAAGTGTTGTCGAGCGGATTTTCGCTTTCTGGAATTTTTAGAAATCCGGCGCATTGCTCGAACGCCTTCGGACCGAGGCCGCTCACATTTTTGAGTTCCTCGCGATTTTTGATTTTTCCGTTCGCGTCGCGGTACGCAACGATTTTCTTTGCCGTCGCGCTCGTGATTCCGGAAACGTATTTCAAAAGGCTCGCGCTGGCTGTGTTCAAATTCACGCCGACATTGTTCACGACGCTTCCCACGACTTCGTCGAGAGTTTCGGAAAGTTTCTTTTGATTCACGTCGTGCTGATAAAGTCCAACGCCGATTGACTTCGGATCGATTTTGACAAGCTCCGCAAGCGGATCTTGCAAACGCCTTCCCATCGAAATCGCGCCGCGAATCGTCAAATCCAATTCGGGGAATTCCTCGCGGGCAATGTCGCTCGCAGAATAAACGGACGCGCCGCTTTCGTCAACAACTGTGTACATCACGTCCGAATAATTTTCGCTGATGACTTTGGAAACGATTGCCTGCACTTCTTGGCTTCCAGTTCCGTTTCCCACAGCCACCACTTGGATGTCATACTTGTCAATCGCGTCGTTGATTGCCTTGTAGCTGCCTTCGGGATCTGCCACTTGCTTGATGAGAAAGTAGCCCAAATATTTTCCTGTTTCGTCGAGCGCGGCGCATTTTGTTCCAGTGCGAATTCCCGGGTCGATTCCGAGGACGCGGCTTCCTTTGATCGGCTGCTGCATCAAAAGATTTTTCAGGTTTTCGCTGAAAACGCCGATTCCATGATTGTCTGCGGCATCGGTTTGGTCGCTTCGAATTTCGCGGACGACGGCAGGCGAAAGAAGGCGCACAACGCCGTCCTCGATGGCCTCAGAAAAATATTTGTTCGCGCACTTGTATTTTTTTTGAATTGATTTAACGCCGTCCTCGACGCTCACTTCGATTTGCACTTCCAACGCGCCTTCGCGTTCCGCGCGATTTATCGCAAGAATTCTGTGCGGCTTGACTTGCGCCAAAGGCTCGCGGTAATCCCAGTACATTTTGTAAGTCGAAGTTTTTTCGGCTTCTTCTGCGTTCGCGCCTTCGGGAACAATTCCCTTCGTCACGATTTGTCCGTTCGCCAAATAAAGCGTGCGCAAATCCTCGCGGTTTTTCGAATCTTGCGAAATCCGTTCCGCGATAATGTCCTTCGCGCCGGCAATCGCATCGGCCGCGCTTTCCACGTTCAAAGCCGAATCTTCGTTGTCCGTTTTGACGAATTTTTCAGCCTCGGCTTCCACGGCGGAATCTGCATTTTCGCCTTCGATAAAATCCGCCAAAGGCTCGAGACCTTTTTCCGCGGCGAGCATTCCGCGAGTCTTTTTTTTCTTTTTGAAAGGCGCCCACAAATCTTCCAATTCCGAAAGAGTCTTTGCGCCCATCGCGGCATTGTAAAGAGATTCGGTGAGTTTTCCCTGCTTGAAAATTCCGCGCACGATTTCCAAACGCCGCTCTTCCAAATTTTTGAGAGAAGTAAAAAGATGGTCGCATTCGCGAACTTGAAGCTCGTCCAAAGAGCCGTGCTTTTCCTTGCGATAGCGGGCGATGAAAGGAATCGTGCATCCTTCTTGGACAAGGCTTATCACCGCGCTTACCTGCGGAACGCGAATCGAAAGTTCGTCCGCGATTTTTTTCATAATTTCAACTTCGTTGACTTGCAACGCGTCGATCGCTTCTTGAGTGAATTCCATAGTAAAAGCATTTTAACGAAAAATCAAATTTGTGGCAATATGCGTCGCAGGGCAAAGCCCTGCTTAACGAGTTTTCGTTTGCTCGCACCGCTCGCATTTTCGTTCGCTTCGCTACCGAAAACCACGAAAACTCGCGGGCATTTTTTCCGCATTCTATTTTTCGGATTTTAGGTCGTCAACAATTCGCTGCGCCATGAGTTCGAATTTCGGATTTATAAAATTCATTATGCGCGCGGAAACTGCGTTCGCAATCCGCGTCTCGCTGCTTGTTCCTCCGAAAAGTTCGGCTGGCTCCACTTTCAGCGCGGCAGCAATTTTTGCGATAAGCGGCGCACTCACAAACTGCGTTCCTGTTTCGATAACGGAAAGATGCTTTTGCGTAACGTCGAGCATTTCCGCGAGCTGCGTTTGCGTGAGATTCCGGCTTTTTCTGAGCCTCCGCAAATTCTCGCCGAAAAGTTTCGGAATGTCGATGAGTGCTTCCATATTGAAAATTATGACATCGGAAAGCGAAAAAGAAAACATTCCGTTATGGAATAAATATACTTGTGAATATGTAAAACTGTTGACTTTTTGCGAGATTTCAAATAGAATAGGATTTGTAAGGTATATTTATACTTTGCGAAACATGATTTTTTTAAGGAGGAAATTATGAAGCGAGTTGCGCTGGGTTTAGCAATGTTTTGCTTGATTTTTTGTACACGAGCATTCGCAGAAATAAAATACATAGAGATAAAAGATGTTTCGAATGTTTCTGAAATTGAATTTTCAAATTTAAGCGACTTTGAAAAATTTGCCGTGGGCGACATTTTCTTTTGCAAAAAGACTTCGAAATCCTATGTACTTGTCGGCGGCACTTATTATTCCTACAATTTGCAAGGCTATAAAACTGTGGCGGATTTTAAAGCTGGAAGCAACTACAAAAATGCGATTGATTATTATGAATCCGTCGAGCAAAAAATCCCAGACGCGGAACGTTTTTATTTTTACAAGTCAAATCATTTTGCGAACGGTGCTGACGCTTTGGATGCATGGGCGAACGGTTGGGGCGAGAAATTTGAGCGTGCCAATTATGCTAGATTTGAAGATGAAGAAATTTATCTTGGCTCGCCGATTTCCAATTTGTATTATTCTGCCAAACAATATGGAATCAACACTTTATCGGAATGCGTTGAACTTCTTTTTTTGCAAAAGCATGAATTCGAATCAATGGAAATTTACAGAATCGCAAAGTCCAAAGGATTTAAAGAAAATTCGGATTATCAAAGCGCAATCGCAAAAGGCTTTGAAACAAAAGAAGTTTGGGACGCTGCTAGAAAATTGAATCTTGCAAATGCCAGTGAATATCAAAATTATATTGCGTTTGTCGCAGAAATCGGAAATAAAATTGACGAAAAAGATTTTACGAAAGAAGCCGCAGTGGTTTATCATTATATTGCTAAAGTTTCAAAAGATAATTATTCGCTCGAAAAACTGATTGAAAATTGCAATAGTCAAATGAAAAATGAGAATGCGAATGTAAAACTTGCGATAGAAAAATATGTCGAAAAAAAAGTTGATTATTACAAAAACAGTTTTGAAAAAATGGAAAATTATTTGAGTAATTCGCTTGTTTTGAGAATCATAGAGAATTCAAAGGAACTCGGAAAATACAATGAAAAGAATGATGTGTTCAACAAGAAATAAAAATTGCGCTGAAAATTTTTGGCGAAATTTTTAACAAGAAATATAAATTGAAATGAAAAAAGCCTCGTAAAAACGAGGCTTTAAAATTTTTTGCGCTGTAGTTAGAATTTTGAATCTGAAATTAGCCAAGCAATTCTTTCAAAGCATTTATGGCGGCTTCTTTTTTTGCCTCTTTTTTTGTGGTTCGCTTGCCACAAAAATACTTGTCGAAAGATTCTAAATCAATTTTGCAAATCCAAAAATGCTCATTTGTTTCTTCATCAAATCCTTCTTCCCAAATGTATTTCGGCTCGTCAATCCAATTGTGTTGATATAATTCTTGAAGTTGACTGACTGGGTTTTCGTGATTTATTTTGTCTACTATACGATTTTTCATATATTCACGTTCGAATGCTTCGCATGCTTTTTTTGCGGCTTCCATTTTGGCTTCAAACGCGGTATTTCCCGTAGATTTAAATTTAAGAGGTGGATATGGGCATAGGGAGCGGTGAAGGGTCAATGTGCAAGTATAAGTAACACCACCAAGATACATGAGTGTTAAAAAAGAATCATCGGAAAGGATATATGGACTTTTATGGCAATAATCTTGAAGACGCCGAATATAATTTTCCGCATATTTTCCAGCACCCAGCATTGTGGTGCACACGGGAAAAATTTTTTCAAAATTCCAATTTGAATCAATGGCGACCGCGCCAAGAATTGCTTCAAACAAATCCTCTGCCACCGTCGCTTTGTTCCGAACTTCGTTGCTTTCGTCGCTTTTGCCCAAACGCAAGTAGGATTCAAGACCAAGATTCCAAATGCATTTTGACAGCATTTCAGTATCAGAATAATATGAAAACAATTTTGAAAGTTCGCCTTCATTCTTTTGCGAAAAATAATATTTTTGCACTAGAGAATAAGATTGCCTTTGTTCTTTTGCAAAAGATTGCTCAAACCATTTTGTCAAATAAATTGACAAAACCTTGTCCCCATAAAATTCCAATACTTCATTGTCAGCACATTCGGAATGCTCGTTCGCGTAAGAACGTCGAGTGAACGCTTGTTCAAGAAGTTTTTGGTTGCTGAAAGAATATCCAATTTTGGATTGAATATCCTCGCCATTGAAATTTTTGTTTTCCATAAAGTCCTCCTAAAGTTTTTAAGAGGCACAATCATCGTGCGCAATCGAGAAGATTTTTTGGCGGATGATTAACAAAATAGAAAAATTAAAAATCAATATCGTAGAAAACCACAGCGCAATAATCAACGATAATAAAAGTTAATCAAAATATTTTGTCTTTCGTGCCTTTTTTTCAGCATAATATAATTTTGTGTTTCTGTCAAGAAGTTTTGTTATGATATTTTCTTATGGAATAAATATACTTGTGAATATGTAAAACTGTTGACTTTTTGCGAGATTTCAAATAGAATGGGATTTGTAAGGTATATTTATACTTTATGACATACGATTTCTATTTTTCAAGGAGGTTTTTATGAAAAAATTTATTTTCACAATCATTGCACTTGCGATGCTTTTTACAAGCTGCGAAACTTTGTCGAATTTATTTGGCGGAAATTTTTTCAATTCGAATTCGGAAAATGAAAGCGGCGGTCAAAAAGTTACGCCTATTTCAAAGTCGGTTTCAAAACAAAATCCCGCGATTCGGGACACTGCGAATTGGGATATTGAATCGCTTGATACGGCGCGGAATGTGGATTATCTTTCCGAAATTGAAAAGGACGTGATTTTGGAAATGAACAAGGCGCGCAGCGATCCTAAAAAATATGCGGAACTTTACATTGCGCCGTTCGCCAAAAAATTCCGAAGCGATGGAACTTATATGAAAAATGGCGTGATCATGCAGACGAACGAAGGCGTTGCTGTGGTGAACGAATGCATCAAGGAAATGTCGGCAAAAAAAGCCATGGGAATTTTGAAGCCCGAAAAAGGTCTCTCGCTTGCCGCGCAAAGTCACGCCACAAGTCAAGCGAAGACAAATCAAACTGGGCACAAAGGAACGGACGGAAGCACGCCTTTCACGCGAATTCAAAAGTACGGCTCTTTCCGCACTGCTGGCGAAAACATTTCTTATGGAAGCAAAGATGGGCAAGAAATTGTGATTCAGTTGCTGGTTGATGACGGCGTAAAAAATCGCGGACACAGAAAGAACATTTTCAATTCGGCGTTTACTCAAACTGGCGTTGGTTATGCCGAAGGACATAAGGTCTACAAAACAGAATGCGTGATAACTTACGCCGGCGGATACGAGGAAAAAAAGTGATGGAAAACGATTATATGCGTTGGCGATTTTTGTTGGAATGCATATAACTGCCGTGAATTTTCTCTTGCAAAAAATTCTCATCTTTCCCTTGCATTTCTTGTAAATAATAACGCGCTTTTTAAAAACAAAAATCGCGGCTTCGCCTTGCGTCTACCTTGTCAAACTTCGCGCACAAATGTTATAATGTTTTCAATTTGCAGTTTGCCACATTGCAATTATTTGGAGGATTCATGTTCAAAATAAAAGTCAAAGAGTTGTTCGATTCATTTATGGCTTGGGCGAAAGATTTGATTACGTGGAATCATTTTTTCAAATTGGTTGGCGTGGTCATAATTCTTTTTGCGATGTGGATAATCTACCGCATCATCTTGCGGCGCGTGAAAAAAATTCCTGCGGAAAAAATGTCTCCGCAACGTTCGCTGATCGTTACGAAAATCATAAACTACGCATTTTTCGTAATTGTAGTTATGTATCTCCTTGGTTTGTTCGGAATGAAACTTTCCGCTATTTGGGGCGCGCTTGGAATCGGAGGTATGGTGCTCGCTTTTGCGGCGCAGACTTCGGTGAGCAATATCATAAGCGGAGTTTTTATGTTGGCGGAAAAAAATCTCAAGGTCGGCGATTTGATTACCGTGGGCAGCGAAAGCGGAATCGTTGACGACATCGGATTGCTTTCCGTCAAAGTTCACACGTTGGACAATCAGATGGTTCGAATTCCGAATTCTTCAATCATCAATACGAACTTGCGCAACACGAGCTATTTTCCGCAACGGCGAATGACGATTTCTTGTTCAGTAAGTTACGAAGATGATTTGAGCTTCGCGTTGGAAACTTTGAGGAAAGTGCCGGAGCTTTGCCCGGCCGTTTTGCAAGATCCCGCGCCCGCCGTTTGGGTTGACGGGTTTGGCGAAAGCGGAATGAATCTGACGCTGGCGATTTGGTTTGAAGGCTCGAATTTTCTCGACGCGAAAAATCAGGCGTTCGTCGCCATCAAGCGCGTTTTTGACGAAGCGAAAATCGAAATTCCGTACAACAAAATCGACGTGAAGATTTATGGCAACGCATAAATAAATATTTTTTATTTTTCATATGGAGGAAAATATGGCTAAAGAACACAAACTTGTTCAGTCAAATGCGGAAGGTGGCGTGGCTAGTCCCGCGCAACCAGTTGGCAATGCGGCGGGGCTTCGCATTGGAGCGATCATTCTTTGGGTCTGCGCGGTTGTTTTCGAGGTGCTCGGGCTTGGCGCGATTTTTGGAAAAATCGATTTGCAATTTTGCCCGGTGCTTTACCAGACGATTGGATTTTTGTTGCTGGATTTGGTTTGCGTCGTTATTGGCTCGCAGTTATGGAAAAAGGCAAATCACATCAAGCCCGCTTCGGAAAAAAACAAATTTGCGTTTTGGCTTTGGAACAATTTGGGACTCATTGTGAGCGTGGTCGCGTTTTTGCCGATTATCGTTCTTGTGCTTGCAAACAAGGATGCCGACAAAAAAACAAAGACTGTGGTGGCAGTCGCGGCGGCGGTTTGCCTTGCGATTGCAGGCGTGACGAGTTACGATTTCAATCCGGTCAGCGAAGAACAGCAGACGGCGGCGATGGAAGCGTTCGGCGCGGAACAAGTTTATTGGACGAAGCATGGAAAAGTCTACCACACAAGTCAAAATTGCCAGCATTTGAATCGCACCGAAGAATTGATTTATGGAACGGTGGAACAAGCGATTGCGGAAAATCATGTCCGCCTTTGCAAAACTTGTGCTTCGCGCGACGGCATCACGAACGTAGCCACGGAAGAATAAAATAATTTGCAAAATTAAAGTCCGTAAAACTCGGCATTAAAATTGGCGGCGCAAATTAGTCGTCAATTTTAATTGCTTGAAAAAATTGTTCCGCAACAAAGTGAGAAAAAATTTTTACAGAGAATTTAAAAATGCGCATCGACAAATCGTTTTACAAAAAAGTTTTTTTCATCGTAATCCCGATCATAATCCAAAACACGATTTCGAATTTCGTCTCGCTTTTGGACAACATCATGGTCGGGCAAATCGGCACGGATCAAATGAACGCCGTGAGCATTTCGAACCAGCTTTTTTTCGTGTATCATCTTTGCCTTTGGGGAGCGGTGAGCGGCGGCGGAATTTTCGCGGCGCAATTTTTCGGGAACGGCGATCACAAGGGCGTTCGAAATGCGTTCCGCGCGAATTTCGTGCTTTCAATTTCGATAACGATTTTCGCGATTGCGATTTTGTTTTTTTGCGGAGATTTTTTCACTTCGCTTTTTTTGCACAAAACCGATTCGGTGGGCGACATTGCGCGGACGGAATTTCTTGCGCGCGAATATTTGCGAACAATGTTTTTCGGACTTGTGCCGCTCGCCATTGCGAGCGTCTATTCGAACATTTTGCGATGCACAGGCCAAACCGCCGTGCCGATGAAAGCGAGCGTGTGCGCGGTTTTCATAAATTTGATTTTAAATTACGTTTTGATTTTCGGACATTTCGGAATGCCGAAAATGGGCGTGAAAGGTGCGGCGATTGCGACGGTCGTTTCGCGCTTTGTGGAATGCGCCATCATAGTTTTGTGGACGCACAATCACAAGCAAAAATGTCAATTCATCGAAGGCGCGTACAAGACGCTGAAGATTCCTGCGACGCTTTTGCGGCAAATCATAATCAAAGGAACGCCGCTCGCAATGAACGAAACGCTTTGGTCGATGGGACTTACTTTTTTGAATCAAAGCTATTCGCTGCGCGGACTTTCCGTCGTGGCCGCCGTGAACATAACTTCGACGATTTCGAATTTGTTCAACGTTTTTCTGTTTGCGATTGGAGAAGCGATTTCGATAATCGTCGGGCAACTTTTGGGCGCGGGAAAAAATTCCGAGGCGAAAAAATCCGCCAAAAATCTCATCGCGCTTTCCGCGTGCGTTTGCATTGTAATCGGATTTGTGATGGCTTGCCTGCGAAATGCGTTTCCCGCGATTTACAAAACCGAAGGGCAAGTGCGCTCGCTCGCCGCAAATTTCATTTTGATTTCTTCGTGCATGATGCCGATTTTGGCTGTGGTGCACGCCTGCTATTTTACGCTTCGATGCGGCGGCAAAACTGTAATCACGTTTTTGTTCGACAGCATTTTCGTTTGGACATTTTGCGTGAGCACGGCGTTCTGCCTCACGCGCTTTACTGATTTGCCGATTGTAACGATTTATTTGATTGTGCAAAGCATGGATTTGATAAAGGCTGCAATCGGAATCGCGCTTGTGAAAAAAGGAATTTGGATTCAAAATTTGACGGAAGTGTCAAACGCAGATTAGGAAAACTTGCTCCCTTGCCGAGTGCGCATTCACTCGCATTTCGAGTTTCCTTTGTCCACGACAATTTTGTATCCCGCCGATTTCACGCGTCGTTCCAAACATCCGCGGCATTGCGCTGCTTCTTCACCAGTGCAAATTTTGTTTTCATAAATCGAATAAAGTTTCCTAACGCCTACTGGCGAAAGATTCGGCATCAAAACGTTCGCGCCATGTCGCAAGCCTTTTTCGCGTCCGTCTGGGCAGAGCGTTCCGAGCGCGGTGGTGGCGGGAAGCAAAACTTTCGGAAACATCAGGCGAATCACTGAAAGCAAGTTCAAAGTTTTTTGCACCGAGCCGTTCGGAAAATCCGCGAGCGGAGTTTGCTTGTGCGCGATGAAAGGCCCGATTCCAATCATGTGCGGCTTGAGTTCCTGCATAAAGCGCAAGTCTTCGATAATATTTTCGTCGGTCTGGAAAGGCGCGCCGACCATAAATCCCGCGCCCACTTGGAATCCGATTTCGCGCAAATCAAAAAGACATCTTTTGCGGTTTTCGCCCGACATTTTTTTCGGATGCAATTTCTTGTAATGGGCGGCGTTCGCGCTTTCGTGGCGAAGCAAAAATCTGTCCGCGCCGGCATCGAAAAATTTTTGGTAAACTGAACGCGGGCGTTCGCCCACGGAAAGCGTCACGGCGCAATCGGGATGGGCGTTTTTTATTTCGCGCACGGTTTCGCATAGCTCGTCGTCGAAAGAAAAATCTTCGCCGCTTTGCAAGACGAACGTTCGGAAGCCGAGCGCGTGCCCTTCGGCGCAGCATTCCAAAATCTGATTTTTCGAAAGCCTGTAGCGTTCGGCGTTTTTGTTCGACGCGCGGATTCCGCAGTAAAAGCAATCATTCTTGCAAAAATTCGAAAATTCGATGAGGCCGCGAATGTAAACTTCATCGCCGTAAATTTTTTTTCGCACAGCGTCCGCTTCGCTCCGCAAATCTTCCAAATCCGATTCGCTTTTTAAAATTTCCAAAAGCTCGGCATCGGAAAAATTTCTTGGAATCACGTCGGCATTTTGCGCGGAATTTTTTTCTAACATAAAACGAATTTTACGCCGATTTTATTTTATGTCAAGACAATATTTTTAAATTCCTCTCGCTAAAAAACTTGCATTATTAGCGATTTTGTTGTATCATTATTTGATTAAGAATATTTTAAATTTAGGAGAATTCCATGGCCATTCAAATTGAAAAATCAGCTCCGCCAAGACCCGTAATTGCGGTGGATAAAGACAAGTGCGTCAACTGTCATCTTTGCATTACGGTTTGCCCTTCGAAAATGTGTAACGACGGAAGTGGCGATTATGTAAACGTGAACAGCGATTTGTGCATTGGATGCGGTGCGTGTATCGCGGCGTGTATGCATGGAGCGCGAAAAGGATTGGATGACTTTGATGCTTTTATGGACGATTTGAAGAAAGGCCAGGACATCATCGCCATCGTCGCGCCTGCCATCGCGGTTTCGTTCCGAGGGAAAGATTTGGAATTCAACGGCTATCTCAAGTCGATTGGCGTGAAGGCTGTTTTCGACGTAGGTTTGGGGGCGGAACTCACCACAAAAACTTATGTGGAATACATCAAGCGGCGCGATCCGAAAATGGTCATTTCGCAGCCGTGCCCCGCTTTGGTAACTTATTGCGAAATCTATCGACCGAGGCTCTTGAAATTTTTGGCGCCGGCGGACAGCCCGATGCTTCACACAATGAAAATGATTCGCGAATTCTATCCTGAATACAAGAATTGCAAAATCGCGGCGATATCTCCATGCTATGCCAAACGGCGAGAATTCGACGACACGGGCTACGGCGACTACAATGTCACGATGAAATCGCTGGGCGAATATTTTGAAGCGAATCAAATCAATTTGGATCGTTTCCCAAAAACCGAATACGACAATCCGGAAGCCGAGCGAGCCGTCCTTTATTCCACGCCAGGCGGACTTATGCGCACTGCGGAGCGTTTTGTTCCGGGCATTTCAGGCGTTACCCGAAAAATCGAAGGACAGCCGCATGTCATTGAATATTTCGCCCATCTCAACAAAGCGATTGAAAAAGGCGCGGCTCCGCTTTTCAAGCTGATTGACTGCTTGAACTGCCAAGAAGGATGCAACGGCGGCGCGGGCACTTACAAGACGCACGAGCTTCTGCTTGACGAAATGGAATCGTATGTAGAAAAACGCCAGCAAGAACGCCAGAAAAAATTGGGAACATTCCAATCGATGCGCGCGCAAAAAAAATACAACAAGATGCTCGAAAAGTATTGGAACAAGGATTTGTATGTCCGCACTTACACCGACAAAAGCGAAAGTTTCATTTCCACGATAAAGCCGCCCACTCAGGAACAAATCGAAGAGACTTTCAAGCAAATGGGCAAAACAGAGGCGCGCGATATTTTGAACTGTCGTGCATGCGGCTACCGTTCGTGCGAGCAGATGGCGGTGGCGATCATCAACGGACGCAACAAGCCGGAAAACTGCCATCACTTCCTTTCGATGCGCTTCCGCCAGTCCACAGAAGCGAAGTCTGCGGAAATTCAGGAAATCATTTCTTCTATGACTCAGGAATCGCTTGAACAAATCAGCGTGAGCGAACGTGAAGTTTCATCAATGTCTGGCATAGCGATGGAAATGCAGGAAAGCGTTTCCACTTCGTCTTCCGCAATCGAGGAAATGATTGCCAACATTCAGTCGATAAACAATGTTCTTGCCACGAACGCGCAGAGCATAAATGCGCTTTCCAAGGCGACGGAAACTGGAAAAGTCAGCATAAACAAGGTCGGCGAATTGGTGGGCAAAATCGAAGAGTCTTCCGCCAACCTTACGGAAATGAGCCACGTGATTATGAAAATCGCTTCGCAGACAAACTTGCTTGCGATGAACGCTTCAATTGAGGCGGCGCATGCTGGAGATGCCGGACGAGGATTCGCGGTCGTTGCTGAAGAAATCAGAAAGCTCGCGGATTCTTCCAACAAGGAAGCCAAGAAAATATCCGATGTTTTGAGCGGGATTCAGGAGCTCATTGAAGGCGCGTTCGAAAAGACGAATACGGCTCAAAAAGAAATCGAACACATTGTCGCCCTTTCCGACACGGTGCAAAATCAGGAACAAGTCGTTAAGAGCGCGGTTTCCGAGCAGGCCGAGGGCGGAAAACTTTTGCTCACTTCTTTGCAAAAGATGCGGGACAATGCGAACAGCGTGAACAATGCCGTTTCGGATTTGAAAAACACCACCTCCAAAGTCAACGATGCTATCCGAAATATTGGACACAGTATTGTCGGAAAGGAAACGTTGGCTGTGTAGGCGAAAGATTTTCATTGACGGAATTCTAAAAGAGGCAATGTATGTACAATGTAAATTCTCCCCACGCCGAAGATTTCATAGACGACGCGGAAATTCTTGAAACGCTTGACTACGCGCAGAAGCACAAAAGCGACCGCGCGCTCATAGAAAGCCTGCTTGAAAAAGCCGCGCTTTGCAAAGGACTTTCGCATCGCGAGGCCGCGGTTTTGCTTGAATGCGACATTCCTGATTTGAACGAAAAAATGAAATCGCTCGCTCGGGAAATCAAGCAGAAATTCTACGGTAATCGAGTGGTGCTTTTCGCGCCGCTTTATCTTTCGAACTATTGCATAAACGGCTGCACTTACTGTCCGTATCACGCGAAGAACAAGCACATTCCGCGCAAAAAGCTCACGCAAGAAGAAATTCGCGACGAAGTGATTGCGTTGCAAAATATGGGGCACAAACGGCTCGCGCTGGAAACTGGCGAAGATCCCGTGAACAATCCGCTCGAATATGTTTTGGAAAGCATCAAGACGATTTATTCGATAAAGCACAAGAACGGCGCGATTCGTCGCGTGAATGTGAACATCGCAGCGACTACCGTGGAAAATTATTCCAAGTTGAAAGACGCGGGAATCGGCACTTACATTTTGTTCCAGGAAACTTACAACAAAAGGGCTTACGAAAAATTGCATCCGCACGGACCGAAAAGCGACTACGCCTATCACACCGAGGCGATGGATCGCGCGATGGAAGGCGGAATCGATGACGTGGGCTGCGGCGTTTTGTTCGGCTTGAATTTATACCGATATGATTTTGTCGGGCTTTTGATGCACGCCGAACATTTGGAGGCGACCAAAGGCGTTGGGCCGCACACGATAAGCGTGCCGCGAATCCGCGCGGCGGACGGAATTGATCCTGCGACTTTTCCCGACGCGATTGACGACGAGACTTTCGCGAAAATTGTCGCTTGCATTCGAATCGCAGTTCCGTACACTGGAATGATTGTTTCCACGCGGGAATCTCAGACCACGCGCGAAAAAGTCATCGAACTTGGAGTCTCGCAAATTTCAGGCGGCTCGCGTACAAGCGTCGGCGGCTATTGCGAATCTTCGCGCCCCGATGACACGGTTCAATTTGACGTGAGCGACACGCGCACGCTCGACGAAGTTTTGAATTGGCTTATGCGGCTTGGCTACGTTCCGAGTTTTTGCACCGCCTGCTATCGCGCCGGACGCACTGGCGACAGATTTATGTCGCTCGTTAAATCGGGGCAAATCGCGAACTGCTGCCATCCGAACGCGCTTATGACGCTCAAGGAATATTTGGAAGATTACGCTTCGCCCGAAACAAAAAAAATCGGCGACGAGCTTATCGCGCGCGAACTTCTTACGATTCCGAATGAAGCCGTCCGAAAACGCGCGGAGCAATATTTGCAAGAAGAAGTGAACGGCAAGCGCGATTTCAGATTTTAAAATTTGAGAGAAACTTATGACGCAAACTCCGAATTCGCTGCGAATCCAAATCGGAATTTTCGGGCGGACGAACAGCGGAAAATCTTCGCTTTTGAACGCGCTCACAAATCAAGATTTTTCGATTGTCTCGCCCGAAGCCGGAACGACCGCCGATCCCGTAAAAAAGGCGATGGAAATTGCGGGGCTTGGGCCTGTGCTTTTTGTGGACACGGCGGGCTTTTGCGACCAAACTTCGCTCGGCGAAAAACGCCTTGAAAAAACTCAAGACGCTCTCGCCCGCGCGGATTTGATTTTGGCAGTTTTTGGCGCGGACGAATTTCAAGAAAAATCGGATTTTGAAAATTGCGAAAAAAATTTGTTGGAAGAAAATTCCGAAGAAAATTTTTTCATAAGGCAAATTTTAAAAAGCGGAAAAAAATTTATTCCTGTTCTCACGAAAATCGATTTGGCTTCAAAATCGAAAATTGAATTCGCCACGAAAAAAATTGAATCGCTCACAAAAAAAATTCCTGTTCAAGTGAGTTCCGTTTCTCGCGAAGGCATCGAAAATCTTTTCCAAAGAATTCGCGATGAGGCGAAAACCGAAGACGAAAAATATCTCACGGGAAATTTGTGCGCGGCGGGCGATTTGGTTTTGCTCGTGATGCCGCAGGATATTCAAGCGCCGAAGGGAAGACTGATTTTGCCACAAGTGCAAGTGCTTCGCGATTTGCTCGACAAAAAATGCATTGTCGCTTCGTGCACGGCGGATATGTTCGAGCAGACTTTGCGGACGCTCGCCATTCCGCCAAAATTGATTGTGATCGACAGCCAAGTTTTTCCGCTCATAAATTCGCTGCGACCAAAGAATTGCGCGCTCACTTCGTTTTCGGTTTTGATGGCGACCGCAAAAGGAAAAATAAATTTGTTCAAGGAAGGCGCCGCCGCGATAAAAAATCTCAATCAAAATTCGCGCGTCCTGATTGCCGAAGCCTGCGCGCACGTTCCGCAAGACGAGGACATCGGGCGGATAAAAATTCCTCGCATGCTGAAAAAAATCGCGGGCGATCTAAAGATTGATTTTGTGCGTGGCACGGATTTTCCCGATTCGCTCACGGACGAAAACGGTGCGCCGCGTTACGATTTAATAATCCATTGCGGCGCGTGCATGTTCAATCGCGCTTATGTCTTGCATCGCCAGTCGCTCGCGGAAGCCGCAGGAATTCCAATGACGAACTATGGAATTGCGATTGCGCAAATCAGCGGAATCTTGGACGAAGTTGTTCTGCCGTAATTTCGCAATTTTTTTCGCGAAAATTTCGCTGATTTGCGTGGAAGATTTCATATTCCGATGCTGCTGGCATCGGAATATGTTGATTTTTTTTGCAAAATTTCTTCGAAGAAATTTTCCGCTAGATTTTCGCGTCAATGAATTTCTTCAAAGAATCTTTCGGGGCAAATCCGACTTGGTTCGCGACAATCTCGCCGTTTTTGAAAAGTGCCACGAACGGAATGCTCACGACTCCGAATTGTTGCGCGAGCGCGGGATTTTCGTCAACGTCCACATTGTAGAACGCCACGCGCCCCGCGTATTCTTCGGAAACTTCTTCCACAATCGGAGCGAGCATTTGGCACGGTCCGCACCATTTCGCCGAAAAATCCACGAGCGCGAACGGATTGTTTCTAACTTGCGCGAATCCGTTTTCATCAATTTTCTTAACCATAATTTCCTCCTATGTAAATTATAATTTCGAATGCGATTTTTTCAAATCGCATCATTTTATAGCCGATTCAAAATGTCCCCAAAATTTATTTTTCGTTTGCCAAAAAATCCACGGCGGAAAGTGCCGCGACATTTCCTTCTCCGGCAGCCTTCATATATTGATAAGGTTTGCCGGTCGCATCGCCGCAGGCAAAACATCCTGCGATGTTCGTGCGCATCGCGCGATCAACTTTGATGTGCGCACCGTCCATCGCGAGTCCCGGAACAAGCTGGCCTGCGGAAATGTTTTCGCGCAAAATGAAAATTCCGTCAACGTCGTAAGAATTTTTTTCCGTGAAAATTTTCGAGGCTTTCATTTCGCCTTCGATTTTTTTCGGCACTTCTTGAACGATTTCAATGTTCGGGAATTTTGCCGTATCGATTCCGCAATTTTTGTAGACTGGAAAATAAATTATTTTGCCGCAAATCTGCGAAAGATAAATCGCCTCGTTTTCTTCGGCGGCGGAAAATGCGGCTACTGCCACGGTTTTTCCTTTGAAAAAAATTCCGTCGCAAGTGGCGCAATAGCTCACGCCACGCCCCAAAAAATTTTCCTCGCCTTCGAGCGGTTTTTGTGCCAAAACGCCCGTTGCCAAAATCACGGATTTCGCTTCGTATTTTTGCGCCGCGCCTTGCAATGAAAAAGAATTTCCCATCGCGAAAATCATCTTTATTCTTTCTTCGTTTATTGCGATTTCCATTTGCGAAAGATGCTCGGAAAACGCGCCCTGCAATTGTGCGCCAGAAATTGAAGGCAAGCCCAAATAATTTTTTATTTCTTGCGCGGCATTTACTTTTTTGCTGAAATTTTTTTCGCCGAAAAGCAAAAAATTTTTTCCGCGAAGTTTAAGCGTTACCGCCGCGCTCAAGCCGGCAGGTCCAGTTCCGATAATCGCCACATCAAATTGTTCCATTCGATTTCTCCAAATTAAAAATCGCGCAATTTTTTTCGAAAGCGCAATCATTTTGAATTTACAAAATTCGCGCCCGAAAGTCAATCTTTTCAATGACAAACCAAACGCAAAGTTCAATTTAATTCGTGTGGGAAATGCTTTGATGCTTGCGTCGAGGTATGTTGATTTACTTTGGAAACCAACTTGAAATTCTTTGGAAAAAGATGGCTCGCGTTTGTTTTTTCCTTGACTTCAAATAATTGTATGCTATAATAAATTCAAACACTTTTCCAAGGAGGAATGATTTATGAAGAAAGTAATTTTCGGTATGTGCGCAGTCGCTATGGCCGCCACAACATTTACCTTTGCCGCGCCGAAAGTCGCGAACAAAGACAAACCGCTTGTTTGGTACAACAGGCAGCCTTCCGATCCTGTCAGCGGAAAAATCGACATGGCCGCAATGAATCACAATGCGGGCACGTTGTATGTCGGTTTCGACGCAGCGGGGGGGGGTGCAGTGCAAGGAAAAATGATTGTCGATTTCATCCAGGCTTATGGTGAAAAAATCGACCGCAATGGCGATGGCGTAATCGGCTATGTTCTTTGCATTGGCGACGTAGGCCACAACGATTCAAAGGCTCGCACGCAGGGAGCGCGCGAAGCGCTTGGCACTTGGGCTGGTTCTACCGACCCTGGAAAAGCGAAAGAAGGCTCTTTGACAGTCGGCGGAAAGACATTCAAAGTTGTGGAACTTGAAGGAAAGGCGATGACCGGACTCGATGGTTCAACTTGGAATGCGAACGCCGCCACGGACGCGATGGGCGGCTGGGCGACAAAATTCGGCAATCAGATCGACCTCGTTGTTTCCAACAATGACGGAATGGCGATGGGCTGCTTGCAGGCTTCCAACTATCCGAAGGGCGTTCCGATTTTCGGATACGATGCCAATGCCGATGCCATCGAAGCGATTGGACGCGGCGAACTTTCCGGAACTGTTTCTCAGAATTGTGACGCGCAGGCCACGGCTACATTGCAGGTTCTCCGCAACTTGCTCGACGGACTCACGGGCGCGGAAGTCTATCAGAACGGAATCACGAAGGCCGACAAAGCCTCCGGCTCGAAGATTTCCGCTGATATGGAATATGTCGCTTCTACAAAAGCGTTGCTCGCGAAAAACGCGCCTGTAACAAGCGCGAACTGGAAAAGCTACACGGCCGGCAATCGCGATGCTGGAATCAAGCAGTCGAAGGCTGCCAAGAAAAAGGTTTTGGTCACTGTCTACAACGGCGGAGACAACTTCCTTTCTTCTTCCTATGTTCCGGCTCTCCGCTATTATGCAAAATTGTTGAATCTCAATTTGACGATTGTGCAGGGCGACGGCCAGAACGAATCGAGCTGCCTTGACAAAATGGCCAATCCTGGCGCATTCGATGCTTTCGCCATCAATATGGTAAAGACGAATTCCGGCAAGGATTACATGGACAAATTGAAATACTAAGCTTAAAGCCGGCAACTAAATGTCGCCGGTTTTAGTCGAGTAAAAATCCGCGAGTTTTGTGAACAAGCCTTTTTGCTTGCTCACAAAACAATAATTTTAACTAGGAAAATTTATGAGCGATGTTGTTCTTGAAATCAAGAATATGTCCAAATCTTTTGCCAAGAACAAAGTTCTGAACGGAATAAATCTTTCCGTGAAAAAAGGCAGCGTCATGGGCTTAATGGGCGAAAACGGCGCCGGCAAATCCACGATGATGAAATGCCTTTTTGGAATTTACGGCAAGGACGAAGGGCAGATTTCTCTCAACGAAAAGCCTGTTGATTTTAAAAGCCCGAAAGAGGCGCTTGAAAATGGCGTGGCTATGGTCCATCAGGAATTGAATCAATGTTTGGATCGCACCGTCACCGACAATTTGTTTTTGGGTCGCTATCCGAAAAAATTCGGAATGATTGATGAACAGAAAATGTTCAAAGAGGCGACCGCGCTTTTCGCAAGCTTGAATATGAGCGTGAATCCGAACACCGTCATGCGCACGATGAGCGTTTCGCAGCGGCAAATGGTGGAAATTGCGAAAGCCGTTTCGTATAATGCCAAACTTATCGTGCTTGACGAGCCGACTTCTTCGCTCACCGAGCCGGAAGTGAAAAAGCTTTTTTCTATCGTAAATGATTTAAAGTCAAAAGGCGTTTCGTTCGTTTACATTTCGCACAAAATGGACGAGATTTTTGAAATATGCGACGAAGTTTCGGTTTTGCGCGACGGAAGCATGGTGCTCACTTCCGCCATCAGCGAAACGGACATGAATCGCCTCATCGCCGCAATGGTCGGCCGCTCGCTCGACAAGCGTTTTCCCGACGTGGACAATTCGCCCGGCGAAGATTATTTGGAAATCAAAAATCTTTCCACGAAGTACGAGCCGCATTTGGAAGGCATTTCTTTCAAAGTGAAAAAAGGCGAAATCTTCGGGCTTTATGGATTGGTCGGCGCGGGACGCAGCGAATTGCTCGAATCGATTTTCGGAACGCGCACGATTGCCACGGGCGAAATCATAGTCCAAGGAAAAAAATTGCGATTCGATTCCAGCAAAGAAGCGATGAGCTACAATTTCGCGATGGTCACGGAAGAACGCAAATTGAACGGAATGTTCGGCAAGGCTACGATTGAATTCAACACGACAATCACAAACCTTGACGCTTATAAAACTGCCGGCGTTCTTTCCGAGATAAAATTGCAGGAAGCCGCAAATCGCGAAATCCGCCGAATGCACACAAAATGCGTTTCCGCCGACGAGTTGATTACGTCGCTTTCGGGCGGCAATCAGCAAAAAGTCATCATCGGAAAATGGATGGAACGCGAGCCTGATATTTTTCTGCTTGACGAGCCGACGCGCGGAATTGACGTGGGCGCGAAGTACGAAATTTATCAGCTCATAATTCAGATGGCAAAAGAAGGAAAGACGATTGTCGTGGTTTCAAGCGAGATGCCCGAAATCTTGGGAATCACGAATCGCATCGCCGTGATGTCGAATCATCGCCTTGCGGGAATCGTGGACACGAAGCAAACGAATCAGGAAGAACTGCTTCGCCTTTCCGCAAAATATTTGTAAGAAAATTCGGAGGTAAATAAATATGAATATTGATGAATTGAAAACGCTTGCGCAAAATGCGCCGTCCGACGCGCCGCTTGCCGAAAACGAGACGCTCAAAAAATTTCACGAAACGCTCGACGAGCTTCGGCGCGACGGCGTGAACAAAATCGCCGATTTGAAGCAGGAAATTGCGATTGCGAAAAAGAATAAAATGATTTCCGCCGACGAACGGGAAAAATTGATTTCCGACTACAACGCGCAAATTGAAAAGGCGAAAATTGTCGCCGCGAACAACAAGGTTGCCGACGCGGAACTTTCGAAAATCGGCGTTCAATATGCTAACGCCGCGGCGGAAAAATACATCGCCAAAGTTGACGCGGAACAAGACAAAATCATCGCGGAAACAAAATCGAATCTCGAAAAGGAAATCGCGAAAATCAAAGCGGACGGCGTGGCGCGAATCGCTTCCGCTCAAACTGATGTGGACAAGGAAACCGCGAAGTACGAACTCAAGTCCGCTTTGTTCGATGCGAAGAATCGCGCACAAACTACGATTGATCGATGCAAGGACGCAAAAAAGCAGGCGTTCACCGATCACATTCAGGAAAATCGTTCTTTGCGCAACGGAAAAACGGATTTCATGGAAAATCGCAAGTTGGCGTGGAAAAATTATGTCTACAATTTCAAGGCTTCGAAATTTTTCTTGGACAATGGGCTTTACATCGCGATTTGCATTTTCTTCATTGCGTGCATCATAATCGCGCCGCTTTCGGGGCAAGGCGCGCTTTTGACTTTGCAAAATATTTTGGTAATCCTCGAGCAATCTTCGACGCGAATGTTCTACGCGCTCGGAGTGGCGGGACTTATTTTGCTGGCAGGAACGGATTTGAGCGTGGGACGAATGGTCGCGCTTGGCGCGGTGACGACAGGTTTGATTTTGCATCCAGGAATGAACATCGTTACATTCTTCAATTTGGGACCGTGGGATTTTACCGCGCTTCCGATGGGCGCAAGGCTCGTGATCGCGCTTTTGCTTTCGATTGTGCTTTGCACGATGTTCAGCGCGTTCGCAGGATTCTTTTCCGCGAAATTGAAAATCCATCCGTTCATTTCAACGATGTCAACCCAATTGATAATTTACGGCTTGCTTTTCTTCGGAACTTCCGGAACGCCAGTCGGCTCGATTGACGGAAGCATAAAAGATTTGCTCGGCGGACGCTGGATTTTAGGAAGCCTCACTGTTCCGAAATTGATTGTGCCTGCGGCAATTGCCGTAATCGTGGCATGGTTCATTTGGAACAAAACGACGTTCGGAAAAAACATGTACGCCGTGGGCGGCAACGCCGAAGCCGCGAGCGTAAGCGGAATCAGCGTTTTTTGGACCACGTTGAGTGTCTTCATAATGGCGGGAATTTTTTACGGATGCGGCTCGTTCTTGGAAGCGTTCCGCGCCAATGCCAGCGCGGGCACAGGACAAGGCTTCGAAATGGACGCGATCGCGGCATGCGTGGTCGGCGGCATTTCGTTCAACGGCGGAATTGGAAAAATCAGCGGCGCGGCTTTGGGCGTAATCATTTTCACAAGTTTGACATATTGCCTCACGTTCTTGATGATTGACACGAACTTGCAATTCGTCATAAAAGGCTTGATCATCATCGCGGCCGTCGCGCTCGACAGCATCAAATATCTCAAACGCAAATAACTTTCCGAAAGCTTGAACGAAAACTGGCGGTGCGAATTTTGTGCCGTCAGCTTTTTTGCAGCTTCATCAAAAGTAAGTAACTTCACTTCAAAATTACTATTATATTCGTATATTTTATTTGCAAGTTTTGTCAAATTTTGTGATATAATCATATTTTTCGCAATGTCTTTTTCAGTCACAAGTTTTTCTTCTTTTGCGATAGTAAATCTACGTCTAGCATCTTTAGCGCAAGCCGCTATATAGCCTATCTTATTAGATATATTGTCTACATTTTCAAAAGGAATATTCACATAGAAAGATTTATCTAAAACATCAAGAATTTTAAGCGCTTCTATAACAATTTTATCAAGTTCTTTTCCAATTTTAGATAAATCTTCTTGTAGTAGTTCTTTTTTTTCATTTTTAGTTTGAAGCATATCTAGCAAAATGCTAGAATAATCACTTAAGCAATCACCAAGCTGCATAAGAAGATTCTTTATTTTGACTTCATACTTTGTCATAGCCTTTATATAATATATAAAATTTGGCTCTTGACTAGTTAACACAATCCAAATAGGATGTAACTAGTGATAAAACAA
>CAMWIU010000011.1 GCA_947174385.1 uncultured Treponema sp.
CAACGATGTCATAGGCGAAATTGAAATTGCGCGGAGCCTTCAATCGGCAATGCGCTTTCAAATCTTCGTAAGAATTGAATTCTCTGTTTTCGACTAAAAAGTCTTGATAAAGTGCCATTCTAACCTCGCTTGTTTTATTTTTTACGTCACAAATTAGACAAAAAAAAATCAATGTTGTTGCAATTTTTTTTTCCTGAAAAATTTATCGCCGATTTCAGCGTTGCAATTCGTACAAAATTATGCTTGCGCTTTGCGCGACGTTCAGGCTTTCGATTGGCGCGACGTTTCCGTTTCGTGCGCCGCAATGCGGAATTGCGATTGTCTCGTCGCACATCGCGCGCACTTCTTGGCTGATTCCGTTTTCTTCGTTGCCCAAAATTATCAACGCGCCTTTTCCTTGGCACAGGCTTTGCAATTTGCTCGCCGGAGTTTTTGCGTTTGCGGCAGTTCCGATGCGAATCATTTTTCCTTGAATCGCCTGCAACAATGCCGGAATTGATTTGACGGAAAAAATATCGACGAATTCCATTCCGCCTTGCGCCACGCGGTACGAACTTGTGGTGATTGAACTTTGCGATTCATCTTCGGGAATGACGATATTCTTCATTCCAAAAAAAGCCGCGCTTCGAACAATCGCTCCCAAGTTGTTCGCGTTGCCAACTCTGTCCAGCAAAAGCGCGCTTTCTTTTTTCGCAATCCATTCGTCAACGATGTCCGTGTTTAGCCGCTGAATTTCCGGCGCTTCAATCATAGCCACAACGCCTTGATGATGCACCGTTCCGGAAAGCCGTTCAAGTTCGATTGGATCGCGCACTTGATTGTAAGGAGCTTTCCGCTGGCTGAGTTTTTTGCACAAGCCGCCGAAAAGCGGAGCGCGTTCCGCCGTAAAATACAAGCGCGTTATTCGTTCGGGATTTTTTTTCTCGAGCGATTTTACCGCCGCGAATCCGCAGACGGCAAGTTCATTGTTAAGTTTGTTTTTCATTTTAAATTCCTTTGATTAAATTTAATTTACGACATTCGTCGGATTTCCAGCCAAAAAATCTTTTACGTTTTCAACTGCGATTTGCAAAAGTCGCGAACGAGTTTCTTTTGCCGCCCAAGCCACGTGCGGGGTGATGACGCAATTCGGTGCGCCAAAAAGCGGGCATTTCCGCGACATCGGCTCTTCGCACAAAACGTCCGCCGCAAAGCCCGCAAGTTTTTTCGAATCGAGCGCGTTTCGGATGGCCGCTTCGTCAACAAGCGCGCCGCGCGCCGTGTTTATCAAAATCGTGCCGTCTTGCATTTTTGCGAGCGCGGCGGCATTTATGATTTCGCGCGTTTCTTCGGTGAGGGGACAGTGCAAGGAAATGATTTGGCTTTGCGCAAAAAGCTCGTCCTTTGATACAGCTCGAACTTTTTCGCTTGGCTCCGCACAATTTGAATTGAACAAATCAATTTTTTGTTGCGAGCGAGTTTGCACCAAAACTTTCATTCCGAATGAAATTGCGATTTTCGCCACGCGCTGCCCGATGCTTCCGAAACCGACGATGCCAAAAGTTTTCCTGGAAATTTCTGTGAGCGGATGCGTCCAATAGCAAAAATCTTTGCTCGCGCACCAATCGCCTTTTTGCACCGAAAGATTGTGCTCATGAATCCCATTCGTCAATTCAAAAAGCAGCGCGAAAGTCGCCTGCGCCACCGCCATCGTGCTGTACGAAGGAATGTTCGTAACCGTGATTCCGAATTGCCGCGCGGCATTTATGTCGATGACATTGTAGCCAGTCGCAAACACTCCGATGTATTTCAAGTTTTTGCATTGCGAAAGAATCTCTTTTGAAAGCACGACTTTGTTCAAAAAAACTATGTCGGCATCTTTTATTCGCTGCAAAACCAATTCAGGCGGAGTGCGCTCGAAAATTTCAAGCGCGCCGAATTGCCGAAAAATGTCATAATCCAAATCGCCAGGATTGAGCGCGTGTCCATCTAGAATAACAAGTTCCATAATAATAGTATAAAATAATGCGATGATAAAATCAACATACTTCGACGCAAAGCAAGTCTTGTGGCAAAATGCGGAAGAAAAAACTTCGCTTCCGCTGGGGCTAGGTCGCAAGGCATTGCCTTGCTATTCTCGCTTCCGTAAGGGGCTTCAAAGAAAGAAAACAAATCTCAACATCCATAAATTTAATTTGCATTATTCCTTAAATATGACAACACAATGTCTTATTATGTGCTATAATATTTGTGGAGGAAATATGCAGGTAAACAACAGATTGTTTGAGATTGTGTACATATTGTTGCAAAAGAAAAAAATTACGGCGAGGGAATTGGCAGAAAAGTTCGAAGTGTCTACGAGAACTATTTATAGAGATGTGGAAACTTTGAGCAGGGCGAATGTGCCGATTTATGCGACGCAGGGCAAAGATGGTGGAATCGCGCTTTTGGACAGATTCGTGCTGAACAAGACGATTCTTTCCGAAGAGGAGCAAAATCAAATTTTGTTCGCATTGCAAAGTATGAAGAATGTGTCGGGGCAAGACGAAAAAGGAGTTTTGGAAAAACTGAGCACGCTGTTCAACAAGGCGGTGAGCGATTGGATAAAAATTGATTTTTCGGGTTGGAAAAAAGACGGCGCGCAAAAAGCAAGATTTGATATGATTAAAAAAGCGATACTGAATAAAAGCCGGATAGAATTTGTGTACTATAATTCCAATGGAGAAAAAAGCAAAAGAATCGCAGAGCCGTTGCAAATATGGTTTAAAGACAAATCGTGGTATTTGATGAGCTATTGCAAATTGAAAGAAGATTACAGAATATTTAAAATTTCCAGAATGAAAGAAATCAAAATGTTGCGAGAGCATTTTGAAAGGGAATTGCCAAAAGAACAAAAAGACAAAACACGTGATTTTAAAATCATTTCGCTTAAATTGGAAATCAGTAAAGACATGGCGTATAGAGTTTATGATGAATTTGAAAATGAAGGAATTGTAAAAAATAAAAATGGCGACTTTGTTGTAAAGGCAGAATATCCGGAAAATGAATGGGTGTGGAGTTATGTTTTGTCTTTCGGAGAATATGCAAAAGTTTTGTCGCCCAAAAGAGCAAAGGAAATTATAAAAGGAAAATTGGAAAAATCTTTAGAAAAGTATTTATAATATGACACACTGTTGTCAAGTTATGTATTGTATGCTTGTTTTCAAGAAAGAAAGTTGCAACTTTCTTCTTGACTTTTTATGGGAGTGTGTTATGAAATATGAAATTGTAGAATTGCAAGAAAAAGTTGTCGCAGGAATCAAAATAACGACAACCAATCAAAATGGAAAGGCTATGCAAGACATAGGAATGACTTGGCAAAAACTTTTTGCGGATGGAATCTATGAGAAGTTGCCAAATAAAGTGAATGGCAAAACAATAGGATTGTATACAGAATATGAGGGCGATTATACAAAGCCGTATGCTTTTATCGCGGGCGCGGAAGTCAGCCAAAAAACGGAAGACAATGAAGAAGTGGCGAGCAAAATTATTCCGAATGGTAAATATGCCAAGTTTGTCATATTTGGCGATGTGAAGAATTCAGTTGGACAGGCTTGGCAAGAAATTTGGAATATGAACTTGAAACGAAAATATACTTGCGATTTTGAAGAATATCAAAACAATTCGGAAGATATGCAAAAACAAGAAATTCATATTTACATTGCGATCGATGAATAATTTTGGGGAAGGGGAAAATGGCGTTCGATTTTAAAAAAGAGTACAAAGAATTTTATATGCCGGCACGCAAGCCTTCGATTGTAACTGTTCCGAAAATGAATTATTTGGCGGTGCGCGGCGGCGGAAATCCAAATGCCGAAAACAGCGAATACAAAAATTCGATCGGACTTTTGTATTCGATTGCATTCACGATAAAAATGAGCTACAAAGGCGCGCACAAAATCGATGGATATTTTGAATTTGTCGTGCCGCCGCTCGAAGGCTTTTGGTGGCAGGATAATGCCGCCGCAATCGACAATGCGGACAAAGACGGATTCAATTTTGTGTCGCTTATCCGCTTGCCCGATTTTGTGGCGAAAACTGATTTTGATTGGGCGGTGCAGGAAGCGACAAAAAAGAAAAGGCGGGATTTTTCAAAGGTGGAATTTTTGATTTACGATGAGGGCGTGTGCGTACAATGTATGCACATCGGTCCTTACGATGACGAGCCGAAAACCATTGCGTTAATGCACGAATATATTTCGGCGAATGGCTATGAGCTTGATATAAACGAGAGTCGCTATCATCACGAAATCTATTTGAGCGACCCGCGTAAATGCGCCGCAGAAAAATTGAAAACCATTGTGCGGCATCCGATAAGGAAAATTTGATGCGTGGGAGGGGATGAAATTGCCGCGCGAATTTTGACACGCAAACTTAATGTCGATTAAATATGACAAGTAAATGTCATATTTAATCGACAGAGTATTTACTCCCGTTTCAATTTCATCGCTTTTTAATGAGCAAATCTTTGCAAGTTTCAATGACAATTTCTCTTAAAATTTCTTTGTTGTCTATGTCATCAACCAAATACATCGGTTTGGCACCTTCATAAGGTATTTGGTTTTGCATATTATATTTTTCATTGCCATTGACAATTTTCACAAGCAGATTGTTATCGTATATTCCCCCAAACAAAATATCGTTATAATACAACAAATATTCTCCCATCATCGCCCTGCAATTTATATTGTCCAGCAAGTTTAATTGTTCCAAAATAAAATCTTTATATTCCTTTGTTGTCGCCATAATTTCTCCTTCTTGAATTTTCTATGTTTTCAAAGTTTATTTTTCAAGCGAAGCGAAATTGGGAACAAAATCGGCAGAAGCGAATTTCGCGCAGCCGAATGGCGCGTCGTGAAAAGCAAGAAATTTTTTTTGAAGACGCGCGGCGCGTTTTGAAAGTTCACAGATTCGTTTTGCCGCACCATTTTCCAAAAGAACGAGCGGATTTATATAACGTCGCTTCACTTCCAAATTCACGCAAAAATAATTCGGCAGGGCGAATTTGGCGCGGCGGATTTTTTTCATCGTGCGAAATGTTTTATAATGAATCAAAAAATTTCGCAAATCCTGCGGCGCACTTTGGTCGCTTTCAAAAAGCATTTTGTCCCAACGCGCGATTATTTCTTTTTCCGGCAATTCAAAAAGTTCGTTTTCAAAAAGCGCGCCGCAACGCAAAGCCTTTTCCACAACACGCGCCAAAAGTTCCATCGCGATTTTATCTTCGTTGCGTTGCAAAATCATTCCGACTTTGAGGCAGCGCGAAAAATATTCGAGCGCGATTTTTTTCGTGCGAAATGCGAATTCACTTTTGCCAGATTCATTTTTCGCCAAAGTCAAATCTTCATAAAAACGCCGCACGCTTTGAAGCGAAAAAATTCCCTGCAACGCCGCGCCGCTCGGAAACATATATTCGAGCCTGTCCGCGCTGAGCTTGGGAATCTCATTGTCGCAAATCGGATATGCGTGATAATCGTCAACATCGCTCACGGTCAAACCGTCCTGTTTTAAAAGCCGCGCGAGTTCCGCATCCTCATGAAGCATTTTCGCATTCGCGTTTTCGGTGGAAGTTTGCGTGAGCGCGTCTCCGTTTTTAAAATCGATGACATGGCTGAAAGCAGGCGTGGAAACGTCGTGCAAAAGCGCAGCGAGCGTCTGTTTTTTATCGCGAGTGAAATTCCAAACAATGAGCGCGCAATTCACGCTGTGCTCGAATCGCGAATAAAAAAATTTGTTTTTAAAAAGCGCAGTCCAATCCGTGCCGCACAAAAGCCCGATTCCTTTGAGGCGAACAAGAATTTTCAGCGAAAGATATTTTTCAAGAAAATCGGGAAATTCCGCGCACAGAATTTCCCGATACTTTTTTAGATTGAATTTCAAATCAGATTAGAACGCGCGATTGTATTTCCAATAGAAGCCAAAGCAGAAACGATTGTATCGATTGTCGTTTGGATAGTGAGTTGTTTCGTATTCAAATACCGCGCTGATTGAATGATGCTGGTTGATGTCGAACGTGAAATCGGGACGAATGTTCCAAATGAATCCGCGGTTATAGTCGTCCCAGGAAGGATCGTCGATTTTTGCGCCCCAGGCAAACGAAGTCCATGCGCCCAAATGCAACGCCTTTGTGATGTCCCATTGGATGCGACCGCCCGTGTACAACGCCGCCGTGTAGTCTGAATAAAGGTAATCCGAGAAGCCGACTTCGGGTTTGATCCAAAGCGGAAGTTTGCCGAATTTGATATAGACAGCAGCTCCAGTTCCCCACATTTTATGACCATCAACGTCGCCACTCTTTTTGAGACCAATTCCGTCCAAACCGAACCACGCTTCGATGTTGAAGTTTCGCGTGAAATCAAGTTTCAGACCAGTGTAAAAATCTCCGCCTCCATTGGCACTGTCGGCATGCTTGTAGGCAACAGCAACGGTGAGCAAATCAATCGGCTTGAGTTCAGCCGCGGCATTGATAAAAAAATGTCCCGAAGTAGTGGCATCAGGAATTGCGACACCGAGTTGCAAATAATGATTTTTGGCTTTGTCAAATCCAATCGTATAGCGCGCGGCAATTGCGGCATCCGCCCATTTATAGGCGTAGTCGAATTTTCCCCTTACTTCGTTCTCTACGGGGGCGTTGGATTCTTTAGGGTCGCTCTCTATTGAGAGATCGCCTTGAAGAACATGCGAAATCGGCATCCACGGGAATCCGCCAGTCTGCGGCGAAGGTCCTACCGACCAATCGAGATGAGTTCCAACTCCGGCTTCAAATCCATTGAACGGCCTTACTACAAAATTGACATAATGTTTATAGCCGTCTTTGCAAGCAGTTTCAGCTTTTCCACCGCGTTGTTCACCCAAAAAAGCAAATTGCGTTTCATGCGTATTTTCAAAACGAATGCCGCTTCCATGCCAATCATATAGCGGAAGTCCCCAACTAAGACCGCCGTCTATTGTGAACCATTCCCAATCCAGACGAACTTGAAGCGTGTCCAAAAGACCAAACCACTTGAAACTGTCATGACCGTCATCGTTGTCATCTTCATAAGGCAGGCCGAATCCTGTGTAAAGCGTGTTTTGAACGCTGCGCTCTTTCAGGATTTGCGCGCTTGCAGAACTCAGAAGAATTGCGCCTGCGGCAATTGCAATAAGAAATTTTTTCATGCTATCTCCTTTTGAAAAATTTATTTTGCGCCCCACTGAGCATAATACTCGTCAAGCGCAACCTTTATTTCCCTTGTAATTATACCCGAATCGTTACCTTTGTCAAGAGCGTCAATAACGTCGCGCATCGTGACAATTGACGCGGCGGGAAAACCATAAGTTTCTTGGATTTCGTCGAGCGCGCTTTTTTCGGAATTTTTTCCGCGCTCCATCCTGTTCAAACTGACAATCAAGCCTTTGACTTGGACATCGCCCTGCGCCTTGATAATCGGAAAAGTTTCCTCGATTGAAGCGCCGCTAGTCGTAACGTCTTCAATCACGACAACTCGGTCGCCCGAATGCAACGCGCTTCCCAAAAGGATTCCCGCGTCTCCGTGGTCTTTGATTTCCTTTCGATTGGAACAGTATCGAATTTCCTTGCCGAAAAGTTCGCTGTATGCGATGGCGGCAGTTACGGCGAGAGGAATTCCCTTGTACGCCGGTCCGAAAAAAACGTCGAAATCGTCGCCGAAATTTTCGTGGACTGCGCGGGCGTAAAATTGCCCGAGACGGCGCAACTGGCTTCCTGTCACATACGCGCCCGCGTTCATAAAAAACGGCGAGTGCCGTCCGCTTTTGAGAGTGAACGATCCGAATTTCAGAACGTCGCATTCAATCATAAAGTCGATGAATTCTTTTTTATAATCTTGCATTCGTCCATTTTATTTTGTTATCGAATTTTTTTCAAGTGCGAACGGCGGGAAGCGGAAGACTTTCCTATTCCTCGCATTTCAATTTCAAATCTCGCAGCAATTGCTCGTCCACTTTGCTCGGGCAGTCGTCGAGCGGGCTTGCCGCCAAATTGTTTTTCGGAAACGCGATGACTTCGTGAATTGAATCTTCTTTGCACATCAGCATCACGAGACGGTCGAGGCCGGGCGCGATTCCTCCGTGCGGCGGCGCACCGTATTTGAACGCCTGCACCAAAAATCCGAACGCCTTTTGCGCGCGCTCCTGGCTGTAGCCTGAGATTTTGAAAATCCGTTCTTGCAGCGCGGGATCGTTGATACGCATTGAGCCAGAGGCAAGTTCATAGCCGTTCAAAACCAAATCGTACAAATCGCCTTTGACTTCGCCCGGATTGCTTTCGAGCGTGGGCCAATATTTTTTCTGCGGAAGCGTGAACATGTGATGCTCCGTTTCCCAATGATTTTCGTCCTCGTTCCATGCGAAATACGGAAAATCAATTATCCATGCAAAATGGAATTCGTCGTTCGCGTTGTAAAGATTCAAGTCGCGGCCAAGTTGTTTTCGAACCGCTCCCAAAGCCGTACACGCCGTCTGCCAATTTTCGTCCGAAACAAAGAGAAGCAAATCGTTGGCGTTCGCGCCGAGTTTTTCGCAAATCTCGTTTTCCTTTCCCGCAAAAAATTTCGAAATGCCGCCTTCGAATTTAAGCGCATTTTCGGCAGAAACAATTTTCATCCATGCCAAACCTTTTGCCTTGTAAGTTTTGGCGACGGCTTCCAAAGCCTCGATATTTTTTCGGCTGAATTTTTCCGCACAATTCGGAACGACAAGACATTTCAATCCGCTTCGCTTGTGTCGTTCGATTTCCATTTTCGCATTTGCCGCGCCCGACTTGAACGCATTGAAATCCGAAAGTTCCGCCATAAAACTTGCGTCCTGCATTTTCAAATCAAAGCGCAAATCCGGCTTGTCGCTGCCGTAAAAATTGAATGCGTCTTCCCACGAAAGGCGGTCGAACTGCGCGGGCAAATCATAGCCGAGAGTTTTTTTGAAAACATGGCGCAACATCGCTTCGGTCGTGGCGAGAACTTCCTCGCGGTCGGTAAAACTCATTTCCATATCGATTTGCGTGAATTCCGGCTGGCGATCGCCGCGCGCGTCTTCGTCACGATAGCATCGCGCAATTTGAAAATATTTGTCGAAACCGCTCACCATCAAAAGCTGCTTGTAAAGCTGCGGCGACTGCGGAAGCGAATAAAATTTTCCGGGATGAATTCGGCTGGGAACAAGATAGTCGCGCGCGCCTTCGGGCGTGGATTTTATGAACGTGGGCGTTTCGATTTCGAGGAATTCTTGCGCCGTCAAAAATTCGCGCACGGCGAAAGTCACTTGCGAGCGCAAGATGATGTGGCGTTGCATCACTTCGCGCCGCAAATCCAAATAGCGATATTTGAGCCGCAAGTCTTCGTTTGGAATTACGAGAGTTCCATCTTTTTGGCGCACTTCGTCGATCGCGAAAGGAAGCACTTCGCTCGTGGTGAAAATTTCGATTTCATCGGCAATCACTTCGATTTGTCCCGTGGGCATTTCCGCGTTGAAATCCTTTTCGTTTCGCATTGAAACTTTTCCGCGCACGGCAATGCAAAATTCCGATTTTAGCGACGCGGCGATTTTTTTCGTTTCGTCATTCGCGCCGTCGCCCACAACAACTTGCGTGATTCCGTAGCGGTCGCGCAAAAGAATGAAAGTGAGTCCGCCAAGCGCGCGCGTTCTATGAACCCAACCGTTCAGCGTTACGATTTTTCCAGCGTCCGAAGAACGCAGCGCACCGCAATTGCAACTTCGTTTTGTGTGTTCCATATTTTCCCCGATCGAGTTCGCGAACAAACTCTAAAAATAAATTTTTGTTAAGTGATTTATGATTTTAGCGCAAATCGAGATTTTGTTCAATTGTAAACATCAATGAATTTGTCCGCCTCGTGTTGGGTGATGATTCGCGGTGCTTCGATTGTTTCGGAATTTTCTGTTTCATGGGACGAATGCAATCCGTACAAATTTATCGGCCTGTCGGTTTCGCGGAATTTTATTTTTCCAAGCGGACGCAACATTTTTATTTGAGTCTCGTCCAAATTGTTCGCGGCGGCTTCCGAAATTGTTACGGAAATTTTTTCGTGATAACCAAGTTTGCAAATGTTGTTGGCAAGTTCTATATTTGGAGAAATCGTAGTGCAATCGATTCGCTGTTCTTCACCGATGATTCCAAGCAGAATATTTCCAAAATGCACGGCGATTGCGAAATCGATGCACGGATAATAATCTTGCGCTCGCCGCGAATTCATAACTTGCAAAAGCCCTTGAATTTCCAGCGCAGTGGAAATCGCCGTCTTTGTATTTTTGCGGAATAAAACTGTCATTACAATCCCGCTCGCGTACAAAACTGTGCCGCCCGAATTTTCCAAGACTTCCAAAATCTTTGAAGAATAAAACGCGATTGTTTCGAATTGTTCGCGCAGGCTGATTTGCATTTCTTTCGGAGGAACGACTGAAAATCTGATTACCATAATTGTGGAATCAATTTCGGCGTGATCGTCCAGATTGATTTCGCCAAAAGTTTCTTTTCCGAGAATGTGAGTGAGTTCGCTTGGCACGAATTTTCTGTAAGAAGTGTATTGTTCCGAAAGTGCGCTTTTTTGCCTGAGATAATCGCGCGCGAGAAATTCCAATGACAACGCAAAATAAATCACGATGCTCCAAATCAAAATTACGACGGAAACTTCCGTAAAATTGAAAAGCATATTTTTGTGCGGGCCGTCAAAAAATTCGTCGAGGAAAATTCCGCTGAAAGTTATTATATAAAAAAATGCGTAAATTGCTATGTGATTGTTTTTCGTTTTGAGCGCGGCAATCATTCGCCAAAATGAATAGAAGAAAAACAACGCCGAGACTAAAAGTGAAATTGAAATTATGTAAGGTAAAAGTTTTGTCGGCAAGCAAAGCAAAAAGGTTGCGAGCGAAAAGGCTGTGAAAGAAATTGCTTTGTCGATGCGCGGATGCAATGTCTTGAAATTTTCGTCCGTATTATAGGCGAGCGAAAAAAGTCCGAACGAAAGCAAAATGAGATTTTGCAATTTCATTTGCAAATCGTAGTTCATATCGCCTGCCAAAATCGCAAGTACGTTGAATTGACCCATAGCGAGCCGAAAAAAAAGTGCCAATAAAAAAATTGACAAGTACAATTCTTGCACATGCGATTTGTCGAAAATCCAAACCCAAAAAATTACGAATAAAATGAAAAGCAACATTCCTATAATCGCGGCGAGCAAAAGCACGCTCGCTTTGTACAAATTGTCGATGTCAGGCGCGAGGCCGAACATTATTGGCGAAAGAATCCCGCCAGCCTGTTGGTCGAAATTCGCGACTTGTATCACGAGTTCTATGAGGCCATTTTCGTTGGAAAAAAATGTCGCTAAAAGCGGCCGCTGAATTGGTTTGTAATTGACTTCGCGTCGAGAAAAAATTCCGTAGGAAGCGACTTCATTTCCATTCGCAAAAATTCGCGCGGCAAGTGATGGATTGCTTCTGGAAAAAATTCCATATTCCGTGTTTGGAAGAAGGCCGCTTATAAGAACGCGGTAAGTGCCGCATCCGAACGGCGATTCTTTTAATTCATTTGAAATGCGTGTCCAACTTTTTGGCACTTGAATGAAGTCAACTTTGAGATGCGAATTTGCCAACTTGGAAAAAGTTTGGTCTTTATAAAATTCCCAGTCGCCGTTCAACCTAATTATTCTTTCGTTTTCGCGTGCAATTCTAAAATTCACCACGCCATTGCTGACATTTTTTGCGAAAGTCGAAAATGAGAAAAATAAAATCGCAAGTGAAAAAAATCTACGCTTCTTCAAGTTCGTCCACCTTTGATTCGTCTTCCGCCAATTCCAAATTGTCAATGAAATCCGTCTTGAAATCTTTGAACGGAATCGCGCTGTAAACCAAGATTCTCTCTCCGCCAATTGAAATAAAATGTCCTTCGAAAATGCAGTCCACATAAGTGCGGCAATATGTCATCGCGTCTTCGCTTATTAAAATTTTCGCGTCCATTTTCGAAGCTTGCATTCCGATTTTTATCGCATTTTGAACTTCATGGGAAAACGCAATCGAAGTGAATTTTCTTTCCGAGCCAAGCACGCCATAAGCCACTTTTCCCGTATGAATTGCGATTCCGATTGAAATGTCCGTGTTGTGGCTTTTTCGCAGCTCGCGCCGAATCTCAATCATTTTTTTTTGCATTTCCATCGCGTATCTAATCGGCGTGTCGTTGCGTTCTGTGAAAATTATGAGACATCCGTGCTGCATATATTTTGCGATGTGCCCGCCATAATCGCGAATGAGCGGCGCGATGTTTTTGTAATATGTGGAAATCATTTCGAAAAGCTGCTTTTGTTCAAAGCAATTCGCGAGTTGCTTGAAATGCCGAATTTCTGCGTAGACAATCATTGCGTCGAAAATGTTGCATCCGCCCGGAACGATTTTCGTGATGTCGTCGGCATTCATAAATTTCAAGATTTGTTTTGGAATGAATTTCGCGATGAGATTGTTGTTTATTTGATACCGCTGCGAATATTGTTGAATCCGATAATTTGTCAAATATCGGCGAAATGCGGAAGTGACGCATTGCGATATTCCGAACAAGAGAATTCCCGTCTTGAACGCGAGACAGGAATAAACCAGCGCGACATTTTTTGGTGCGACGATGAAGTCATAAAAAAACGCAAGCAAAATTCCCGTGTTGACAAGCGTTTCAAAATTATACAATATCGTGTTCATTGAAAAAATTGTTCTGGCTTTTAAATTCTTTTTTATCGAAAGACGGAACGAAATGAGCGTCAAAGATTCAAAAACCAAAATCGGCAGCACGGCGAAAATATTTTTTTCGCGCTCGAAAATTTTTATTTGCACCGATGCGATTGCCATCACGATCAAAGCGGAAGCCAAAAAAAATGCGATTCCAACGTAGCCATGAATTTTGCGCGAAATATTTATGATTATAATGTAAGTGCAAATGCCGCTGGAAAAAAGAAGAATGGGCAAACGGAATTCAATCCAAAATGGAACGTTCGGAAAAATCAAATTGAAAATCGAAACGCCCGAAGTTGCCACGGAAAGAGTGAAAAATCCAGATACGACTACGAACAAAAAATGCAAGAGCGGCTTTCTGTTCATCAGCATCAAAATCAAATTGTAGATGATTAAGATTGCAAAAAACGCGATGATCATCGTGCTGAAAAAAATCATCTTCAAATATTTTTTTTCCAAATTTGATTTTTCTGTGAACGCGAGTTTTTTTACGATGCCGCCTTTTTCAAGTTCGAAATTTGCCACTTGAATCACAATGTCAATTGCGCCGTCTGGATCGGCGGGCAGTTCGATTATCGCGGAAGTTTGCGCGGCGCGTGCCACAGATTCGTCTCGATTTAAAACGCCTGCGCCACCCGCCAGTTCTTTATTGCACCAAATGCGGCAGCACGAAAAAATGCGCCCATAAATTGTCATCGCGTATTGCGTTTCGGGAACAAGGCCTTTGACGCGGCAATGATAAGTTGCGAAATGTGTGCCTTCGGAAAATCTGTGCGGAAGCGAAACAAGCGTCTGTGCGGGTGCTGGCGCGATTGAATTTTTTGCGCCGTCTGGAATTTCATCGTAGTAAAATTTTGTTGGCGAAATCAATTCGCCTTCAAAATAATCCCAAGGACCTTCGAGCACAAAATAATCTTTCGCGAGCCTTTGCGCATTTTGAACTGTAATCGTGGAATTCTGCGCGTCTTTGTTTGCTGAAAAAATCGGTTGTGTCGCCCAAAGAAAATTCGAGAAAAATAAAATCGCAAAAAAAGATGCCACGCGCATTATTTTATTGTATCACACATTTTGAATTTTTTCCACAAAGAAATTTGTTTTCGTTCGCGTCAAGTGATCTGCGCGTTTTATTTAAATTCCATCAATTTTTTATTTTGAATTCCTGCGCGTTCTCTTCGCCTGCGAGGTTCGCATAAATTTCATTGTTTAAAAAATCCACCAACAAAACTCGCGCTTCCGTGTAAGAACGGCGCGGCGAAAATTCGCTACGTGAAAATTTGAACGCGCGCACTTCTTGAATCAAGTCGAACGGAATTTCATCCATCACGAAAACACGCACAATTGTAGTTGTCTTGTCTTTGGCAGGATTGCGAAATCCCGAAAGCGCGATTTGCGGAAGCGTGTCAATTTCTTTTCTTACGAATTTCTTGTCGCAATCAAACGAGACAATGTAGACGACGCTGTTCAAAAAATTGCCGTGCCTTTTGCCTGAAAAATTTTCGTCCTGCACGCTTTGCGCCACAAGGTCGTATTTTTTTGCGAGATAAAAATTGCCGACAGAATAATCTTGTGAAAATTGCCTCTTCAAAAATTCTTTGTATTCGTCTTGCGTCATAGAAAAAATTATAAAATATTTTTCACAAAGATTCTACAGCGAATTTTTTTCTCGCAAAAAAATCTGCGATTCCTCGCAAAAATTTTTTTGCCGCTTCGATTTCACATCAGCATTGATTTTGGAATTTTGTAGACGCTTCCGAATTTTGTTCACAAAATTCATGCTGCCAATTTCATTATTTTGAAAATGCTTTTTCGCAATAGCTCGATGACTGAACATGCCGCGAATATCGCAATGCTCCCCGCGAAAAGGTAAGGAATCAAAAATGGCGAATCTACGAAAGAATCCGACTTGAGCACGGCATGATAGAGCCAATATTTTACGAGCGGATTTTCGTGAATCAGGTACACGCCGAAAGTTGTTGCGGCGATTGAATTTATGAAAGGATTGTGCGGCACTTTAAAATCCTTGAATGCCGAAAACAAAAACAAGCCGCAGAGCATTACGGGCAGACTGTTATTTGAATCGAAAATTCTTGCAAGATTTTCGATGTCGCTATGACTTGGAAATGGAATTATTGCGAAAACTTTTCGCGCGAAAATTTTATACACGGCGATGAATATGAATAGACCTGCCGCGCACGTCGCATTCCGCTTTGTGTTTTTGAAAAAAATTGGATCGTAAAGGCGAATATATTTTGCGATAAAAAATCCTGCTATAAAAGCGAACACTGCCGATGGATAAAAAAATCTTTCGCGCAAGCCAAGCGGAACAATTGTTCCAAGCGCAATCATTACAAAAATCGCTTTTTTGTGCTCGCTTTCATTCATTGCCCGCACGGCTTTGTCGAGAATCGGAACGAACAGAAGAAAAACCAAATAAGTGTTCGCGAACCAGTTGTTGCCGAAATAGCACGGCATAAAAGAGAACACAAGGTCTTTCAAGCCAGCAGGCCGCGCTGCCGCCGCAAATCCGTGTTCGGAATATTCCGTCAGAGCCGTGTGCGTAGAGCCTATTGTCGGAATTTTTGCGAAATAAAAAACCAAGCCGATTATCACCGAAGTTGAAAAAATCTGAAACCAAAGCCTGAAAATTTTTTCCTTGGATGCGGATTTCTCCGAGATAAAAAATCCCGAAATGAAAATGAAAAGCCAGTTGCCGATAGCTCCTGGCGTTCCCCAAAGAATTTCTTTAACGAAAAAATTGAACGAAAACTGTGATGCGGATTCAGGCGGAAAAAATATCCCGTGTTGCGCAAAATGATGAAGAATGATGATGAACATCGCGAATATGCGCAAAAGTTCAAAATTTGAATCTCGTGTTTTTGTTTCCGGCATTGAATGCTCCTTTGAAAATACTAAAAAGGGCTTAAATTAAGATAAAAAAGCCTTTTATTACATATTTCTTTCGCTTGATTATACTATATGGCTTTTATTTTAGTCAAGATGCCATTTATTACATATCATTTGCGTATGAGTTTTGCCGAAAATCTTCGAGATGAATTGGAATATCAGGGAATGCAAGTGAAGGAACTTGCGGAAAAAACTGGCTTGAGCATAAACACGCTGAACAAATATCGGCCAGGAAGCAAAGTTGTTCCCACGATTGACAATGCGCTCAAAATTGCGCGGGTGCTCAATGTCTCGCTTGACTATCTTGCGACTGGAAAATTTATGGCGGAAAAACATGGCGGCCGAAATGAAATCCTCCAAATATACAAAAGGATGCGCAAATTTTCCGATTCCGACATACGAACCGTAAAATCCGTGGTGGATTCATTGAGCGAAAAATACAAATAAAATGTGGGCGAAAAAAGTTGATATGTGAAAAATGGTGGTGGAAAGGAAGCGCAGAAAATCGCAACAGTGGCGCATTCTGCAAAGTTGAAAATCGATACGCGATTTTCGTGAAAAATAAAGCAGCTAAAAATTTGCGCGGATTTCTCGCAAAAATTTTTTTGCCGCTTCGATTTCACATCAGCATCGATTTCGGAATTTTGTAGACGCTGCCGCAATTCTTGCACGAAACTTCCAGCGGATCCTTGTCGTTTTCCAAAATGTCTTGCACTTCCGTTTTGCCAAGATTTTTGATTGACTGCGCGAAGCTTTGTGCGCTGCACGGACAGTCAAAAATTATGTCGCGCTCCAAAACGATTTTCGGCTCGAATTCGCGGAACAAATTTTTTATGAGTGCGTCGCGTTTTCCACCTTCCGAAAACCATTGTCCCAAAGACGGCGCGCTTCCAAAAGCAAGCTCTGCGCGTTCGATGAGTTCGTCGTGTTCGGAATTCGCGTTCGCGGAATTTGCAAGCGGCGCGCCGTTCGGAGTTACCCCTCCCATTGCCGGAAGTGCTTGCATGAAAAGCCCGCCCGCTCCCACGACGCGGCCTTTTTTGTCAAACTGAATTCCCGTGTTGAACGCCGTGTTGATTTGCTCGGACTTTGCGAAATGCCATGCCAAATCTTTCGCGATGTTTCGAAATCGAATTTCGGTTGTTCCTGTGTGCGGCTCTTTTTGCCCTTCGATGTCGCGCGTAATCGTTACAGTTCCATAGCCGAAAAAATCGGTCAAATCCCAATTCGTGATTTCATGGTCAATCGGAATTTTGTCCTGAAAAATATAGCCGCGCACATAGCCCGAAGAATCCGCTTCCACGGAAAATCCTGCGGCAGGTCCATTCGTGTCGTATCGAAACGTGAGATGCTCGCGGCCTTTCATCGTCTGAATCATCAAGGCGGTGCAAAGCGCGGCTTGTCCTAAAATCATCGTTTCCAAAATGCCGAGATTGTGTTGCGCGCGCATTTGGTTTATCATGCGAGTGCCGTTGTAAAACGCGCCTCGGAACATTCCGTCGGCGGCGATGAAAACCGTCATTCCGTCTTGCTCCACGTTTTCCAATTGCGCCAAAAGTTCTTCGTCCAAAATTTCTTGCCGTATCATTTGAAAACAGTGTAAATTATTTTTGCGCGCGCGTCAATAATTTTAAATTCACAATTTCAAAATTATGCGATGCCTTTTATTTTCATAAATTTATGGATTGTCGGAAATGTCACTCCGAGTTCTCGCGCGAGCGATGTCTTGTCTCTGCCTTTGAGACGCTCGCGCTTTATGTAGGCACATTTTCCAGTCAATTTTAATTTTGCCTGCTTTTGACCTTTTGGGCGGCCAACAATTTTTCCTTCTTTGCGGATTCTCTCCAATCCCATTTTTGTGCGCTCGCTGATCAAGTCGCGTTCGATTTGCGCCGAAAGTCCGAAAGCGAAAGCCAGCACTTGCGATTGTATATTGTCGCCAAGTTCGTAATTTTCTTTTATCGTGTAAATTTTCGCGCCAATCGTCATCAATTTGTTGAGCACGTCGAAAATCATCATCATCGAACGTCCGAGCCGTGAAATTTCCGTGCAGACAATTATGTCGTCTTTGCCGACTGTTTGAAGCAATACGCCGAGCTTGCGTTTGTCCGGAGATTTCGTTCCTGAAATTGTTTCCGAAATCCATTGTATTTTGCGCAATTTTCGTTCCTTGCAAAATCGCTGAATTTCTATTTTTTGATTTTTTGCCGTCTGCTTTCCAGTGCTGACTCTGATGTAGCCGTATACCATTTCCCCCTCCCATAAAAACAAATTCACGATTTTTCAAAATCGAAATATATTTTCATGCAACTTTTTAATTCTTGAATTTACGCAATGAAATCTCATTTTGTAATCGCGTTCAATTTGCATTGTAAATTCTAAATAATTACATCGAAAAAATTTAAATTTTCTTAACAGTTTGCGCAAGCGAAAATCGATGATTCGTGCGGAGGGGTAATACGCCGATGCTCCGTTGGAAACTTCGTTGCGAATGCGTCGAGATATGTTGATTAAAAATCATGCTAAAATGTTTGAAAAAAATTCCGATAAACAAAAAGTAGAAGCATTTTAAGTGGGGTGGATTTTTATGGAAAAAAAATTTATTGCCGTTTTGTTTTTTATTTCCGCGCTGATTTTTTTTGGATGCAAAAGCACGAAAAAAGTTCAGGATTATATTCTTGCTGGCGAGATTGACAAGGCGAAAGAATTTTTTACAAACAAGGCCGACATAAATGAAGTTGATTCGGACGGAAATACCGCGCTTCATGTTGCTGCCAAAATGAACGAGCCGGATTTGATAACGTTCCTTGTCGTGAAGGGCGCGGACACCGAACTCAAAAATAATGAAGGCGATACTCCGCTGCATGTTGCCATAAATGTGGACGCTTACGAATCCGCGCGTGTATTGACTTCTTTGGGCGCAGATGTTTTTGCTTTGGATGCCGAAGGAAAAAGCGCGTTGGAAACTTCGCTTGCTCAAGGCGAAATTTACTACGACATAATGATAAATGAAAAAACTTCGCAACTTCGCGATGTGAACAACGGCAATGGAATTGTTCATTATTTTGTGCTCACGCGCAACAAAAAGGCGATTGATTTTTGTGTGAACAAGCGGCTTGACATCGACAAGAAAAATTTTGCGGGGCGCACTCCGCTCGCGCTCGCGCTTGAAAATCCAGATACGCTTGTTGCTGCGGAAATTGCCGCGAGCCTTGTTCTTGCTGGCGCGGAAGAAGTTGATTGCGATGCGAAATATTTTGAATACGCGCTCGCGCAAAGAAATCTTTCTATCAGAATGAATGACGGACAAACTCCGCTTCATCTGGCGGCAATCTACGGGCATTCGGGAATCGCGCAATATCTTTTGAAAAACGGAGCGGACACATCGGCGCAGGATATTTCTGGAACGACTCCGCTTCATGAAGCCGTTCGTTATGGAAATGTCAAAATCATCAGCGAACTGATTTCGAGCGGCGCGAATGTGAACGGACAAGACAGCCTTGGAAAGACTCCGCTTTTGGTTTTGGTTCCAGTCGAACATCAGGATGAAATTTATTCTCTGCTTTTGGCAAACGGTGCGAACGCTAATCACAAGGATATGTACGGCGATTCGATTTTGCATACGGCCGCGATGACTTCAATGAAAACCGAATTGTTGGGAAAATTTGTTCGCGCTGGAGCGGACGTTAATGTTCGGAACAAGAAAGGATTGACACCGATTGCCGTTTCTATCGAACACAACAATGCGGCGCAATTGAAATTTTTTGTGGAACACGGCGCGGACATTCATGCGGAGGACGCGAAAAAAATTACGCCGCTTGTGAGCGTACTTCTTCGCAGTGACGATTTGTACAAATCGCTCATAGTGAAAGAAACTGTCGCCACTGTGGATTCGGAAGGAAACACTCCGCTCATAATCGCATTGAAGCGCAATGTTCCATATGAGCGCATTGAATATATTTTGAGTCTCGGCGCAAATGTGAACGCACGCAACCGCTACGGCGAAAGTGCGTTGTATATTGCCGTGGAAAAAAACAATCGCAAGGAAGGGGAACTTCTTCTTTCATACGGCGCGGATATTTTTTCCGCCAACACGAAAAATATTTCTCCGCTTCGACTTGCGCTTGAAAATGAAGACGGCATTGAAGAATGGTTTTTGAATTCCAAGACAATTTCCAAACGTGATGGAAGTGGAAATTCCGTTTTGCATTTTGCTTCGGAATGGAACTTGCCTGAAACCACGCTTGAATTTTTGATTCAAAAAGGTTGCGATGTGAATGCCACAAATGGCAATGGTGAAACTCCTTTGTTCAGCGCGGCAAAGGCGGACAATGCCGATTCAATTATCGTGCTTGCTCAAAACGGCGCGTTGCTGAATGCCCGCGATAATTTGGGAAGCAGTGCTCTTCACGTCGCAGTTAGATGGAATGCGATTTCGGCGGCGGAAAGTTTGCTCAATTTGGGATTTGACGTGAACTCGCAAAATGTCGGTGGAAAGACTCCGCTTGATGAAGCGGCCGTGGAAGGAAATATTGTCATGGCGAAAATGTTGCTTTCTCGCGGAGCTGATCCGAATGTCTACGATGCGAATGGAAGCAATTCTTTGTTTGGCGCGATTCGGGCAAACCATTACGATATGGTGAAACTTTTGCTTGACGCGAATGCCAATCCCCAGTCTCAAGATTTGAACGGAAGATCGGCATATCACGAAGCAGCGATTTTGGGCAACAAAGAAATAATAAATATTTTGCGTGCTTTTGGCGCGAATCCGCTTGCGCGTGACAAGGCGGGCAACACGCCGCTTTCGATTTCGTTTGGTCAGGAAAGAGAAATTATGTACGCGATTTTGGGCAGCGACAAAATGATTGCCGATTCTGATGGCAACACTCCAGTCCACATCGCAATTCAGGAAAAAGCAGAAGTTCCGATTTTGAAGTCGCTACTTGAAAACGGATTTCCGTTCGACAGCCGCAACTCGCTTGGTTACACTCCGCTTTCCGTGGCAGTTTCTCAAAATCAAAAAGACGCGGCTGTGTTGCTTTTGGAAAAAGGCGCGAATCCATTTTCCGAAATAAATTCAAAAGGTGAAAATGCAGTTTCGCTTTCGTTCAAAGATTCAAGCGGGGAACTTTTGGGATTCATCGTAAAATATGCTGGCAAAAAAACCGACATTCGCGGCAACACGATTTTGCATTATGCGGCTCGACTTGCCGATGAAAAAACAGTAAGCCGCCTTTTGAGTTTGGGTCTTGATAAAAATGCGAAAAACGTTTCAGGCGAAACTCCTTATGATGTAGCCGTGAATTGGAAAAAGAATTCAAACGCGGCGTTGTTAAAATAAATCATGCAGTTTTGGTCTGCGAAAAAATTCATCCAAGAATAATAGCGGCGAAAGCGCGGCGCAAGAAACGCGCCGCGTCTCAAATTACATTTCCTGAATTCCGCTTGCCGCCAAAAGTTCTTTCGTATATTCGTGCTTTGGATTTTGCAGGATGTTTTCGGCGCGGCCTTCTTCTACAATGCGTCCGTCTTTCATTACGCCGATGATGTCCGCCATGCAAGAAACCGCGTCGAGATTGTGCGAAATAAAAAGATATGTTATGCCGAGCGATTTTTGAAAATTCTTCAGCAGATTTAAAATTTGTGCTTGCACCAAAACATCCAACGCCGAAACGCATTCGTCGCAAACAAGAAATTTTGGGCGCAAAATCATCGCCGCGCAAATCGCCACGCGCTGCCTTTGTCCGCCCGAAAGTTCCCATGAATGGCGTTCCATCAAACTTGAGTCAAGACCTGTGAGCGTGCGCATTTCGTTCACGATTCTTTTCCGCGCGTTTTTGTTGCCGCCGATTTTGTGGATCGCAAGCGGCTCTTCGATTATGTCCTTTACGCGCATCGCTGGATTGAGCGATTCATAAGGATTTTGAAAAATGATTTGCGCGGATTTGCGAAACTCTTTTTTTTCCTGCCGCGAAAATTGCGAAACATTTTTTTCGTTGAAAAAAACTTCGCCGCTGTCCGCGGGCAAAAGGTCGAGCAAAATATTTGCGAGAGTGGATTTTCCGCTGCCTGATTCGCCTACGAGCGCGTAAGTCGTTCCCGGAAAAATTTTGAGCGAAACATTTTCGAGCGCGCGAACGCTTTTTTTCTCGCCGAAAAAAAATCGCGGCGAAGAAAATTCCTTGTAAATATTTTTCGCCTCTATGAGCGGAATATTTTTTTTCGCGAATCTTGAATCTGTCTCAAAATTATTTTTGCTTTCCAAATATTTTCCTCTAATGATTTTTATCGTGCGCGAAATTGCATTCCACAAAATGTTCCCCGAAAAACTTCGGCTTCGGATTTTGCCTTGCGCATTCAGCCTTCGCGTTCGGACACCTGCTGAAAAAATTGCATTGATTTTTTTTGCGTTCGGCGGGGGAGGGGACAGAGCCCGGAACAGTAAAAAGTTTTTCGCCTTTCTTCGCCGAATTCGGAATCGCGCGCAAAAGTGCCTCGGTGTAAGGATGCAACGGATTTTGCAAAACTTCTTCGGTCGCGCCGCTTTCTATTATGCGCCCGGCATACATCACGTAGACGCGCGCGCAAATTTTTTTTACGATTGAAAAATCGTGCGTGATCAAAAGAAGCGAAGTTTTCAATTCTTTGTTGAGATTCAAAATCGTTTGCAAAATTTCTTTTTGGAGCGTCGCGTCCAGCGCGCTTGTCGGCTCGTCGGCGATCAAAAGCCTTGGAGAATTTATCAGGGCTGCCGCAATCAAGACGCGCTGTTTTTGTCCGCCCGAAAGTTCATGCGGAAAACTTTTGTAGATTCGCTTGATGTCGCAAAGCCCTGTTTTCGCCATGATTTTTTTTGCTTGCTCGCGCGCAGCCTTTTTCGGCATCCCGTGCACAATCGAGCTTTCTTCGATTTGTTTTCCGCAAGTGCAAAGCGGATCGAGCGCGGCCGAAGGATCTTGGAAAATCATCGAAATATTTTTTCCGGAAATTTCGCGCCTCGATTTTTCGTCCAACTCCAAAATATTTTTTGCGAAGGAATTTTCGCTTTTTGAATTTTGTTCGTTTTGCGAAAAAAGAATTTCGCCTTTGGAAATTTTTGCGTTCTGCGGAAGCACGTTCATAATCGCGCTTGCGGTCAAAGTTTTTCCGCAGCCGCTTTCTCCAACCAAAGCGACGAATTCGCCCGGGAAAATTTTTATGCAGACATCTTCTATTGCGCGGATTTTTTTTTCTGAAAATTCCACGCAAAGATTTTTCACTTCGAGAAGCGGCAGCATCGCACCTTCCGTTTTTTCCGTGGCATTCGTTTTTGAAATCTCGCTCATTCTCCGCCCCTGTTCACTTGCGAAATTCCGTCGCCGAGCAAATTGAATCCCAAAGCCAAAATCACGAGCGCGATTGCCGGAACTAGAAGCCCTGAGATGTCGCTCAAAATGAAACGCTGCGCTTCGCTCAGCATTCTTCCGAACGATGCGAGCGGGGGCTGAACGCCGAGTCCCAAATAGCTCAAGCCTGATTCGCTCAAAACTGCGAGCGAAAAATTCAGCGTCGCGGTGACGGTGAGGTCGCCTGCGATGTTCGGCAAAATGTGGCGGAAAATTATTCGCGCATCATTCGCGCCTCGCGCCTTGCTCGCCAAGACAAAAGTCGAGCTGCGATATTTAAAAAATCCCGAACGCGCGATCCTTGCAAAACGCGGCACGCCCATTATGCAAAGTGCCAAAATCGTGATTTGCAATCCGTTTCCGAAAATCGAAATCAGCATCAATGCCAAAAGAATTCCGGGAAATGAAAGTTGCACGTCAATAATTTTCGTGATGATTGAATCCGCGATTCCGCCGAAATATCCGCCGAGCGCGCCGAAAAAAGTTCCGACGATCAAGCCGAAAATTGTCGCCGCGCTTCCCACCAAAATCGAAACGCGGCTTGCGTACATGAGGCGGCTAAAAACGTCGCGTCCCAAATAGTCCGTGCCGAAAATGTGCGCCAAAGAAAATCCCAAAAATTTTTGGCTCACGTCGATTTCGTTTGGATCGTAAGGCATCGCGAAAAATCCGAAAATCATCAGCAAAAAAATTGATGATGCCATTGCGAATCCGCAGAGAAAATTTCTGTTGGAAAAATATTTTTTCAATTTCATTTTTTTCCTCGGCGAATTCTTGGGTCGGCAAGCGAATGCAAAAAGTCAACAAAAAAATTGCAAGCCACTGTGATGGACGCGAGATAAAGCGTGAGCGTTTGTAAAAGCGGAAAGTCGCGCGAAGAAATCGAAGTGGCGATGAGCCGCCCGATTCCCGGAATCGAAAAAACATTTTCGATTATAATCGAACCACCGAGAATGTCCGCGATCAAAAGTCCGAGCATTGTGAGCGCGGGCAAAAGCGCGTTTCGCAAAACGTGGTCGAAAGTTATTTGAGTTTGATTCAAGCCTTTCGCGCGAAGCGTTTTGACATAATCTTTTTTTTGTTCGGCGTGAATCGAATTTTTCAAATAGCGCGAAAGAATCGCGCCGCTTCCAAACGAAAGCGAAAGCGCGGGCAAAAAAAGCGTGCGCAGGCAGGCGAGTGGATTTTGTTTCCATGGCACAAATCCCATCGAAGGAAACGCGCGGAGTTTTACGCAAAAAATTATTATCAAAAAAATCGCGGCGCAAAATGAAGGAGTCGCAATCCAAATTTGATTTAAAATCTGCGCGGCGAACGCGAACGGATTTTTTTCCTTGAGCGCGATGAAAATTCCGAAAGCGATTCCCCAAATCGCGCTTAAAATCAAAGAAAAAATCGCGAGCGAAAAAGTCGCGGCAAAAGCGTCCGCCACAACTTTCGATACGCTTTTTGAATATTTGTAGCTCGTCCCGAAATCGCCGCGAAAAATTTTTTTGAGCCATTCGCCGTATCGAATGAATGGACTTTTGTCCAAGCCCAATTCGCTTTCCAAATTCGCGATTTGAATTTCGTCCGCGTCCGGACCCAAAATTGCCACGGCTGGATTTCCCGGCAAAATTTGAAACGCGAAAAATGTAACTAGCGTTACTAAAAAAAGTGTCAGGATAAATTCGAAAAATTTCTTTAAATAAAATCGCACTCGATTCCAGCCTATTCAAAATACCATTCGGCAAAATTGTGGAACAAAAGCGGATAGCCTGCGATGCCTCGAACGCGCGGATGTGCCAAATAAGATTGTTCGGGGTCGGCGATGAAAACCGCCGGCGATTCTTCCGCAAGAATTCTTTGGCATTCCTTGTAAAACGCCACCTGCTTTTTGTGGTCGAGTTCTTTTGCGGCCGCCACGAAATTTTCGTCGAACTCGTCGTTGTAAAATCTTGTGAAGTTTCGATTGTACGTCGAATAATATCGCCGCAAAATGTCCGCCGGATCAATCTTGCCTGAAAATCCGATTATCGTCATTTCGTAGTTGAACTTCGTGTAAACTTGGTCGAGCCATGTCGCCCATTCCACTGGATTGATTATGCAGCGGATTTTTATTTTCGCAAGTTGCGCCGCGATTATTTGCGCCGTGTCCATGTGATACTGATAATTCGCGGGAACTGTAATCGTGATGTCGAATCCGTTTTCGTATCCGGCTTCCGCCAAAAGTCGCTCGGCCTTTTTCAAGTCGAACGGATTTTCATTTTCGAGCGAGTCGTTGTAATATTCGCGGAGCACCGGCGAAAAATTGGAATACAGTTCAATCGCAAATCCGTTGTACACGCCTTCGATGATTTCCTTTTTGTTCACCGCCGCCGCCACAGCCTTGCGAACGCGGATGTCGTCGAACGGCTTTACTTTGTTGTTCATTCCCAAAATCTGAACCAAGTTGTGTGGAAATCCGTGGTCAACAAATTGCGGCTTGAGTGCCTTTGTGTTTGCCTGCGAAACCATTGTGGCGACATCGATTTGATTTGATTGCAACGCGGAAATCGTCGCGCTTTCGTCGGTGATGATGTAGACTTCGACATTCGGAATTTTCGCCGCCTTGCTTTTGTTCCAATAATTTTCATTTTTTTTGAGAACGAGTTTTTGATTTTGCGCGTATTCGACAAATTCGTAAGGTCCTGTCCCGACAGGATGATTTTCCTGATCGTCGTAGCCTTCGGGCAAAATCACCGAAATTGCCGCGAGCAAAAATGATGGGGTCGCTTCTTTTAGCTCGACTGTGAATTCATATTTGCCATTTGAGCGGACGGATTTTACCGCGCCGAATTTTGCGGAAGTGGGCTTGTAGCCGTCCAGCCCCGCCATATTTTTATAGGAAAATTCCGCGTCGCTTGAAGTGAATTCTTTGCCATTGTGAAACCGAACTCCCTTGCGCAACGAAAAAGTGTAGGTCAAGCCGTCTTCGCTTTGCTCGACTTTTTCGGCAAGGCACGGAACAATTTTTCCGTCCGTGTCGAATGTCATCAGCCCTTCGAAAATGTTTCGCCACAAAGCCTCGCTGTCGGCGGACGCGCTTTTCCACGGAAAAAAACTGTCTGGCTCGGAAGAAATGTTCATCCGTAAAATTTCGTCTCCGCTCCGTTCCGCCTTGCACGAAAAAAAAGCGGACGCAATTCCAAAAAAAATCGCCGCAAAAGAAATCCTAGAAAATTTCACGATAACCGCCTTGGCATTTTGCTGAATTTTTTCGCCGAAAAATGCCTTGCCATTGCTCCGATGTTAGCACAGAATTGTGAAAAAGTCAACGCGAATTGAATGACAGAAAAGTGCTGTCGATTCGCAGAAAAATTTTTTACAGCGATTCTTGCAATAGCAATTCTGTCTGGAAACGTAGTGTTCGCACAGAATTCTAACAGCGATGTTGAGGAATCATACAAGAATATGGTTGCCATGATACCCGTGGAAAACGAGGGAATGTTAGCCATTCAGTACGACCCATTTGGTCAGCATGAAGTCTCTCTTGTCGGAGCGTTCAGCCTACTAGGACCTTGGTCATTGGAATTAGAGGTCGGTCTTTTGGATTTTTTAAATGATTTCGCCGTGAGTTTTGGGGCTGATGTTGGAAATATACGATTTAGATTTTCACTTATAGAAAGCATTAGTTGGGGCTTCGGAATAGGAGTGCCAGTCTACGTACATCTAATAGATTTAGACGTTGGCATAAATCCGAACGCACAAATCGACTTCACGTTCTTTACAAACAGTGACTTACCTATGACTATATATGCCCGTCCCGGAGCACGCGTTTCATTCCTCGGTGACGAAGCAAGATTCACTTGTCCATTCGGCATAGGCATTTCTATTTCTGGCGACCTCCTGTCAAACATCGTCAGCGGATTTGGCAGTATCGCCTCATCAGCTATGTAGCATATATATTGAGGCAAAACAATGTTTTGGGATTAAGGACACAAAACAGCGTGTTGCGCGGTTTCCTTGAAAATAAAAGAGTGGTTCGCTTAACGAACTAAAAAAGAAATGGAAGCAGACGCTTCCGAAGGGGTTCACTATGAAGAAAATTGTAATTGTTTTATCACTTTTGATAGCGGTATCGTGGAATGGCAATTGCAGAGGAAATATGCAGAGATTGCAATGGAAAAGGCACAGTAAGGTGTGGATTTTATTCTGGCAGAACTTTCACAAATTGTTCACGTTGTGGAGGAAACGGATATACATCCTATAATAGATTAACGGGAGAAAAAACTGTGTGCATCTCATGCGATGGTAACAAAATAAAGGAGTGTTACAACTGCGGTGGAACAGGAAAGACAGAATGCGATTCCTCAATGGCGTAGAACTACTTGGTAATTGCCATCTAGTAATAGAAAATACAAACAAAACGGAGATTCTTATGAAAAAGAAAATTATTTCAGGTATGTCAATAACTTTTTAATAATTCGCGTGTTTTTTTTGCGCTTTCTTTCAAAAAAAGACTTTTTCCGAGTGGAGAATGTGCGAATTTTTCATGGCGCGAGCTTTCTTCAAGAAAGCCATGGGCAAAACGCGCCGTTTCCGTGGTTTCCCGGAAGGCAGTTTAAAATGCCCTTGCCCCGCCTTTCCCGGGCGGGGTTCGGAGTGAGTTGATGGCCGCAAGTCCGCTTTTATGCGACGGACTTCTTGTTGCGCTTTATTTTGGACAGGACAACATCGTCAATGTCGATGTAGACTTCCCTGAATTTTGGCTTCGCGTTTTTTAGGAATACGCGCTCGATCAGATCCTGCATCACAATCGGCATGACGCCCGTCGTGTCGGTCTCGGCGAGGCGTGGAACGTAGCTCTTCCCCGGATTGTTCCTGTCCTCAACCCAAAGCCCTTATTTCTCGTTCAGAAAAATGAGGACATTTTTTCCGCAGAGTTCGGGACAAAAGAACTTGTACCCCTTGAGGAGGAAGATTCCGCCTCAGTCAACCTTGCCTGGAAATGTCGCCCTGAGGACTTTGTTTACCTCGTTCATAGTCGCTTTGACGAAAAAAGATTCCTCGCTTGCCGACCTGCTCCGAAAGCTCGTCATAAAGGTGCGCGCGGAGGAAGCGCGAGGCGGTGAGGCTGAGGGGGCCGGGCTGGACGGGGGTGAATATGCAGTCCGCCGCGTGGAGCGCGCTCATCACGGGGCTGTCGTATGTCGGCGCGGTGTCGATGACGACGAAACCATACCTGCCGTCCGGCAGGGTCTTTTTCAGCGCGTGGCAGTCGCCAGGGCGGATGTCGAACAGCCTCCGCGACGGCGGCACGATGCCCGCGTTCTGAATCCTCGACTTTACGGCATAGCCCTCCGTCGTCCTGTGGGTCAGCGCCTCCGCGACGTTCCGCATCGGGGAACTCGTCGGTCATGCCCGGCGTGTAGTAGATCGTGGAGGAGTTGTTCGTGTCCATGTCGAAGAACAGGACTTTGAACCCGCGCGCCGCGAGGTTGTTGGCGAGCAGGATGGCGTCGGTGGACTTTCCCACGCCGCCTTTCATGCCTGGGAATGTGATGACCATAATGCTTCCCTTGACAAAACCCGGCGGGAGAATCCGCCCGCCCAATGAACCGATTCCTTCCCGCCGGACTTTGAGATTGACTGGGAAAATAAAAAGGGCGGCCTGCATGAAACGGGAAATTTCGCAGGTCGCCCTTTTTAAGCCGCCACAAAAGCGGCTGTGCGGAACCCCGTTTCAATATCCTGCACAGCCGCTCTTCAGGGCAAAGTGACGAACATCACCCGTTTCAAGTCTTTGTTCCGACCGTCCGCCAAACTTAAGGAAAAAATCTCGGGGACAGGTTTCACTCGCCACTATCGCGAACAAATACCGCGACATTCTTTGCCGTAATGACGAATATATAACAAGTTATTGATAAAATTATTTCAGGTCTTGCCATTCTTATGGCAATTGGTGGCTTATCTTTCGCAAATGACGATTCGACTTGCGAAAAAGTCATTACAACTATAACTACGGCGATTGGTGCCAGTGTAGGAGACTCCCTTGGTAGTAGATATGGACTTGGAGTTGGCGCAGTAGCTGGAATTGCTGCCGGCAAAGCTTTATCTGACAAAGTCTGTAATAATGACGACTCTGATAATCATGTTACAGTCTATTCAACTGATTACAGTGATTGGAAGTAGAAACAGTCTATTGGAAGAATTACTTGCTTAAGATGCAAACAGGTAAGAAAGCATCGCGTTACAATAAGCGAGTTTTTGGAGAAACCAAAAACTCGGCATTAAAATAGGCAACGCCATTTTAGTTACCTATTTTAATTGTTCAACTTGGAAATGCAAACGACGATGGAAAAGGACTTGCCGAAACGCGCCCGCTACTATCAGGCAATGATGGACTTGGACTTCCTTGAAAAAGGCAAAGAATACGAGACGCTGCCCGAATCTTTCGTAGTTTTCATCTGCACAAGCGACCCATTCGGCTGCGGATTGCCGCGATACACAGTCTGTCAAACCTGCATGGAAAATTCCGCCGCGAGCGAAAAAATTGATGACAAAAGCCGCAAAGTGTATTATAATGCTAGGGCATGGAAAGAGCAGTCGGGGCAGGATGCGGAAGTGCGCGCGTTCCTGAAGTTCCTTGCCACAAGGAAAGCGGAAAGCAAGCTCACGGGGGAAATCATGGAAGCAGTATTGCAAGCGCGGCGTAACGAGCCGTGGAGAAAGGAGTTCGTGCACGCGCGTGAATTGCGAGAGCGCGGACGGAAAGAAGGTTACGAAGAGGGCTATGAAGAAGGTAGCGCGGAAGAACGAGCAATCGCGCAGGCGCAGCTGGAAAAAGAGCGCGAGAAAAACGCAAAATTGGAAGCGCGTATCGCCGAACTGGAACGGCGGCAAAATTAAACTATCCACGAAATCGGGAGTCATTCATGAAAAACATTTTTCTTTCAATCGCATTGGTTTTGACAGGCGCGGCGGCATTCGCACAAACCGTTTCGTTTTCTTCCGCTGACCTTGACAAGAATAAAATCACGGACGAAATTTTTTCTGCCGCCGATGTCACGGTCGTGAATGTGTGGGGAACATTCTGTCCGCCATGTATTCGGGAAATGCCCGAACTCGCCGAATGGCAAAAATCCATGCCGAAAAATGCGCAAATTATCGGAATCGTGTGCGATGTAAATTCCACCGACGATGCAAAAGGCATTTCAAACGCGAAGGCAATTCTCAAAAAAGTCGGCGCGACTTTTCCGAATGTCATCGCGAATCAAAGCCTTGCGCAATTCTTGAACGGAATTCAATTTGTTCCCACGACTTTTCTTGTTGACAAAAACGGCAACATCGTCGGCGATATGATCGTTGGAGCGCAAGTACCGAAATACAAAAAGGCGGTCGAGGACTATCTTGCGAAAAAATGAAAATATGGCGAATGCAGAAAATAAATTGCAAAGCGAATTTGGATTGCCCTCGAAAGACAAGTGGCAAAGTTGCTTTTCGAAATTGCTTCAAAAAAATTTTTTCAAAATTTCGCTTTTGCTCATTGCGACGGCGTTCATCGCAATTGGAATTTTGCGCGGTGAAAATACGCTCGTCCTCCAAAAAGCCGTGCGAATCTGCATGGAATGCATTGGGCTGGGCTAGGTTTCAAATCCTGTTTGCGCAAGAACAAAAAGCATGTCGATGTTTTCCAAAATCGTTTCAAAAATAAAATTGCCTCCTGTAAAACGAAAACTCATTCAAATCGCGGCGTTCGGCTTTTGCAATCCTCAAGTGCAAAATTTTTTCTCCGGAAAAATCTATACAGGAAAATGGAAAACTTTTTGCGCTCCGGGATTGAACTGCTATTCTTGCCCCGCCGCAATTTTTTCCTGCCCAATCGGAGCGATGCAGGCGGTTGGCGGCTCTCTTGATCTTTCATTCAGTTTTTATGTCGTGGGGATTCTTCTCGCAATAGGCGTTTTGCTCAGCCGCACAGTATGCGCATTTTTGTGCCCGTTCGGATTGTTGCAAGAAATAATCCACAAAATTCCTTCGCCAAAATTCAAACTGCCGCGAATTCTTTGTTACGCAAAATACATCGCACTCCTTTTTTTCGTTTTGATTTTGCCGACCGCTAGCTCGCAAATTACAGGAATCGGCGATCCGACATTTTGCAAATACATCTGCCCTGCCGGAACTTTTGAAGGCGGACTTCCGCTCGTCGCGGCGCGTCAAGAATTGCGCAGCGTTTTGGGCGGCTTGTTTTTTCTGAAACTCGGCATTTTGATTTTCACGCTTGCGGCATGCGTTTTTATCAATAGATTTTTTTGCAAAACGCTTTGTCCGCTCGGCGCGATTTACGGCATTTTGAACAAGGCAAGTTTCCGCCACCTAAAAATAAATCACGCCACTTGCACACGTTGCGGAGCATGCGAATCCGCCTGCCCGATGGACGTGAATCCCGTCGCCAACGCCCGCTCAGCCGAATGCATTCTTTGCGGCAAATGCGCCGAAATCTGCCCGCACGGCGCGATAAAAATTTGTTTTCAGAATAAATGTTGACGAAAAAAAACACTTGCGCTTTTTGCAAAATGATGTTATTTTAAATACAAACACAAGCACGGAGGCATAAAAATGGCTACATTAAGCGTAAGGCTCGACAACAAGACGAAGGACGATTTTGCGAAATTCTGCGACACGGTGGGAATGTCCGTGTCCACGCTTTTTTCGGTGTTCGCAAAGACGGTCGTGCGCGAGCAGAAAATCCCGTTTGAAATCTCGGCGAAAAACGACGCGGAGG
>CAMWIU010000012.1 GCA_947174385.1 uncultured Treponema sp.
CCCTTTTACCAGCACCCAGAGCAAATCTATTATACACATAAAAGTAGCGCCGGGGAATATCGTTAATATAGCGAGCAAAATCCACAGCGGATTGTTCTTTACAATGCCGTTTACAATGCGGCATATGCCGTAAAAAATTTCGATTGCGGGAAAATTTTCGAAAGAATCTTGCGTCGCCACCGAAATGCGAATGATTTTCAAAAATGGCGATTCGACATTTTATCAATTGCGCGGACACGAATTTTTTGATACACTTACAAACGATGAAAAATCTTTTTTTGAAGAAAATCCATAAGGAAAATAATTTTCGTTTTAAAAATTTCGGTGTGATTTCGTGGAGCGTTTTTCACGGCGCAATTTTTCTTGCGTTGGGAATTTTATTTTTGTGCGGACGGCGATTTTTTGTAAACACGAATTTGTTCGACATTTTGCCCGAATCTTCTTCTATGAAATCCGTTGGCGATGCTGATCGCGCGCTTTCCGCGAAAACTGGACGACAATTTTTTATTCTTTCTCAAAATGAAAATTTCGAAGACGCGAAATTCGGCGCGGAAAAACTTTGCGATAAATTGAATTTTTTCAGCGCGGAATTCAATGCGCAAAATAAAAACGCGCTTTTTGAAAATATTTCGCTCGGCACAAGCCAAAAAGATTTGGATGAAATTTTCGATTTTTTTTATCGCAATCGATTTTTGCTTTTGGACAAAAATTTTATCGCAAAAATAAATTCGCCTGACGGAAAAAATGAAATCGCGGAAGCCGCGCTGGAAAAAGCCTACGGCGGATTTTCGATTACGCCGATGGAATATATTTCGGGCGATCCATTTTTTTTGACGGAAAACGCGCTCGAAAATTTTATCGCAAGCGTTTCAAATTCCGGAACATCGATGACTTTGCGAGACGGCGTTTTGTGCGCGGAATGCGAAGAAAAATTTTTCGTGATGATTCGCGGCACGCTCACAAATCTTGGCGCGTCAATCACAAACAGAAAAAGCGGCGTGAAAAAAATCTATGAATGCGCGCAAGAAATTCAATCGCAAATTCCGCAAATCGAATTTATTTTTTCGGGTGTGCCTTTCCACAGCTACAAAAGTTCTTCGGGCGCGCAAAATGAAATTGCGATAATTTCTACGCTTTCGATGCTTGCGATAATTTTGCTTTTTATTTTCATTTTCAAAAACGCGCTTCCGATTTTTTGCTCGGTTGCGGCGATCGCGCTTTGCGCGCTCACGGCTTTGTGCGCCACGCTTTTGATTTTCGGGCAAATTCATATTTTGTGCTTTGTATTCGGAACGACTTTGATTGGAACATGCTTGGATTACAGCGTGCATTTTTTCGTGCGCTGGAAAGGCGAAGCGGATTTGCCGAATGGAATCGCAATTCGAAAAAAATTGCTCAAAGGATTTTTGCTTTCGTTCACTTCGACGGAAATCTGCTATTTGGTTCTGCTTTTTGCGCCGTTTGCTTTGCTCAAGCAAATTGCGATATTTTCATTCACGGGAATTTTAAGTTCGTTTTTGACAGTGATTTTGCTTTATCCGAAAATTCCGCCTTTACCTAAAAATAAAATCGGATTTGATTTTGAAGAATTTGCGATAGTGAAAAATATCGCAAACTTTTATCGCAAGCATTTATCGCAAATTCTTATCGCAAGCCACGGAAAAAAAATCATTGCAACAATTTTTATCGCAATTTTGGTTTTTATCGCAATTTTTTATCGCAAGAATTTGCGAATCGAAAATAATTTGCGCAATTTTTACAAAATCAGCGGAAAATTGCTCGACGATGAAATTTTGTCTGCGAAAGTTTTGAAGCACGGCTCAAGCGGCTGGTATTTCATCGTGCGCGGAAAAAATCAAAACGAGCTTTTTGCGAATGAAGAAAAATTTTACGAAAAACTCAACGCACAAATCGCAAGCGGGAATTTATCTTCGTTTGCGGCTTGTTCAAAATTCATTCCTTCGATTTTATCGCAAATGGAATCTTGGCGCGCTTGCGATACTTTGTTGGAATCCGCCGACGCGCAACTTGCGCTTTTGGGATTTGACGATGATTTTGAACGCGAGGAAATTTTATCGCAAATTCTTTCAGATTATGAAAACGCGCAAAAAAATTTAATTCAAATTGAATCGAAAAGAAATGCGCTTCCGTCTTATTTGCGCCAGTCGCTTTCTTCGCTTTACATCGGCGAAATTGACGGCGAGTATTTCAGCGCGATTTTACCTTTGCATGCGAATGACGCGGAAATTTTCAGAAACCTTTGTGCGCAAGAAGAAAATATTTTTTTCGTGGAAAAAACGAACGACGTTGAGAACGAGCTTAATCGCTTGACAAAAATTATGCTCGCGCTTTTAGGCGCGGCGTTCGTAATTTTGATTTTCGTTTTGCAATTTCTTTATCCAGCAAAAATAGTTTTGAAAATCGCGACGATTCCGCTTGTAATAATTTTGACGGAATGCGCAACTTTCGCCGCGTTCAATATTCCGATCGGATTTTTTTCGGTGACAGGAATAATTTTGGTTTTCGGCTTGGGCTTGGATTATATAATTTACACAGTGGAAAGTGGCGAAAAATTGAACGCGCTCGCAGTGTTCATTTCGTTCGTCACGACCGAACTTTCATTTGGCGCGATCGCGTTGAGCAGTTTTGCGCCCGTGCATATTTTCGGCACGGCGGTTTTCGCAGGATTGTTTGCGGCGTTCTTTGGCGCGATGTTTTGCCGCCAGCAGAATATGGCTTGATATGACAAGTGGGGGCGTTGATAGCACAGCTGTGCCGTGCATACAGAAGGGGTAGACCGCAACAAAGTGCGGGCGTAGGGGGAACTTGCAACGAGCATGAAAGTGCGAAGTTTCAAGCGGACTTCCCCCACATTCTCCACGATTTTTTTCTAAGATTCTCACCCGAATTTTCCGATAATAAAAAAGTAGTGGGGTGTGGGTTTTATGAAAAATGATGTATTGAAAAAAATTGCAGGGATTGCGCTGTTTGCAGTGGCGGCTATTTTTTCAGTCGCGCTTTTATTGCGCCTTTTTGGATTTGGAGTGTACGCGGGATTTCCAGGATTTCTTTGGAATGTCGGAGACGCGCTTTGCGCTACTTACGGATTTTGCAGCATATTTGTGCCGATATTTTTCTTCGTAACGGCAATGATTGAATTTTCGGGTCGCCGCACTTTTAAAAAATGTGTCTACATCAGTTTCAGCCTCGTTCCTTTTTTCACTGCGGTTGTCATAGAAAAAATTTATCACAGTTTGGCATTCGGAATCGAAGGCTTGCCTTTTTTCAAAATCGTACAACTTTTTCTTTGCGTCGTTGCGGGAGTTTTGATTGTAGCAATTGAATATCTTTTCGCGGGAATTGTAGCAGAACGTTTGGTTTTTGGCGCGGGAAAATCCGAAGACGAAAATTATTTAGAGCCTGAAATTTTGAAAGAGAAAAATTTCCCGAAAATGGAATTCGTAAGGCTTTCGCCAAAATCAAAATTGGAAAACATTGTTGGAAACGCACTTGAAAATATTTTGGATGAAGACGAAAAAAAATCCGAAACGGAAACAGGTGAAATTCAAGCCGCGCAAAATGAAAATGATTCTGATGGCTCGCATGAAAATTCTTCCGACGTTTTGCAAAATGAAAAAGCAGAAATCCAAAAAAAATATTTGCAAGAATTCGATTCACTTTCTTTGACCGGCATCGTGCTTGAAGATGAAGATTCGCAAACCGAAGTCGCGGAAAACATCGTCGAGAATTCTCCAATAAAAAAGCAAGACGAAATGCTTTTGGAAAATTCCGCCGAGCAAAATTTTGACGACGACAAAACTCTCGAATTGATTCAAATTTCCAAGGCCACGAAAGTCGCCGTCCGCGACATTCAAGTGGACATGGACGAATGCGAAGATGATTTTGATGCGGACGATTATCCGAATTATGAAGAATCCGAAGCGGAGAATTTCGAAGGCGATTACGGTTACAATGCGCTCGACGATGAAGAAGGCGATTTTGAATTTGCGCAATCTGAAAATGAATTGCAGGAAGGAAATTTTTCGGAAGGCGAAAATTACGACGCGCTTGATTCGGACGAAGGCGATTTTACTGTGCCTTTGAGTTTTGCCGAAAATTATGTTCAAGAAGAAAATTTCGCGGAAACTGAAATCGAAGAAAATGCGATTGGCGAAGAAGAAATTGACGGGAGCGAATTTGAAATTTCCGAAGAAGATGATTTTGATGAAACTGTAGAAGAAGTTGAAGAAAAAAAAACGAAAGAGGACTCGCTCCCTTTTCCTTTGATAAAATCGTCGGATGAAAAATTCGCGAAAGGCGAAGCGGAAAATTTTTCTGCCGGCGATGCGACGGAAATTGATTCTGCGGAAACTGGCGCAAAATCAAAAAAGTCCGAGGCAGAAATTTCTCGCGCAAAAATCGAAAAATCGGAAAAGCCCGCTTCGCCAGTTTTTCCGAAAATCATCGATTCAAGATTCACTCGCAACGTCTACCAAATTCCGACGGAACATATTTTAGATGAATACGAGGATTCAAAATACTGGATTATCGACGAAGCCACGAGCGGCGCGAGCGAACAGCTAAAAGAAACTCTCGAGGAATTCAAAATCAGCGCGGAAGTTACTGGAATTCGAAAAGGACCTGTAGTTACTATGTTTGAGATTTTGCCCGCGCCCGGAGTGAAGCTCAGCAAAATCGTCGCATTGCAGGACAACATCGCGCTGCGCTTGGCTGCAAAATCTGTGCGCATTGTCGCGCCGATTCCTGGCAAACGCGCCGTGGGCATCGAAGTGCCGAACAGGGATCGCGCGATAGTTTCGTTCCGCGAAATAATTTCGCAGGAAATAAGCGAGTTCAAAAAAATGGCCGTGCCCGTGATTTTGGGAAAGGACATTCAGGGCGAAGCGCAAGTCATTGATTTGGCGAAAACGCCGCATTTGCTTATTGCGGGTTCGACTGGCTCAGGAAAATCCGTGTGCGTGAATTCGCTCATTCTTTCTATTTTGTACAAACGTTCTCCGCAGCAGGTGAAGCTGATTTTGGTCGATCCGAAAATTGTCGAGCTGAAATTGTACAACGACATTCCGCATTTGCTCACGCCCGTTATCACGGAGCCGAAACGCGCTTTGCAATCGCTTCAATATTGTCTTTGCGAAATGGAACGACGCTACGCTTTGCTTGACGGACTCGGAGTGCGCGACATAATCAGCTACAATCGCCGAGTGGAAGAACGCCACATCGCCGCCGAAAAACTTCCGTACATTGTCGTAATCATCGATGAGTTCGCGGACTTGATGGCGACTACGGGAAAAGAATTGGAATCAACGATTGCGCGTTTGTGCGCGATGAGCCGCGCCGTGGGAATACATCTTGTTTTGGCGACGCAGCGACCTTCGATCGATGTAATCACTGGACTTATCAAGGCGAACATTCCGAGCCGAATTGCATTTGCCGTCGCCTCTAAAGTGGACAGCCGGATCATCATCGACCAAGTGGGCGCGGAAAAACTTTTGGGACGCGGCGACATGCTTTTTGTGAGCGCGGCAAATCCTGTGCCAATTCGCATTCAAGGAACTTTCGTGAATGATGACGAAGTTGAGCGCGTGGTGAGTTTCGTAAAGCAATACGGATTTCCGGAATACATCGACGATGAAATTTTTGTCGAGGACGATGACGACATTGACAGCGAGCCGGGTTTGTTCGACGGCGGCGACGATCCGCTTTATTCAAAAGCGTTGGACATCGTGGTGGAAGCGGGAAAGGCGAGCGCGTCGTACATTCAGCGCAGGCTGAAAATCGGCTACAATCGCGCCGCGCGTTTGGTGGAAGAAATGGAAGGGCGTGGAATTGTTGGGCCAGCAAATGGAAGCAAGCCGCGCGAGATAATTCATATTCCATAAATAGCATCTCAAAATGAATTACTAAAACGCCTGCGAGAAATTCGCGGGCGTTTTAGTTTAAAATTTTCGTCGAAAAATTCGCGTGATTCGCATTTTCGTTCGTTGCGCTCCCCTCCCCTTGCAAAAAGCCGCACATTTCACTAAAATTATTCTATGAGAATAGTAATTGTCGGCGCAGGTTTTACGGGTGTTCAACTTGCTCGCCGTCTTATCAATGAAAAAAATGAAGTCGTTCTTATTGACAATGATGAAGATGTTGTTCGGCACGCTTCGAATTCTTTGGATTGCGATGTCAAGGAAATGGACGGCAACAGTTTGCAAAATCTCGAGGACATCGGAATTGCCAAGGCTGACGCGCTTGTCTGCGTTACGGACGACGACGAAGTGAATATGATTACTTGTTCGCTCGTCGATTCTGTTTATCCGGACATTTTGAAAATAGCGCGCGTGCGGAATTTTTCTTATTACAGGAACACGGCGGACGCGGTGAAAAAACACGCCGACACTTTTAGCGGAAAACATCGTCCGCTTTATGGAATTGATTTTATGGTGAATCCTGACATCGAGGCGGCGGACGCAATCGTGCGCGCGGTGGAAAGCGGAGCGGTGAGCGATGTGGTGGCATTCAAGGATTCGGAATTTGAAATTTCCAGAATTACGATTGCGGAAGGCGCGCCTTTGGATCGCCAGCAATTAAGCGGCGTGCGCAAACTCACCGAAAAACCTTTTTTGATTGCGTATGTTGAATACAATGGCGAAACGAGTTTGCCGAGCGGCTCGACAACTTTGCATGCCGGCGACAGCATTGGCGTTCTTGCGCGTGCCGGCGACATCGGCGATTTGCTTGAACTTTGCGGCGCGAAAATTGAAGCGCTTGACAAAATCGCGCTCGTCGGCGCGGGCAAAATCGGAACGCTCATTGCCGACCGTCTCACGCAAAAAGAAAAATCTTCTCTGCTTGCGAAAATTTTCAGAAAGCGAAAAAACATCGCTTCGGAATTCGCAATCATCGATACGGACGATGAACTTACGAAAGAAGCCTCGGAGCGTTATCCCAACGCGCATGTTTTTCGCGGCGACATTACGGACGAAACTTTTTTGCGCGAAGAAGGTCTCACAGAATACGACTTGGTTATTTGCGCCACGCACAATCACGAGCTGAATATGGTCGTCGCGGCTTATCTCGAATCTTTGGGCGTGGGGCGTTCAGTGAGTTTGGTGGAAAGTTCCACGTTCGCGCAGATTGCTCGCAAACTCGGCGTGGACGTTCCAGTTCCTTTGCGCGACACAATCGTGGATTCGATTATGAGCCATTTGCGCGGAGAAAGCGTCAAGGGAATTCACACTGTTTCAACGGGTCAGCTTGAAATCGTGGAATGCACTTTGCCGATTGGCTCGAAAGTCGTGGGCAAATCGCTTTTGGACATTTCAAATCACGGAACATTTTTGGTTTTGCTCGAAAAAAAATCCGGCGCGAAAAATTATGTCATTCCAGTCGGAAGCACGGTGCTTGACGCGAACGACCAGCTCATCCTGATTACGCTTGCGGAAGAAACTCAAAACATTTTGAAACTTTTCGGAGCGGAAACAAAATGAGCGTCTTTTCATTTTTACGAATTGAATTTTCAATTTTGGGAATCGTCGCGCTCACGATGATTTTTCCGATTTTCGCGGCGATCGCATTCGACGAATCCGGCGTTGTTCCAGCGTTCGCAATTCCAATGGCGATTTTTCTGATTTTGGCTGTGACATTTTTGCTTGCGGGGCGAAAAAAGAAAATCGCGCTTTCCACAAGAAGCGCGTTTGTTGTAGTTGCTTTCGCATGGATTTTTTGTTCGTTGCTCGGCGCGATTCCTTTTTATTTCAGCGGCGCGATTCCAAATTGGACGGACGCGATTTGGGAAAGCGTTTCGGGCTTTTCCACGACCGGCGCGACAATTTTGTCAGAAGTGGAATCGATTCCGAATTCGATAAATTTGTGGCGGACGCAGACGCATTGGCTCGGCGGAATGGGAATCGTCGCGCTCACCGTCGCGCTCTTTCCGCTTTTGGGCGTGGGCGGATTTCAGCTCATCAAGGCGGAAACCACAGGTCCTGAAAAAGGCAAGGTCACGCCGAAAATCACGACGACGGCAAAAGTTTTGTGGCTCATTTATTGCGGCGTTACAATTCTTGGAATCATCAGCTTGAAAATTGCCGGAATGAATTTTTTCGACGCGGTGCTCCATTCTTTTTCCACGGTCGGCACGGGCGGATTCAGCAACAAGAATCTAAGCATCGGCGCATACGATTCCGTGGCAATCGATGTTGTTTGCACGATTTTTATGTTTTTGTGCGCGATAAATTTCAGCCTTTATTTTTATCTTCTCACAAGAAAATTCGACGACATTCGCAACAACACGGAACTCAAGGCATATCTTGCGATTTGCGCCGTTTTTATTTTGGCGATAACTTTCATCAATACAAATCTTTACGGCGGATTTTTTACTTCGCTCAGGCATTCTTCGTTTCAAATCGCTTCGATAATTTCCACGACGGGATTCAGCACGAGCAACTACACAATGTGGCCGAGCGCGGCGCAAGTTTTTTTGTTCCTGCTTTTTTTCATCGGCGGATGTTCGGGTTCTACGAGCGGCGGAATAAAAGTGATTCGCTGGGTAGTGATGGGAAAACAGACGCACAACGAATTTTCCAAGATGCTTCATCCGCACGGAGTTTTCAGCATTCGGCTGAACGGCCGCGCAGGACGCAAGGATTTAGTTTTCAATGTGGCATCTTTTTTGACATTGTATTTTTTGCTGGTTGTGCTCACGGCGATTTTCGGCGCGGCGGCTGGCTTGGATATTCAAACCGCGCTTTCAGGAGCTGCCACAATGGTGGGAAATGTCGGGCCTGCTTTCGGGGCTTTGAATCCAAGCGCGAACTGCGGATTTTTGCCCACCGCGCTCAAATGGTGGTATATGTTCGCGATGTTGGCAGGAAGGCTTGAGCTTTACACGATGATAATTTTTTTCGTGCCAGACTTTTGGAAAAAATGATTCGTGCGGAGGGTTTCATACCCCGACGCTTGCGTCGAGGTATGTTGATTTTAAATGCGCGACGAAAAATACATCGCGCGTTGCAAATCATAAAATTTCGTTGAGCGAAAATTCCACCGCATTAAAAAATGTCGATGAAAGCGCGAGCGAATTTTCTTCGCTTGAAATAAAAAAATTGTTCGTAAAAACTTTTTCGCCGCCGTTGATAAAGATTTCTAGCGAACTTGTGTCGATTAGGCAAAGCAAATTCAATTCGCCTTTTTCATTGAGTTCAACGCAAATGCTTTTTTTGTTCATCGCGCCGCCGCCTTCAATCGTGTTTTCGCGGTTGAATGAAAGTTCCATTTTTTCGCCGTCAAATTCAAAAAACGCGAATTGTTTTTCGCCACCAATTTTTACGTTGAGCATTTCGCGGCTGCCGCGCTTCGGAATGATTTTCAATTTCAGCGCGCAATGTCGCAAAGAAAAATTTTTTTTGCCAGTGAATTTTCCGACGATTTTTTCTCCGTAAAAATTTTCAATTTCGCGGACTGGCGTTTGAATCAATTTTCCGTTTTCGATTTTTAGTTCGCGCGGAAAAGTCATCATCCCCGACCACAAATAATTTTTTGGCGTGTTGTACGAATCCCAATTTTGCATCCACGCAATCATGATTCTTCGCCCGGAAAAATCTTGCATTGTCTGCGCCGCATAAAAATCCATTCCCAAATCGAGCATCGTAAAGTCGGCATTTTTGCGCACGAATTTGCATTCGTCTTTTTTGAACTCGCCGAGAAGATAAACCGTGTTGTTGCCTTTGTTGAAGCCGCCTTTTTTTTCGCATTGCATTTCTTGCGGAGAAAGAATAAAGACGCTTTTTCCGCCGAGCGAAAAAATGTCGGGACATTCCCACATCGCGCTTTGGGAAGTTTTTTCTTCGTCCGCGATTCCGAGAAAATTCCATTTTTCAAAATCCGCCGATTCAAAAACGACCAACGCGCCGCGCCCGTCTTTTTTCTTGAGCACGGCGGCGAGGAAAAATTTTTCGCCATCGCGCCAAATTTTTGGATCGCGGAAATGTTCGGTTTCGTATTCAAAAGGAATTTCGTTCGCCGTCAATATCGGGTTGAAATTCGGCTTTACGAATTTTTTTCCGTCGAAAAATGCGACGCATTGATTTTGAATTGTGGAATCCGATTTTTTTGAAACGCCAGTATACGCGATGAAAAGTTTTCCGCAATGTTCGATTGCGCTTCCGGAAAAGCATCCTTCGGAATCGGCTTGCGAATCAGGCACGATTGCCGGCGGAAGCGTTTTCCATTTTACGAGATTTTTTGAAGAAGCGTGGCACCAATGCATTGGACCCCATCGCGTTGAATATGGATGCCATTGCGCGAACAAATGGAATTCGCCGTCAAAAAAACAAAATCCGTTCGGGTCGTTTATCCAGCCGCACGGAGACGAAAAATGAAAACGCGGCAAAAGTTTTTTTTGTTCTTCGCTCGATGCGATTTGCGCTTGGATTTCCGCCATTCGTTTTTCCGCCAATTCCAATTTTTCGGACATTTTTTTCCTCCGTCAAAAAAGTTCGAAACCTCAAAAATCCCATGCGAGAGGTTTTACATTATGAAATGATAAATTCAAAATGAATTTTGTCAAGTATGTGGATTGGATAAAATGCAAACAATGTAAAGAAAAAATTTGTTAAATCGTGTGAGAATAGATATGAAAACGTATTTGGCTAAAAATGGGAACGTTCCCATTTTGAAGCGGAAGCGTTTCCATGAACTAATTCCGCATTAATCCCGCCCAAAATGCAAAATGAAATCCGCCTAGTTGAAAATTCCGTGATGATATGTTATAATGAATTATGGCAATAAATTTTTATTCGCTCGGCGCGGCGCAGGAAGTCACTGGCTCGAAACACATTCTTGAAATTGACGGACGCTCGTATATGATTGACTGCGGTTCGTTTCAAGGCAAGCGAAAAGTTTCCGATGAAAAAAATCGCAGGTTTGATTTTGCCGTCGATAAGCTCGAAGCGGTAGCGTTGACGCACGGACATCTCGACCATTGCGGGCTTCTTCCGCTTTTGGCAAGAAAAGGCTACAATGGAAATATTTATGCCACTTCCGCCACGCGCGATTTGGCGAATCTCGTTATGATGGACAGCGCGAGAATTCAGGCGCGCGACCGCGAGTATCTTTCGAAGCAGGCCGGAAAGAAAGGCGAAAAATTCAATTGGCAGCCGCTGTACAATGAATCCGATTGCATCAAAGCCACAAATCAAATGGTGACAGTTTCCTACAATCGAAAACTTTTTGTCGGGCCGAATGTCTCGCTGGAATTTTTTGATGCCGGGCACATTCTCGGCTCGTCGTTCGCGTATTTTTATGTTGGTGCGAATGCCAATTCGCAATCCAATGGCGAAACAAGAATTCTTTTTACCGGCGATTTGGGGCGGCGCAACAAAGCGATTGTCCGCGATCCTTCCACGGATTTTCCCGCGCCCGACTACATTGTCTGCGAAAGCACTTACGGCAATCGCAAGCATGACAAAAAAGATTTCGCGATGCACGAGCTTATTCGAATCATTCGCAACGCAGTCGAAAAAAAAGGCAAAATCATAATTCCGTCTTTCGCGATTGAGCGCACGCAGGAATTGATTTATTATTTGCACTTGCTTGTTGACAAAAATAAAATTCCGCGCATTCCGATTTACGTTGATTCTCCGATGGCGACGAACGCCACGAGCATTTTCCGCGTGCATCCCGAATGTTACGACGAATCGGTTTCAAGGGCTTTCATCAAGCATCACAAAAATCCGTTCGGATTTGGCGATTTGCAATTTGTCGCGAGCGTGGAAGAATCCAAGTCGCTCAACAAAAAAGAAGGCCCGATGATAATTTTGAGCGCGGACGGAATGTGCGAAGCCGGACGAATTTTACATCATTTGGCGAACAACATTTCCGACGAGCGCAACACGATTTTGATTGTCGGCTACATGGCGGAAAACACGCTCGGCCGCCGGATTCTCGATGGCGAAAAAGAAGTGAAAATTATGGGCGACTTCTACGATGTCCGCGCGAATGTTGAAACTCTCAATGCGTTCAGCGCGCATGCCGATTATGAGGAAATCGCCGATTGGCTTTCGCGGATCGACACGAGCCGCCTCAAGAAAATTTTCTTGGTGCACGGCGAAAAAGACGCGCAGGAATTTTTGACGAATTATTTGGGCGAGCGCGGATTCAAAAACGTGCAAGTGGCGAAGTACGGCGAAACTTACGAATTGTAGGAAAAAAATGAGAAGCACGATTCAGGATTTTGAAAATTATTACAAGCGCAATTTTCACAGGACAAGCTCGTTTTGGTCGGGAATAGTTTTTATGATTGTGGACGCGATCACGCTTTTCCTTTGCATCGGAATCGGATTTTTCATCGTCAATTTCATCAATCATTCTTTCATAAATTTTCGCTCGTTCGTGGAATATTACGTTTACATTCCCGTGATTTTGGCTGTGTTCTACGCGGCGGATTTGTATCCGGGAATTATGTCGTCGCCGGCCGAAGATGTAAAGCGGCTTTGCATTTGCACGTTCTTCGGATTCTGCGGAATCGCGATGAGCATTTTCGTGGAGGACGCGGACGACAAAGTTGCGATTGCAATCGCGCTGGTCGTGGCAATTCCGTTCGCGACGATTTTGCTTCCGGGAATGCGCGAGGTTGCAAGGCGATTTTGCGGCAAATTCAAATCTTGGGGATTGCCGGTCGTGATTTATTGTTCGGGAAATTCCGGCGACGAAGTCATCGAGCGATTTTTGAAAAATCCGTATTTGGGATATTCGCCCGCGCTCATCGTGAACGACGGATTTTTTCTCAAAAAAGATTTTTTGGGAATTCCGGTTTTCGAGCCAGGAGAGGATTTGCTTCTCGCCATCAAAAAGCGGAAAATAAAAGTCGCCGTCATCGCGGGCTACAAAAGTTCCGCCGATGAAATTATGAAAAATTTTCGATACACGGTCGTGGTTTCGGACAAGCAAAATATGCTGATGAGCGGCGCGCCGCATTTGCGCGACATCGCGGGAATCGTCGGATTTTCATGCACGCACAATCTCACGAAAAAATATCATCTTGTCGCAAAGCGCATGATTGATTTGGCGATAATTCTTTTTACGCTTCCGCTCGTGCTTCCCGTAAGTTTGATAATCGCGTTGCTCGTAAAAGTCACTTCGCCAGGACCGATTTTGTACGGCCACGTTAGAATCGGAAAAAATCACAAGCAAATAAAATGTTGGAAATTCCGTTCGATGTACAAGGACGCGGACGAAAAGCTCGAATCGATTTTAAAGGAAAATCCCGAGATGCGCCGCCAATGGGAAAAGGATCGCAAAATCGAAAACGATCCGCGCGTTACGCCGTTCGGAAAATTCATCCGCAAGACAAGTTTGGACGAGCTGCCGCAGTTGATAAATATTTTTTTGGGACAAATGAGTTTCGTCGGCCCGCGCCCTGTTACGGAAGGCGAGCTTGTCCGATACGGCGACAGCGTTGATTACATTTTGTCCGTAACGCCCGGGCTTTCGGGAATGTGGCAGACTTCCGGACGCAGCGACACCGCCTACGAAGATCGCGTCGTGCTCGACACATATTACATTCAAAACTGGTCGATTTGGTTGGACTTGTGGATTCTGATAAAAACAGTTTGGGTCGTGCTTGGCGGAAAAGGCGCGTATTGAAAAATGCGCGTTGGATTCGCGGATTTTTATATTTTCCTTACATTGCCGCCAATGAATCGCGTAGTTTCACTGTGGAAAACAATTTGTTTCTCACAGTGAAACGTATTGTTTTTCACAACGAAACAAATTGTTTCTCACAGCGAAACATGTCGTTCCACTATGTGAAACCGGTATCATTCAGCGGATTTTTATTTTTAGAAAGTTCGGCGAAAGAAAATGTCGAAAAAAAACGCTGTGACTTTAATAGCCCCGACACGCGGAGACCGCGTCAATTTTCAAGCATTCGCCTTGCATTCCTGCACGAAATCCGCAATTTTATCAAGGGCGATTTTTATTTTGTCGGTTGCCGTCGCGTAGCAGCAGCGTATGTGGCCTTCTCCGCCCGCGCCGAAAACGCTTCCCGGAACAACAGCGACATTGTGCTTTTGAAAAAGTCCGGTCGCAAATTCTTCGCTGGAAAGTCCTGTCGAAGAAATGTCGGGGAACATATAAAATGCGCCAGTCGGCTCGGGCACGTTCAATCCCATATCGCAAAAAGCCTTGTGCATGAGATTTCGGCGTTGCTGGTAACTTACGCGCATTTTTTCCACTTCGCTCCAGCCGCTTCGCAATCCTTCCGCCGCCGCGTACTGGCTGAAAATCGGAGCGCAAATTGTGTTGTATCCGTGGAGTTTTACGATTTGAGCCAAAAGTTCCGCCGGAGCCGCGATGTATCCGATTCGCCAACCAGTCATCGCGAACGATTTTGAAAATCCGTTCAAAATAATCGTGTAATCTTTCATTCCGGGAAACGAGCCGATCGAAACATGCTCTGCGCCGTCATACGCAAGCTCGCAATAAATTTCGTCGCTGATTACCCACATTTGATTCTTCTTCACAACTTCCGCGATTTTTTCCAACTCGGACGCAGGAATCATTGTTCCCGTAGGATTGTTCGGAGAACAAAGCATTACGGCCTTTGTCCGCGGCGTTACGAGGTTTTCAATCTGCTGAGCCGTAGGATAAAATCCGTTTTTGCTTGTGTCAAGCGGAACGATTTTTGCGGCGCACAATTCGGCAAGCGGCGTGTAATTCACATAGCAAGGCTGGCACACGATGATTTCGTCGCCAGGATTTAGGATGGCACGCAAAGAAGCGTCCACGCCTTCGCTCGCGCCGACTGTGATAAGAATCTCATTTTGCGGATTGTATTGCATACCGTATTTCTGCATGTAACGCGCAATTTCTTCACGAAGTTCGAGAAGTCCCCAGTTCGACGTGTAGCTTGTGTGCCCCTTTTCGAGATGATAAAACGCCTCTTCGCGGATGCACCACGGAGTCGGGAAATCAGGCTCTCCCACAGAAAGCGAAATCACGTCATCATGCCCGATGAGCATTTCAAAAAATTTGCGGATTCCGCTTGGTGGAGTCCGAAGCATTGACGAGCTGAATTTGTCTTGCCGTGTGTTCATTGTTACGCCATCGCTCCTTCGCGCCTGTCTTTTTCGTCTTCCACGTAAATCACGTCGTTTTCTTTGTATGTTTTCAAAACGAACGAAGTTTTCGTGGAGCGGACGCCTTCAATCGTAGAAAGTTTTTCGCTCACGAAAAGTCCCACTTCTTTGAGCGAATCGCCTTCAATCGTGACCATAAAATCATAGCCGCCGCTCATCAAATAGACGGACTTCACTTGTGGAAAACGATATATGCGGTCGGCGATTTTGTCGAAGCCGTGACCGCGTTCAGGCGTGACTTGGATTTGAATCTGCACGCTAACTTTGTCTTTGGAATCCGAAAGCTTTTCTTTGTTCACAATGGCGGCGTACTTCAAAATGATTCCGTCGTCTTCCATCTGCTTTATGATTTGCGCCACTTGCTCGGGCGATTTTTTTGTCATCGCGGCGATGTCCTCCACGGAAAGCCGCGCGTTTTCGGCGAGCAAGTTCAAAATTTCTTCATTGTAATTCATAAGGAAATGATAGCAGATTTCCCGCTTTGTGTAAAGCGAGGGTTTCGCGCAACTTGGATAAACAGCGGTTTACAATAAAAAAAATCTGTGGTAAAATTCAAAAATGAAATTCCGCCGAAAAATTCTTTTGCAAATTCTTTCAATCGCATTGATGTCATCTTCGCTGATTTTTGCCGTCGCTGATGTGCCAATGGAAAATCCCAAAATAGAAAAATCCGCAAAGATCAAGCAAAAGTCTGCGGCGAAAAAATCCAAGCAAAAAAAGGAATCGGAAAATCCCAAAAAAACAGAAAATCCCGAACTCGCACTTTTTAAAATCGTCAAGGAAAATTCCGAGCGCGAAGAAGTCGTGTTTTGGAAGCAGGAATTTTTGAAAGAGCGGCGTTTCAAATTTTTGAAGAAGGCGGCGGAGGATTATCCCGAATATAGGATTTTCGTGCGCGCTGCCGTCCGTGAGCGTGGCTTGCCAGCAGAATTGGAATATCTTCCCGTGATTGAATCTGGTTACAATACGCGCGCAAAATCACGCGCTGGCGCAATCGGAATGTGGCAGTTCATGTCGAACAGCGTCCGCCCTTATCTTAAGTTGAACGAATATGTTGACGAAAGGCTTGATCCGTGGAAATCCACTGCGGCGGGACTTTCGAAATTGGAATACAATTATAAAGTTTTCGGCGACTGGCTTTTGGCAATCGCGGCTTACAATTGCGGAAACGGAAAAATGAAAGCGGCGATAAAAAAAGCCGGCGAAGGAAAAGATTTTTGGGAATTGGCAAAAGAAGGTTTTTTGCCGAAGCAAACGGCGGACTACATTCCCGAACTGATTGCTGTGGCGGAAATTTGTCTCGAGCCGGAAAAATTCGGTGTGGAAATTTCTTATTACAAAAACGAGTTTGAAGCATTGCAAGGCGAAGAAGAAAATTATGATTTTGTAAAAGTTGAAAAGCCTTATATGCTGTCAGCAATTGCGAAAGAAATCGAGTTGGATGAGTCCGTCCTAAAAAGTTTAAATCCGTCTTATACAAAAGGCTTCACGCCTCCATTCGCGGAAAGCATTTTGCGCCTGCCCAAAGGAATGGAGCAAACTTTTTCCGCTGCGCTGAAAAATATCAAGGAATTGGAATTTCCGTTCAAATACAAAGTCGTGAAAGGCGATTCGCTTTGGTCGATTTCGCGCCGCTACGGCGTGAGCATAAATCTCATTTGCGAAACAAATGGAATCAAAGAAAATGCGATTTTGAAAATAAACCAAATTTTGTACATTCCCGGAATAAAATGAAATGATGAAAACTCGTGGCAAATGATTATACGAGTTTGGCGGCGTTCAATCGTTCAATTCGCGGATGAAAGTTTTTGCGCGATGCATTCGTCGATGCGCGATTTTACGATTTGCGCAATTTGTGTCGTCGTCAAGTCTTTGTATTCGTCGTAATAAATCGGCTGCAAAAAATGAATTTGCGGAACGACTTTTTCGAAAATTTTTTCATAGTACAAAACTTTGTAAGTGTCGATGAGCGCGACGGGAACGATCGGAACTTTTTCGCGCGTGGCAAATTGAAATGTTCCCGGCTTGAATTCCGTGGTGGAATTTTTATTGTCCGTGTAGCCGCCTTCAGGAAAAATTATGTAACGCTTGCCAGCCTTGATTTCGTCCTGCACCGTGTTCAAAACATTTATCGCATCGCGGCGGCTTCCTCGTCGCATCCGCTTGGCGTTCACCAAGGCGCAGGCTTCCGGCAAAAGCAGCGGCCATTTTAAATCGTCGCGCAAAATAAAAGAACAAACATCGTCATTTTGGCTGATGATTCCAAGCGCGTCGTATTTTCCTTGATGATTCGGGAACATCACATAAGGCGAATTTTTCGGCAAGTTTTCCTGTCCCGAAGAAATTGGTTTTGCAAACGCCGTGCGCTCCACAATTTTGATGCAATGCCGCAAAAGCTCGTATCTATCTTTTTCCGAATATTTTTTTGGATGGTCGGCGTACCAACGCATCTTTGGAATATAATATATTAAGCGCACGAAATTTATTAGAATAATATAAATGAATTTTCGCATAGAAACATTATATTCGAAAAAAAGTTTTTTGTGAATAAACAAAGAAAAATTCTGTGCATTTAAAAACGTGCGTCATTTCAACGCTGGGTGCATCGATATACTGTGAGTAATGCGCCGATATACACTGCGTAGCAAACCGATATCCAGTGAGTATCGAATCAATATTCAGTGAGTAGCAAAGCAATTTCCTGTGAGCAAGAAGTTTTTTCTATAGAATAAAATCTTGACTAGATAAGACAAAAAATGCGCCTTCCAATGTTTTTTGAAAACACAGAAAGGCACAAATTTTAAAGAAATATTATTTTTCCCTAATTATCTTTTTTCTTTAATTGGGCGGCGTGGTGGATTTTCAGGACGCGGCGGGCGCGGATCATTTTTCGAAGAATCCGGCTTCGGAGGTCGTGCGCCATTTTTATTGGGCGCGGGAGCGCGCCTTCGGGCGTTCGGTTCGTGATGCCGCGGCGAATGATGGGAATCCATTTTTCTTGGAGCAGGACCGTGGTCGTATCGCCTGTGATGTTTTGGCGGCGGCGGATTGTGCGCAGTTCGCATAGGCGGCAAAATGTATGTCTTCGAATCAAGCTCGTAAGTTCCGCGCGGGCAAATCACAATTTGCAAATGCTTTCCGTCAATCGAATAAATTGCCTCGCAAGAATCGCAATCTCCAAATCTGCACGAAATGAGAATCGAATCTTCGAAATACAAGCCCTTGCCGTTGTTTTCCAATGGTTCGCCCGAAACATCGATTTCCGTGCCTGTTTTGTTGATGACGGAAATCCTTCCGAAAACTTTTCCTTCTAAATCGCGCGCGCCGCTTTCGAAATGCCAAAATCTTTCCGAAAAGCCGAGCGCGCAGATTGCGCCGAAAATCGCAAAAATCAAAATTGCTTTTTTCATGTTTTCTCCTAAAGGCAATCATGGATTTTGATTTTGTGATTGCCTTTTTTAACACGTTAATTACAAAAAATAAACAGCGCAATGCAAAATAGATTACAAAAAAAAAGCCGCGCATTCGCGCGGCTTTTTTCGACTTAAAATTAAACAAGACCTTGGGCGATCATCGCTTCGGCGACTTTTACGAAGCCTGCGATGTTCGCGCCGGCAACGTAGTCGGTTTTTCCGGCTTTCGTTTTGAGGCCGAATTTTTTCGCAGTGTTGAATGCGTTGTCGTGAATGTTCTTCATGATTCCGTCAAGCCGTCCGTCCACTTCTTCGAAGCTCCAAGAAAGACGCTCGCTGTTCTGGCTCATTTCCAAGCCGCTCACAGAAACGCCGCCCGCGTTGGACGCTTTTCCTGGAGCGAACAAAACGCCCGCATCCTGGAATTTCTTTGTGGCTTCGATTGTGCTCGGCATGTTCGCGCCTTCCGCCACCAATTTCACGCCGTTCTTGATGAGCGCGTCCGCGTCGCTTCCGACAAGCTCGTTTTGCGTGGCGCAAGGGAACGCGCAGTCAACCTTGATTCCCCACGGCTTTGCTTTCGGCGTGAATTTCGCCTTGGGATATTTTTTGACGTACTCGTCGATTCGTTTGTGAGCCTCGCGGAATTTTTTGACGTAATCCAATTTCTTTTGGTCGATTCCATCCGCGTCGTAAATGAATCCGCTCGAATCGCTCATAGTCACGACTTTCGCGCCAAACTGAATCAATTTTTCCACGGCGTATTGGGCGACGTTTCCGTCTCCGCTCACCGAGCAGACTTTGCCTTTGAGCGTGTCGCCTTCTTTGGCAAGCATTTCGCGCGCAAAATAAATGAGTCCGTAGCCAGTGGCTTCCGTGCGGGCAAGGCTTCCGCCAAACTGCAAGCCTTTTCCTGTGAGAACGCCTGTGAACTCGTTGCGAAGCCGCTTGTACTGTCCGAAAAGGTAGGCGACTTCTCGTCCGCCCACGCCTTTGTCGCCTGCGGGAACGTCCGTGTCAGGTCCGATGTGTCGCTGCAATTCCGTCATGAACGACTGGCAGAAGCGCATCACTTCCGCGTCGCTTTTTCCGTGCGGATCAAAATCGCTTCCGCCTTTTCCGCCGCCCATCGGCAATGTCGTGAGGCTGTTTTTGAGAACTTGCTCGAATCCCAAAAATTTCAAGACCGAAAGATTCACTTCCGGGCTGAAACGCAATCCGCCTTTGTACGGTCCAATCGCGCTGTTGAACTGAACGCGATAGCCGCGATTTACGTGCGGCTTTCCTTTGTCGTCCGTCCATGGCACGCGGAACATAATCACGCGCTCAGGCTCGACCATTCGTTCCAAGACCGCCGCGCCTTCCAGCTGCTTTTGCATTTTCGCCACGACAGGATCGAGCGTGGTGAGAACCTCTTCCACGGCCTGAAGGAATTCAGGCTCGTTGGCGTTTTTCTGTTGGACTTCCGTCCAAATCCGCTTCACATATTCGTTTTGCATTTTCAAATTCTCCTAATTTTCTATTTTAGCACACAGTTTTTTTTTTTTCAATATTTTTGATATTTTATTTGATAAAATCCGCTTTGCGTGGTATAATGACAGAATGAGTACAAGTATTGAAGATTTGCTTGCCAGCGTGATAGACGAATCTCCGTCTTCGGAAGACGGATTGTTCGGCGAACATTCGGCGAACAGTTTTGAGAATATGTTCATCGAAGAAGAGGGACAGAGACACGCCATAAAAACAGGAAAAGGCGGTCCAGTTCCTGAAGTCGATTTGAGCATCAAGGAATTCAAGCCGATTGAAAAAAATTTCCTTGACGAGCCTGCGGATTATTTTGACGATGCGTCATATTACAAGACCGCGATTGCGGGCGAAGGTCAGGCTTCGAATCGGCTTCACGCTGTGCTTTCAAAATATTTGGCATGCCAAGACATCAAGGACAAAATGGTATTTCGCCAACAAGTGATTATGGCATATTGGGAAGTGATTCGTTCCATTGCGCCGAAAGCCTCTTCCAGAAATTTTCCCATGCCCAAACGGATGATGCTCCGATTCGCGGTTTTGTTGCCATCGCTTTTTCGTCCAGAACATCGCGAGCTTTTTTCGAAAACAATTTTGGACAATGATACGGGCGAGCCGGTTTTTTATCTTGATGAATGGTTCAAATATATTGGACAAGGGAAAATCAAGCCTTCCACCACGGACGAAGTTCGGCAGAAAAAAGGTCCTGCCACGCCCGAACAAGAAGCGATTCGCTTGCAGCAATTGCAAAGCAAAAATTCCGGCAGATTGCAGACTTCCGAAAATATGCTCAACATGGCGGAAAATCAACGAATTTCGCTTGAAAGCGATTTGAAAAACAAAGTCGATGAACTTTGCCGCCACGAAGCGATGTCTGGTCTTGAACCGCACAGGCAATCTTACACCGAAGGTCAGCGAAAACTTTTTGCCGAAATTACAAATTTGCTTCACCAGCTTTCCAAGAATGACAAGGAACTTTCGCGTGCGCTCGATGAATTTCAGGAAGCGAAAAATGTCTATCAGTCCGTGGAAGAAAAAATTGCCGAAGGTCCGGAAATTTCCAGCGCGAACAGCGAGGATTTGGATCAGGAATTCGAGACGATTCGTCAAATGGCAAAAATGACTTGCGGTCGCCAGGGAAACCAATTCCCGATTTTTACGCGCGACTTTTTCCATTGCATGCCGCAGTCAACGGGCTTCCGCGAAAACGTTCTCCAAACGCTCGCTTGGGTGGAATCCATCGACCCGAACGCTTTTGTGCGCATCCACAAAAACACGCCGAATCGAATCGTGCCTTTCGTGGTTTTGCTTCCCACTTACGGCGATTTCGGATTTTGCTGGGAGCCTTTCGATCGCTACAACCGTGTCACGAGCCGAGGCCGAATCGTCGTGCCGATGTATCCGCGCGATTTGAAAATTGCCGTGCTGATGGCTGTCGCCGATTTGCGCTGGCAAGTCGCGAAGGAAAAAGCCTCATTCTATTGGATGGAAGAAGGCTTGACCGGACAATATTACGAATGGATTATCGAAAAGCAAAAACTCAAGGGCGACATCAAGCAATATTTCATTCAGGATTACATCTTGTGGATGACGAAAGAAAGCGAAGGCGTTCAGCGGCTGGACAAAGAAGTTCGCGGAATTTTTTGGCGCAATATGCCGTTTCCGCAGGCGCTCAAAGATGACTTGCGCACGCGCAGTTTGGTTTACGACGAGCTTTGCAAAAAAGACGCCAACCGCGCGATGAGCGACGGATATTAAACAATGAATAATTTATAGTGATATAGTGAATATTTGTAGGGGGCAGTCGCCCCCTCGCTCGCACTTCGTTGCTCGCTACCCCCACGAGCGGGGAGTTCCCCGCAACGCCCCTACGCAAGCTTTGCAGCGTGCTGCCGAGTTTTTTGCAAAGCAAAAAACTCGTGGTCACTTTGCACGAAATTTAAATTATAGCGACAATTCGAAAAGTTTTTTCATTCGCCGAAAATCTCGCGGCGATGCTTTGCGCCGAGGCTTTCCAAATTTTTTTTGAGCGAAGCCTCGTCTAACGCCGCGCAGTTTTCCGCGCCCGAAAATTCTTTCAAGTCAATCAAAAATCTGTTCATCGAAAAATGCTGGTAGACAAAAACGCGCTCCCATACCTTGCAGTTTTCCGCGCCGCAATTTTTTTCGCCACGATATTCTTTCAAAAGCGCGTCGCGGTACGAAACGAAAATTCCTTTCGACTTGAGTTCCGCGTAGCCCACAAGCCACAGTTCCGAAGCGAGCAAGGCTTTGTGCAATTGCGCGGTTTTTTGCGCGAGCCAAATTTGGCTTTGCAAAATCAATTGGGCGACTCGCTCGGAATTTTTCGCCAAAAATTTCAAGTGCGAAGTTTTCGCCGTGTGAATCGGAGTTTTGTTCAATATAATCGCGTTTTTGCGAAACTGAATTCCAAGCGCGGAATTTTTTCGAAAAAATCCTTCGGCGATTTTTCCTGATTGCCCCACCAAATAGCGATTGTTTTTTTCGAGTTGCTCGTCCTTGCCGGGATTGTCGCCAATCACGATTAGGCGGATTTCGTCATCGCGCGTGATTTCGTCAAGCGCGCGGTTGTAGACGACCGGCGTTTGCACGGGATAAGGCGGCGTGTCTTTTTGCGAGGCGGATTTTTGCAATGGAACAAGTTCCGCGCAAAACGCGCTCCATTCGGCGCACTTTGCTTTGTATTCCTCGCGAAAATTTTTTATTACATTGAATTGCGCTTCGTTCATAATTTAAAACTTATCTCACTTTTTTATTTTGTCGAACAATTTTCGCACGAGTCCGATTTTTCCGAACGCGAGCCAATAAATCAAAATCAGCGCAAGCACAATCAAAGTTCCGAAGATGAAAACATAAATCAGGACGAAAATAAAATTTACGAAAAACGAAACAATGTTGTGCAACAAATTTCGCGCGCCATCTTTTATGTCGGGAAAAATAAATCCGCGCTCGTTGCTGCCGGACGGAAGCATCGCTTGCACTTCAATTTGCGAAAATGTGATTTGCTTTTGCAGGCGATTCATGTTTCCTTGCATTTGCTCAAGCTCGCTTGTAACATCGTTGATTTTCGTTTCGATTTCAACCAAGTCTTTGACATTCGATGAAGAAGCAAGATAATTTTGAAGCCGCTCGAGCAAAATGTGTCGCGTGTCAAGACGCGTCTGCAAATCATAAAATTGTTCAGTAACGTCGCGGCAATTTATGTTTTTGTTTTTTATTTTGCCAAGCGACGCGCCCTCGTCCATCGCGGCAAAAAAATTTTTCTGCGGAACGTTCACTGTGAAATTCACGCTCTGTTGCGATTCCGACAAATTGCTGATGTAGCCATCATATTTTTTGAGCCATTGTTCCACAGCATTTTTCGTTTCGGAAAGATTTTCCACGCCAAGCGAAATGTGCCCAGTATAAATCAACTTGCGCTCGATTTCCCGCGAAGTTTGCGCTGCGTCAATTTTAATAGCAGCCGAATCCGCAAAATCGGCTTCCGCCAAAACTTCTTCAGCTTCGGCATCTTCCATAACAATTTCCGCGCCTTCATACATCGCAAATTGTGATGACGTAGATTTTGAAGCGAACTTCGCATTTCTTCCGCAAGACGCGAACATAAAACCAAGCGAAATTATTACAAGAATAATTTTTTTCATTGTTTTACCTCGAATCAAATTATATCGCAAAATCAAATTGCGTCAATCAATCGCAACTTTCTTCGAACGATTCAGCAAAACTTTGCGCTTTGTTTCGGCATAAAAAAGCAAGCACGAAAAAAGAGCCTCGAATTGCAGAAGAACGTTTCGCAAAAAATTGCGATATTTTTTTTTATCGCAAGAACGCGCTCGCGCCGCCAATTTTATTTTATTCCAAGTTTGAAAAATCTGCGGAATAAAACTTATCGCAAGGAAAATTATCAGCGCGGGATTTGCTTTTTTTATCGGCGGAAAAATTCTTGCGATAAAATTCTGCGCGTCTTCCAAAGCGGATTTCATTTGCAAACTCGAAGTCGTCATAAAAACAACTTGCGATAAAAAAGCCGTGAACAAAAATTTAAGCGTGTAATTTATCGCAAATTTTATTCCGTTTCCAAAAATTGCGATTGCGCCCAAAATCAAAACATAGCCAAGCGGTTTGAACGCTGCGAAATTCCTGCCCGAAAGAAAAAACGCCGCCACGCAAATCAAAAAACTTATCGCAAGTTTTATCGAAATAAATTCGTTTATCGCAAAAAAATATTCGTCCGGCAAAAAAACAAAAATGCAAAAAAGCAATTCAACCCACAATTTTATGTGCGGCGAAAGTTTGTGAAAAAAAGAGTTGCCCTTGCGATAAGAAAAAAATTCTACACCCACAACAAATCCTCGATGCGATTGTATTGCACAAGCGGATTGCGAATGTTCCAACGTTCCAAATCTTGCGATAAGCCTTCTTGCGGCGTGCCGAAAAATCGCAATTCGCCTTTTTCCAAAACTATCAACTTATCGCAAAGCGCGAGAATTTTTTCCAGCTCGTGCGTGAGAACAATTATAGTTTTTCCGGCGTTTTTTAGTTGCGATAAAAGCGCGCACACTTGCCGCACGCCGCTCCAATCCAAATTTGCGAAAGGTTCGTCGAAAATCAAAATGTCGAAATCTATCGCAAGAACGCCCGCGACCGCAAGGCGGCGTTTTTCTCCGCCACTCATCGTTCGGCTTGCGATAAACTTTTTTTCGAGCAAACCTACTTGCGATAAAACTTCGTCGATTTTTTGCGATAGTAGTTCGCCCTTCAATCCGCAATTTTTCGCGCCGAAAGCCACGTCCTCTTCTACGGTTTCGCCAAGGATTTGGCTTTCCGCATCTTGGAAAATCAAGCCGGCACGCGCACCTTCATTCAAAATTATTTTTCCGCTTGTGGGCGAATCCAAATTTGCGATAAGCGACATCAGCACGCTTTTTCCCGAGCCGTTTTGCCCCGCGACCACGGCAAATTCGCCGCGCATTATCGAAAACGAAACGCCGTTTATCGCAAGCGTTTCGTCCGCGAATTTTTTTGAAACATTTTGAATTTCTAAAATCGGAGTCATTTTGTCAATGTGTGTAATTCCAAATGACGGGGCGGAATTTTTTTGTGAGAAAAGTCATCAGCACGATTTTTATCACGTTGCCGGGAATGAACGGAACTAAAACCGCGAGCACGGCTTTTTGCAATGTCGCGTGCGTCACGAACATAAATCCGAGAATGCCGCATGCGAAGAAAATTACGCTTTGAAAAATCACTACCAAAGAAATCACGATCCATTGTTTTTTTTGGGAATGAGTTTTTTCCTGCGGCAAAAAGATTTTAAGCGCGAACCCTGCCAAAAAAGACACGAGCAAATATGCCCACAAAAATCCCATTGTCGGCCCGTGAAGCAAAACTTGAATTCCGGCCTTGCCCGTGTAAACCGGCAATCCGATTACGCCAAGAAGCAGAAAAATCGCCACGGCAATGCTTCCGTCAATCGGACCCAAAAGCAGCCCGGAAGACATTGCCAGCATATCTTGGAACGTAATCGGAATTCCGCCTGGAAGCGGAATCAAAATGAAGCAGCCAGCCGCGATCAACGCCGCAAAAAGCGCCGTCAAAATTAGATTCGTGGACTTCACTTTCGGAAACTATTCCTTGGCGCGCTCGACAAACGAGCCGTCGCGCGTGTCGATTACGATGCGCTCGCCGGTGTTGCAATAAAGCGGAACGCGAACTTCCGCGCCTGTATCGAGCGTGGCAGGCTTGAGCGATTTTCCGGAAGTGTCGCCTTTCACGCCCGGCTCGCAATAAGTGATCGTGCGCGTAATGTTGATCGGCAATTTCACTCCGACCGGCGCATCGTTGTAATAAGTGATTTTCACTTCGATGTTTTCGTCGTCGGGAGAAATGTAGCCTGCGTAGTCGCCCAAATCGGATTTTGTGAGCGAAACGTCTTCGTAAGTTTCTTGATCCATAAAATGGAAATCGTCGCCGTCAATGTAGGAAAGCTGGACGGATTTTTCCACCAATTCGACTTCCTCGAATTTTTCGCCGGCATCCAAGCCCAAATCCTGCGTGCCGCCGGTGACAATGTTCTTTACGCGGAGCTTTGTGACCATTCCGTTGCGTCCGCCCTTTTGACCCAACATTCTCTGCACGATGAACGGCGAGCCTTCAAACATAAACGCCGAGCCAACCCTGATTTCATTTGTAGTAATCATTTTTCTTCCGACAAAGCCCGCGAACGAGCCTTGTTTTTTCCTTGAAAATTAAGTGTGCGAATATGATAGCATTTTTTTAAAATTAAATCAATAGAAAGAAAAGATGAAAAAGATTTTAAAAACGCAACCAAAATTGAATTTTTTTGTCTAATTCTTATCGAGGTTAAAAAATGGAATATAAAGAATGGCGCGATGAAGACGGCGTATTTCATTCGCAAAGGCGGATTTATTTTGCGGCGGCGAGCGCGAACAAAGTTTTGAGCCTGCACGAACTTTTGAAAATGTCGGCGGACATTGCTGTGGAAGATTATCGCGAGCGCGGAATGTCGCGCGAATTTTTGGCGGAACACGGAATCGCGATTTTGGTCTCGCGCAATTCGTTCCGCATCCACAAAATGCCCGAGGAAAACCAAGTCGTCGAAATCGCGACTTGGGAGGAAAAGTCCGAAGCCTTGCAACTTGTCCGTTGCTATAAAATCTTGGATTCGCAAGGCGAAATTCTTGTAAGCGCGAAATCGACTTGGCTTGTGATGGATTTGAACAACCGAAAAATCATGCCAGTAAAAAATTTCACATTGCGTCCCTCGCCCACCATTCAAACTGAAATGGATTGTCTCAAGCCGGCGAAAATTTCCGTCGATGAAAGCGGCTTTGAACTTTTGGATTCGCGGAAAATAAAATTCTCCGACATTGACGCGAACGGGCACACGACGAATTCGCGCTATGCCGCTTTCGTGGAAGATGCCTTGCCAGCAGAATTTCAGGGGAAGCAGATTCGCGACTTGCGTTTGAATTATTCAAAGGAAGTCGTGCTCGGCGACGAGCTTTTTGTTTATGGAAAAATCGATTCGGAAAATTCGCGAATGGTTTTGGTCGGCAAGACAAAAGATTTCACTTCATTTGAAGCGGAATTGTTTTATTGAAAACAATAAGCAAATTAGGCGCGGAAATGCATCACAAAAAAACTGCGCATTTTTTTTGAAGTCCCTGCAGAAGCGAAAAACTCGGCATTAAAATTGGCGACGCTTAATTAGTCGTCAATTTTAATTGTTCCGCGTTCTATTTTTCTGATTTCTTTGTGCGCGACTTTTTGCTTTGCTTGGATTTGTCCTCGAGTTCTGCGCAATGCTTTTCGGCGTTCACGATTTCATAGAATTCCTTTCCGTCCATCGTTTCGATTTCAAGCAAGCGATTCGCGATGTATTCAGCCAAATCTTTGTGCGCTTTTATGATTTCCACAACGTGCTTGTAGCGTTCGTTCACAATTCGCGCAATTTCCTCGTCGATGAATTTTTGCGTTTCCTCGCTGAATTCGCGTACCAAAACCGGCTCGCCGCCGCTGTTTCCCAAAACGCCTTTTCCGAGCGTCATGTTCTTGAATTTTTCGCTCATTCCGAAATCCACGATCATGCGCTTGATTGTGTCCGTGGCGTGCGCGATGTCGTTCGACGCTCCCGTGGAAATGTCGCCCAAAATCACTTCTTCGGCGGCGCGTCCTCCGAGCATCGTGTCCACTTCGTTGAGCATGTCTTTTCGCGTCCTGAAATTCTTTTCCTCTTCCTCGCGATATTGCGTAAAGCCGCCAACGCCGTGGCTTCTCGGAACGACGGTTATTTTGTTCACAGGCGGATAGTCCGGAGTGAACGCGCCCACGAGCGCGTGTCCAGTTTCGTGAACTGAAACGAGGCGCATTTCCTTTTCGTTGTCCTTGCGAGATTTCTTTTTAAGGCCGATGCTCACTTTGTCGATCGCTTCGTCAAAATCGGACATGTTGACTTTTTTGTGCCCGTTGCGCACGGCGAGCAATGCCGCTTCGTTCACGACGTTCGCCAAATCCGCTCCGGCAAATCCTGTCGTGCCGTGCGCCAAAGATTCGAAATTCACGTCGCTGTCGATTTTCACGTTCTTTGAATGGATTTTCAAAATCTCCTCGCGGCCTTTTACGTCGGGTTTTTCAACGGGAACATGGCGATCAAACCGGCCGGGACGCAAAAGCGCGGGATCTAGAATGTCGGCGCGGTTCGTGGCGGCCAAAATTATCAAGCCTTTTTCATTGTCGAATCCGTCCATTTCCACGAGAAGCTGGTTCAAAGTCTGCTCGCGCTCGTCGTTCGCGCCGCCGAATCCGTTCATGCGGTTTTTTCCGAGCGCGTCAATTTCATCGATGAAAATGATGCAAGGAGCTTTTTCGCGCGCGCTGCGGAACAAATCCCGGACGCGGCTCGCGCCAACGCCCACGAACATTTCCACAAAGTCCGAGCCTGAAATCCTGAAAAACGGCACGCCTGCTTCGCCTGCCACCGCGCGTGCGAGCAATGTTTTTCCAGTGCCGGGCGGTCCTACGAGCAAAACGCCTTTCGGAATCTTTCCGCCGATTTCCGTGTATTTTTTCGGCTCTTTCAAAAAGTCAACCACTTCGACCAATTCTTCTTTGGCTTCGTCCACGCCGGCGACATCGGAAAAGCGCGTTTTCACTTTGCCTTCTTCCACCGCCTTGCTTTTTCCGCCGCCGATTCCGAAAAGGCTTCCCATTCCGCCTGAGCCGCTTCCCATCCTGCGGAAAATGAAATAATACATCAGCGCGATAAGACCAATCGGCAAAAGAATGTTCAAAATCAGCTGCAAGATAAATCCATTTTGCTGGCGGACAACGCCGTATTTTACGCCTTTTTCATTGAGAAGTTTGAGAAAATCTTCTGTAAGAAGACCGACGGTTTTAAAGTCAGGATGTTTTCCTTGGGAAAAGATTCCCATGTTTAAATCTCGCGAATCTCTGCCATTGTTTTCCTGAGTATATCCGTAAAAATAACTGTCGCTTAATTCAACTTCCTTTATAGTTCCGTTTTCCACGAATTTGCGGAATTCCGAAAAGTCCACGAGCGAGTCGTTCGTTCCGGAAGAAAAAACGCGCACAAAACCCAAAATCAAGATTGCGCACAAAATTATGAGCCAAAACGGAAAACGCGAATTAGGAGAACGGCCGTGATTTTCATCGTCATCGGCGGAAAGTTTGAAAAAATCAAATTCGTCCTTTTCCGTTTTTTTCTTTTTTTCATTGCTGTTTTTCTTTTCTTCTGCCATTCTTAAAATATACACAAAATCTTCTTTTTATTCTAGATAAATTCCGCAAAATGTTGAAAAAGTTCGGTCGTGAAAAAGTTCCGACGCGCGTTCAATGAGGCTCATCTCTTTTTATTTTCAGGCGAAGCGATTTTTCGCAAAGGCATGCGTTCGGCACGGCGTTCAATGTATTTTCCGCTGACAGTTCGCGCCGTGACTTGCCGCAAAATTTTTTCCGAAACTTCGTCCGCAATATTTACAAATTCCGTTCTGACTGTATCGCGCACCACGACGTTCAACCGCTTGTCGAATTCAAAGTCCATGTCAATGTCGCTGTAAATTTCCGAAGGCTTTTTTCCAAAAATGTTGCAAAGTCCGCAAAGCAAGTCGTCGCTTATTCCCGTTTTTCCGCTTTCAATGTTCGCGATATGTGAAGTTGATTTTTCTAATTTTTCAGCGAGCGCTTCCTGTGTGAAGCCTTTTTCTTCACGAAAAGTTTTTAAATTTTTTGCCACCGCTCGCCTTATACTTTCAACCGTAGTCATACAACTTAAAATAAACTATCAATTTTGTTTTATGAATAGTTTAAAAGTTGCAGAACTATGATTTTTATAAACATCGTTTGCCTTGAAATTTCGGCAAAGCTTTTTTGGGATAAAACCCTCTAAAATAAAAAAGCCCGCATTTTCGCGGGCTTCATTATTTTTCAAATTAAAATGCGAAATCAATAATTTTCAGGCTTGAGTTGGAAGTACGCCTTGGGATGATCGCAAACCGGGCAAACTTCCGGAGCTTCCTTTCCAATGCAAATGTGTCCGCAATTTCGGCACTGCCAAATTTTTTCGCCGTCCTTGCTGAAAACCAATTCTTTCGTCACGTTGTCGAGCAATTTCTTGTAGCGTTCTTCGTGTTCTTTTTCGATCTTCGCCACGCCTTCGAATTTTTTCGCGATGTCCTCGAAACCTTCCTCCCGAGCAGTTTTTGCAAAATCCGCGTACATGCTCGTCCATTCATAATTTTCGCCAGCCGCCGCGTCCTTGAGATTTTCCGCCGTTGAATTTATTTCGCCGCCATTCAACAATTTGTACCACATCTTGGCGTGCTCTTTTTCGTTTTCGGCAGTTTCCAAAAAAATCGCGGCAATCTGCTCGAAACCTTCTTTTTTTGCCTTGCTTGCAAAATAAGTGTACTTGTTGCGCGCCTGAGATTCTCCCGCGAACGCCGCTTGCAAATTCGCTTCAGTTTTTGAGCCTTTCAGATTCATAATTTCCTCCTGTGGAATGAATTTAAAAATATGATAACGCTTTTTTCAAAAAAATCAATAGTAGAAACAAGAATTTTTTGGAGCCCCATACGGAAGCGAAACGGTGCAGCCGCTATTTCCAAGGGAAGCGAAACTTGTTTGTTCGGCTTTGTTTTGCGACTTAGCGGGAGCGAAAATTCGCGCAAAAAAAAATTAAAAAAAATAAAAAAATTTTAAAAAAACGCTTGACAGTTTTTAAATTATATGTTAGGCTCTCATTTACCGCCTTGAGGAAAGGCGAGGTCATTGAAAGGGGCAGGGAAGGGAAAGAACGCGGGGCGACCCGCGGAGGACGGCGGAGAGACCCGGAGCCGGGAGGCCGGGGTCTATAAAGATACGGCGTGCCGGCGGAACAGGATTTTTCATCGCCCCCAGAGGGCGCTGAGATAATGATGGAGAGTTTGATCCTGGCTCAG
>CAMWIU010000013.1 GCA_947174385.1 uncultured Treponema sp.
ATTTTTGCCTAAAAAATTTATTTTTTGCTTTAAGGATTGAAACTTACGGTGCGCAAAATGTCTCCGAAAACTCCGGCCGCAGTAACTCCCGCGCCAGCCCCGTAACCGCGAACTGTAAGCGGAATCGGAGTGTAACGCCGCGTGTAAAACACAAACGCATTTTCGCCGCCGCGAACGGCATAAAGCGGATTTTCCGCGCCGACTTCGAACATTCCCACGGAGCATTCGCCGTCTTTGATGTGCGCGCCCATTCGCAAAACTTTTCCCTGCTTTTTCAGCGCGGCGATTTTTTGCTTGAAATATTCGTCGATTTCGGGAAGCCTCTTCAAAAATTCTTCGGTGGAACCGCTCGTGTCAAAATCATCGGGAAAAACTTTCGCGATTTTCACGTCGGAAAGTTCAAGCTCAAATCCAGCCTCGCGCGCAATAATCAAAGCCTTTCGCGCAACGTCCATTCCGTTCAAATCATCGCGCGGATCAGGCTCGGTGAAACGCTGTTCCTTCGCTTCCAAAACCGCCTGGCTGAACGGAACGTCTTCGTCCAATCTGCCGAAAATGTACGAAAGCGAGCCAGACATAATTCCAGTGAACTCGGTGAGATTGTCGCCGCTCTTGAAAAGATTTTGCAAAGTGTCGATAATCGGAAGTCCCGCGCCGACATTCGTTTCGTACAAAAAAAGCCTGCGTTTTTTGTTTGCCGTTCGGCGAAGATTTTTGTAAAAATCCATTCCCATTGAATTGGCGCGTTTGTTCGGAGTGGCAATTGACATTCCCGCTTCCAAAATGTCCAAATATCTTTCAGGCAAATCGTAGCTCGCCGTGCAATCCACAAAAACCGGATTGAGCGGCTTTTTTTCGCGGACGAAATTCAAGATTTCATCAACGGCATTTTTCGATGCAAGGACATTTTTATTTTCGCGCCACGAAGAAAGGTCGATTCCGTTTTCGTCCAAAATCAAACCTTCGATCGTGGAAATCGCCATCACTTGAATTTCGATTCCTTGATTTTTGAGCGCGACTTGCTGATTGCAAATTTGGTCGAGAAGACGGCCGCCGATATTTCCCGCGCCGAACGCGAAAATCTGAATCGACTGTTCTGTGCCAAAGAAAAAGTTGTGCGCCATTCGGACGGCCATGTCGCCCATGTCGCCTTCAATTACCGCGCTGATCGAACGTTCGGACGAGCCTTGCGCGATTGCCAAAATGCTCACGCCCGCACTCGCAAATGAATCGAAGAATCGGCTTGCCACGCCGAGCTGCTTTTTCATTCCGTCGCCGACAATCGAAATCACGGCGCAATCCGAATGAACTTCAAGCGGATTTATTACGCCGCTTCGAATTTCCAAATCGAATTCTTTTGCAATCGCCGCTTTCGCTGCAAGAGCCGAATCGTCGCGCACGCAAAATGAAATCGTGTATTCGGAAGAAGATTGCGTGATGAGCAAAACAGAAATTCCCGCGCGTGAAACCGCCGAAAAAATGCGGCCAGCAACGCCGGTTCGTCCGCGCATTCCGCTTCCGCTCACTGAAATTATCGAAGTTTTTTTGAGGCATGAAATTCCGCGCACGAAATTCATTTCGCCCTTATTGTTGAGAGTTCCATCGTAAGGACCTTTGCCGATTCGAGTTCCGCGCGCGCTCGGATTGTGCGAATTCAAACTCCACGCTTCGATTCCTTTTGCTGCCAAAGGCGCGAGAGTTTTCGGATGAAGCACTTTCGAGCCGAAGAACGCAAGTTCCATCGCCTCTTCGTAAGTCATGTCGTTCACCAAAACCGCGTCCTTTACAATTCGCGGATCGGCAGTGAAAATTCCGTCAACGTCCGTCCAAAACTGAACTTGCTTCGCGCCCATGCACGCGCCGATTATCGCCGCCGAAAAATCCGAGCCGTTGCGACCGAGCAAGCCTGGAACGGCTTCGCCGCCCGCGACCGCGCTCCAAGAACAAATGAATCCCGGGAACAAAAGTATGCGCGTCTGCGACTTGTACTCGCCGTCAACATAAGGGCGCAACAAATCCGTGGTTCGCGCGTAGTCAACGTCGCCTTCTTTTTGATTGCCCACGGTCATTATGAATTTGCGAGAATTCAAAACGATGACGCTTTGCTTTTTGGCGAGCAGGACGGCTTCTACAATCAAAACGCAAATCAATTCGCCCATTCCCATAATGCGGCAGTGCGCAGTGTCGGTGCATTCGCCGAACGCAACCACGGCCGTCAAAAGCGTCTGAATTTCGACGAAATATTTTTCGAGGCTCGCCATGACGGAATCGCTTTGAAACGCCGGAAGTTTCGATTGCAATTCGCGGCAAATTTCCAAATGAATCGCGCGCAATTCCTGCGCAAATTTTTCGGGATTTTCTCCGCGCTCGCAACAATCTATGCTTTCCTGAAGTTTGTTGGACACGCCCGCCACTGCCGAAACGACGACGCTCACGCGATCCTTTTTTTGCTGCTCAATCATGATGTCGGTGGAATCCAAAATCCGCCTGGCGTTCCCCATCGAAGTTCCGCCGAATTTCAAAGTAATCATAAAGTCCTCTTTGATCAGTTTGCAATTATTCTACCAAGTTTCAAAAGGATTTGCAATAGCGGAAAAAGTCAAATCGCGCAAAGAAAACAAAGATTGGCGAATTCGCTCCAATCCAAAATTTCATGCGCCGCAGAATTCGAAGAAGCCGAAAATTTCCGCGCGTTTGATTTTAGCCGAGCATTTAAAATTTGAGTTTGATTATTTCCGAAAAGTTTGACATCGTTTTTTTCTTCGGAATTTTCGTGCGGCTTGATTTGAAGAAAACTCATTCCAGCGTGAAGCGCACCCTGCCCGTCCGTGTCGGCGCGGTCGCCGACCACAAGGCATTGCTTTGGCGCGACTCCTAAATTTCCCGCCACTTGCAAAAATCCGCGCGGCGCGGGCTTGAGACAGCCGAACTCGGGCGCAGAAAAAAATCCGGCACACAGTTCCATGGATTTTTCAGGAATTCCAATCGCGAGCATTCGCTCGCGGACATTTTTGTAATCGGAAAAAATCGCGATTTTCGCGCCGCTTTCGCAAAGGGCAGAAAAAACTTTTTCAACATTCGGCCGCGTGCGAAAACGCTTTTTTTTGAGCACGTTCAAAAAAATTTTTTGGTATCGTTCTTCGTACCATTTTTTGTATTTTTGGATTTAAACATGCGCAAACTTTGAGGCGCGCTCGAAAAAAATCTCGTCGAATTTTTCTTGAGAATTTTCATCGCAGCCCCAAAGCCTTTTTCGCGCAATGCGATCGGCGCGGATTTTGAACATATCAAGCGGCGCGGAAAAAACCAAGGCCTTGCCAATTCCAAAATTGTCGTACAATGTGCCGTCAAAATCGAATATGACGGCCTTGAATTTTTTCACGTTCATTTTCGCCCGCTTTCATCTAAAAAATTTCATTCCGCGAATTCTATTCGGTGAGCTTTTTGAAAATTTCATGCTTGGCATCATCCTGCATCAAAAGAAGCATCTTGAACTGCGCGCCGTCGCGTCCGCCGTCCTTGAGCTTTTCTTCTTTATATTTTTCAAAAGCGTTCCGAACAAGAATATGTCCTACGGGAGCTTTTACGCGGAACGAATCGCGCTTGGCGGCGTATTCCATATTTTCCTTTTTAAGATACTCGTCAACTTTTGCGGTGAAGTCATTGCATTGAGCCTGAGTAATGTCGCGCTTTTCGAATTCAAAATACATGTGATAAACCGAATCTTGAAGGTCGGCGAATCCGACGAAAAATTGCACGGCAAGTCCAGTCTGTCTTGAGGCTTCTTGAACCGCGTCGATGAACTGTTTCTCATGGAGTTTTTCGCCAGTCATTGAAACGATTCCATTCACTTTTTGGATGAATTGAATCATCGGAATCGTCCCATAATAACCAGTGCATTCCACCATGTCGTTCATATTATAGCGGTAAAGTCCTGCGTAAGTCGTAACGTAGACGAGATAGCGTTTGCCTTTTTCGAGTTCATGAAGTCTGTAGAAATGCGGATTCGGATTTTCCATGTCGTCCGCATCGGTGAATTCGAAAAAATGCATGTGCGCGAACAAAACCGTATTGTCGTCGTCGCCGTTCATTACAAGACCCGCGCGGCATTCAGAAGAAAAATACGAGAATTCCTGATAAAGCATTCCTTCGGGGAAGAAGTAGTTGAAGCGTTCCATATAGACGCGCGTGTTTCCGCATTTCCATGTCGTGAGCACCTGCAAATTCGGCCAATAATGTTTTGGCAGAACGCGGCCATATTTCGCCTTGAGGCGGCGCAATTCGTCGGCGCGCTTCGGATTCGGCTTGTAATTTTTTTCCAAAACTTCGCGCAATTCAGGCTCGATATTCATCTTGGAATTGAGCGTTCCGTTTTCGATGTCGGTAACATAATCGTCATAAAATTCGTCAACATTTTTTTGCAATTCGATTATCGTGGAAGGATTCGCGGCGATCAAAAGCGTAACGTTCTGTTCGATTCCAGTGCGCATCAAAGTGTAATAACGCGCGGTGTAATCTTGGATGGCGAAAACTTCTGCCGGCGCGGAATAGCCGCCTTTGATGAAATCGGGACAGTCAACCCAAGTGCGCCCAGAAACCGAGCCACAAGGCGTTCCGTCGGGAGCATAGCCTTCCACGGCCTTTCCTACAATCGAAACAATTTTTCCATGGAAAACTTTCGGGCGATGCTCGATGAAATTGTAAAGCCAAACTTTGCTCATCTTGCTGAAAATATTGTCGTAATACATCGACGTAATCGGAATCCATTTCGGCTCTTTTGTCGTGCCGCTCGTAGTGGCGTACATCATCGGCTTTCCGGGGAACAAAATATTTTCTTCGCCGTTTTTATGCCGCTCGATGAACGGGCGCAAATCCTCGTAATCCTGCACAGGAACATTTTTCTGCCAAAGCGCGTAAAGTTCTTCGCTTGTTCGCGCAGAAAGGATTTTCGAAAAATTGTGCGCCTTTCCCCATTCGGAATCTTTGGCGTATTCCAAAATTCCGCGCAAAGTGTTTTCTTCCGCGCGCGCGCAATCTTTGGACGCTTTCGTAAGAAATTTTTTATTTTTCCTTCCAACCCAACTCAAAGCAAAAGTTATCAAGCCAGCATTTTTCTCTTTTTTCATTTTCGCATCTCCCAAAAAATTTTACCGAAAAATCGGTAACTTTTATTATAACCCATTTTCATTTTTTGTAAAGAGGTGTAGACATTTTTTGTATTTTTTGATAAAGTAAATTTGATGTCGATTTTGGAATTACAAGGCGTGAGCAAAATTTATCAGATGGGAAAAACCTCTGTGAACGCTGTGAACGAAGCGTCTTTTTCAATTGAACAAGGTGAATTCGCAGCCCTTTCCGGACCTTCAGGCTCGGGAAAATCCACGATGCTCAATTTGATCGGGCTCATCGACTTGCCGACTTCCGGAAAAATCATCGTCAACGAAACCGATGTCTATGGCGAGACCGCGCTTTCAGCTTTGAAAAGCATTCCGTCAAAATTGGACAAGCGGATGACGGAATTGCGCCGCCAAAATCTTGGATTCATTTTTCAGAATTTCAATTTGATTCAAGTGCTGAACGTGCGCGAAAACGTGGAACTGCCGCTGAAACTTGGACACCTTCCACAAAGCCGCGCGATGAACGCTGCGCAACAATCCGAATGGGTGGACTTTCTCATCGAAACCGTCGGGCTCACAAATTGGAAAAAGCACAAGCCTTCCGAACTTTCGGGCGGACAACGCCAGCGCGTCGCGATTGCGCGCGCGCTTTCCACGAAAGCGCCGATAATTCTTGCCGACGAGCCGACCGCCAACTTGGATTCCAAAAATGGCGACCAGATTTTGCAATTGATGAAAAAACTCAACCGCGAGCTTAAAACGACATTCGTATTTTCCACGCACGACGCGAAAATCGTGGAAATGTGCGATCACGTAATTCGGATAAAAGACGGCAAGATTCTCGGCGAAGAGCGACGATAAACCACGCCGATTTTTATACAAAAATCTGCAATTTTGCGCCGCAGATTTTCGCGAAGAATTTACGCAATTTTTTTTAGCACGGAGTTCAAGCGAATTTCATGCGATTTTTTCGAATTCAAATTTAATATTTCAAGTTCAAAATCAATTCGAAAATCAGTCCGTATTTTTTTGTCGAGCCATAATAAATCGGCGCAGCCATTCGAAAATCCGTGTAACGGATGATGTTTTCAATTCTCATTACAGGAAAAATCGTTCCGTAATTTTCGCGGCAATCGTGAAACCATTCCACTCCGAATGTCCATTTTTTATCCAAAATAAAATGCGACCACGCCACTTGCGCCGCAAAAAAATGTTGCCATTGCTGCCATTTTTCGATTGAGACATCATCCTCATCCCAAATCGATTGATACTCGAATGCCAATCCAAGCATGACAGGATTTTCCCAATATTTGTAAATGCCTGCGGAAATCTTGCCGCGATTCACATAATTTGAAGGCGTAACATGGGCAAGCCCTTGAATGAACAAGTTTGAATTTTTTCCGAGCGCGGTGCTCACGAATTCCAGGCCGAGCGCAGGATCAAGATTGGCATCGACCTCCCAACGCTTTGCAAAAAATGCGAGCGAAAATTTTCCGATTGAGCCTTCGATTTTTCCGGCGACGGAAACATTTGCCAAAGAAACTTTGTCGTCAAGCACATCATTTTCCAAACCGACATATTGCGCAACGCCCTGAATCGAAGCATAGGAAAAAATCGGAACGTTTACGGAAACCGTAAAACGCCCGTCGTCAGTGGAACGATTTTTTACATTGAAAACTTCTTCGAGAACTTGATCTTGGTCATAAATCAGAGAATCATTTTTCTCTTTTCTGTCGTCCAAAATGTCCGTGTCTAGCATTCGCGAAAGGCTCCAGGAAATGTCGCGCTTTCCGGCAGAAACATCGACCAAGCCAAAAATCGTATAGCCAAAATAAAGTTCGTAAACGCCGATGTCCATTTTAGGAAAATCCGTGAGAAGCGAGCCAGTTACGAAAAAATCCGTGAAAGGCCGTCCTGTAAATTTCAGAACATTGCGGAATGTCGCCAAAGGCCGAGTTTTTTCCCATGGCTTGAGCCAAACATATCCGCCCAATTCCGCCTTGAGTTCGCCACTAAAACTCACCGCCTTGCCCTTTTCGTCAACCTTGACGGTTTCCGTAGTGGCAGTGGCAATGCTGTCTTCCAAATCGCCGTCGCCTTCAAAAAGCAAATCAAGATCCTCGTCATTGCCAGGAACGGAAAAACCACCATATTCTGCCATGGATTCTTCGTTCAAACTTTGGATTCGCAGCACATCTTCTTCCGGAACTCTTTCCGTGCGATTCTCAATTATGCCGTTATCCGAAACTTCCAAATGAGTTTCGCCCAAAGGTGAATTTTGCTGTGAATGCAAATTCGCAAGGGAGAAAGTCGCCATAAAAAAAACAAAAACGACGGGCAAATTTTCCCGCCAAAAAAAATTTCGCGTTGCGATATGGTTCATTTATAATTCTCTACTTTTCAAAATTCTTCGGCATTTTCAAATTCGGAAAAATCAACATACCTCAATCAAGCATCAAGACACGAAATATTCCGCACAAATTAAAGGCTCATATTTTCAAGATACTGTTTTGAGTATACAACATCTCCCAATTTTTTGAAAGACACATTCGACACGGTAATTTGCGTACTTTCATATTGATTTTTGCCGTTTATTTTTTTTGCGCGAAGTCGATCTTGAATCACCATTTTGGCAGGAACGGAAAGTCCATCAACCTTTTGATAACTCGGAATCGCCGTCACGCGCAAAAGTTGCCCCGAAAGGCTGTAATCCTCGCGCTTCCGCGTGAGAAAATCATCCTTTGTCACCCACAACTTGAGTTTTGGATAATCCGCCTCTTTCGAGGCTTTTTTCGTTACGGAAAGTTCGAACACGACACATTCGTAATTGCCGAGCTTTTCGTAATAAGCGCGTTCAATGTCGTATTGTTCCACGTAACGCTGCGGACGCAAATCGCTATTGTTGACATTTGTGTTTTGGAATTTGTCGCGCGGCGTGGTAAAAGTGAACTGCCTGTTCGTGGGATCATAAAACCAAATATTCTTGTCGAACTGAACGTAGCCTTTGCCTTTGTCCGAATCCGGTCCTGTGATGCGAATCGTGCACATGGACTTGCTGTCGCGGCGGTACATAATCGCGCTGGTAATCGATCTGCCCTGCCCCGGTTTTTCCTGAACGAGCATATATTCGCCCATGAAATCTTTTCCAAAATATCCTGTCTTTTCGTCCGCCTTTTTCAAGATTTCCTTCGCCTCGTCAAGCGGGATTTCCTGCGAGAAAATCGGCGCAGTCAAAAAAATCGCAACCAATATCAAAAAAAATTTTCTCATCAATTTCTCCTAAAAAATCGTGCGCATCAAGTCACCGTGGACAGTGCGCCCACAGGACTTATGTGAATCAATTTACGCAAAGTAAACAACACCGCGCCCAATGTGGTTACGAAAATTATCGCCGTCAAAAAAATCATCTTGCCGCCGCAAAAACTCGGCGCGAGTCGCCCGCCCATCAAAAACAAGTCGAATCCGCTTATGAAAGAAAGATTGAAGCCCGAAACGATTTTCGTTACGACGAGCGAAAGCGCAAATCCAATCGCGCAGCCGGAAGCGAGCAGCACGAAAACTTCGGTAAAATAAAGCAGCATCAATCCCGAAGGCTTCATTCCCAAAGCGCGGAACGTGCCACTTTCCACGGCGCGCTTCATCACGATGACGCGGAAAGTGCTCGAAATTCCCACGGAAATTATAATGACAAGCATCGCGACAATCAGCGCGACTATTGCATGCAGCGCGGACGAAAGCGTTTGCAATTCCGAAATGTTCGCGGAAAGCGGAATGAGCGCGTAAATAATTTCGTCGTCGCCACGTTCATAATTTTTCCAATCCTTTCTGTCATACGAAAGAGGAAACATATCAAAACGCTTTTCAAGCTCATTTTGCACACGGCGAATTTCGCCATCGGAAGGCGAACCGTTCGGATAATAGACGCAGATTTTGTCAATCTCATCCATTCTGATGGAAAGAACTTTTAGCAATGCCGTATGCTCTATATATGAAGTATATTTTCCGAAAACGCTAGAATCTTGAAAAATTCCTGTAACAACGAGTACAATAGTATTTTTCATACTACCTTGCTCATAAAAAAGAAGCACTTCGTCACCAACATGAACTCCAAGTTTTCGCGCCACAGGAAGCGAAATCACAACTCCGTCGCCGTCTGCGCGAGCCTCCGCGTTTCCTTCCACAAATGTGAATCTTTGAAAAAGTGCGTTTTCGCCTGCAAAATCCACGCCTTGAAGCGTGAGTTGCTTTACGCCGACTCCTTCAAAGAAAAAACTTTTGTCGCCATAACTTCTTGTATATCGCGTGGAAATCTGAACATTTTCAGGAAGGATTTCTTTCAGAGCCTCAATCATTTTTTGCGATTTTTCAATTGTATGCGCACTATAATCTTCATCCCAAACCAGTTCGCCACCACGAATAACAAAATCGCCGCCGTAATATTGGCGCATTTTTTCCGTCATAGAATTGAGCATTCCGTCGGTAATCATAAGCACCGAAACCATTATGCACATGCCGATTGCGCTCACGGCAAAAAGCGAGCGATATTGGCGCGCTCGATTCAAGAGCGATTTCACCGCGAAGTTCAAATAAAGGCTTTTCATCGCACCGCCTCCATCGCGACGACCGGGCTTGTGCCGAGCGCGATTTGCACGGGATAAATCCACGCCACGAACGCTAGCACGAGCGACAACGCCATTCCCCAAAAAACGTTCGAAGCGGAAACCACAGTGCTCAAAGTCGTGCCGCCGAAAAGTTGAACCAAATACGGATTTGAGAATGTTATCGCGCCGCCGGACAAAATCGAATTTCCAATCACGCCGATGACGCATCCGAGAATTCCCGCCACGACCGTAAGCATCAAAGTTTCAAGCAAATATTCTATCGCCACAAAACGCCTCGAAGCGCCGATTGCGCGGAGCGCGCCAGTTTCCTTCGTCCTGTCGAGCGCGGCGATTACGAGAGTGTTGTTCACAATGATGTAGCCCGTGGCGATTATCACCAAAAGCCCGATGTTGAAAACGAGGCGAATCCAATAAATGTATTGGGCGAGCATTCCAGCCGCCGCGCGCCAGTTCACGGCCTCGACCTGCCATTCAAATTTTTCGAAAGCGCGATTGAGGCTACGAATCGCCTGTTTTGGCGACACTCCATTCGGCACGGAGCAAACAATGTAATTCCAAATAGTCTCTTCGTTTTCATCGGGCGCATTTTCCGAAAGCGCGAAATTTTCGCTTGAAATTTCATTGGCATTTTTCGAAATTTCTTCGGGAAAAATTTCATCGTTGAAAAAAATGTCGTCAGCATCAAAATCGCTTGCTCCGCCAAAAAGGTCATCAATAGAGCCGTTTTCCACCGTTTCAAGCAAACCCGAATTTTCATTCGTAAAAAGCGCGGGATCGATTTCCGTAGTTCCAAGCCCAATCAATGTGCGCAGAATCGCCGGCGAAACCAAAATTATCCTGTCCTGCAAATCGCTGTGCACGGAATATTCGTAAATCGCCGAAAGACGTGCGGCACGAAGCGCGTAAGAAGTTCCGGTGAATGAAACCATTTGAATTTGGTCGCCGACTTGGACGCGAACACCGCATTGTTCATTTATTTGCGCAACGATGTTCGTAGAAAGCATCAGCGCGTCTTCGTCCGACGAAAAAGGCTCGCCTTCCACGATTCTAATTCCTTCCATAAGATTGACGTAGGGTTCGCCTTCCACGCCGAAAAAATATCCCACGATATTATTATCACCCACACGCAAAGCCGCCTGTCCCGTAATTTGCGGAACGGCCTTTTCCACGAACGGACTTTTTGAAACGTATTCGAAAATATCCAAATACGAAATGATCTGCGGCAATTCGGAAAATTCTCCAGTAATCGGAGTTTCGTCGCCGAAAAGGCTCATCGGAAATTGGGCGCGCGGCCGAATCACGACATCGCCAGTAAAATTGTCACTGAAAGTCTTTTCTATTCCCGTGCGAGTTCCGTCGAAAATGGCATTTGCCATAACGAGAATCGCAATCGAAAAAGCCACGAACAACACAATGACAATCGAACTTTTTCGAGAAATTATATTTTTAAACGCGAATTTAAGCGTAAACATCGGAATTAAAATTATACAGAATTTCCGCGATTTAATCAATAGCGCGTCCACGGAATCGACTGGACGAAAATGAAAAAGGCGGACGAAGTGCGAGCGTTGCGCATAAATTTCATCGCTTCCGCTTGACTTTTTTTTCGCATATCTATACAATATTTTGCATAAATATACAAAAGCGAAAATCGATATTTCGCGATTTTGTTTTTTGATTTTTTAAGGAGAAAATTATGGCAAAGGACAAAGTTATTTTGGCTTATTCTGGCGGACTTGACACTACCGTCATCATTCCGTGGCTCAAGGAAAATTACGACTACGATGTAATCGCAGTCTGCATCGATTTGGGACAGGGCGACGATTGGCCGGCGATAAAATCGCGCGCGCTCAAGACTGGCGCGTCGGCTTGCTATGTCGTCGATGCTCGCGAAGAATATATCGAAGAATATTGCTGGCCCGCGCTCAAGGCCGGAGCCGTCTACGAAGACGAATATTTGCTCGGCACTTCCACGGCGCGTCCGCTCATCGGAAAAATTTTGGTGGAATACGCAAGGCAGGAAAACGCCGTCGCGATTTGCCACGGAGCCACAGGAAAAGGCAACGACCAAGTTCGTTTCGAGCTTGCGATCAAGGCTTTCGCTCCCGACATCAAAGTCATCGCCGCGTGGCGCGATCCGAAATGGAATCTTGATTCTCGCGAAGCCGAAATCGAATATTTGGAAAAGCGCAATCTCGAAGTTCCTGCGAAAAAAGATCAGTCGTACAGCCGCGATGAAAACATTTGGCATTTGAGTCACGAAGGTTTGGAATTGGAAAAAGTTGAAAACGAGCCGAACTATCGCCACATGCTTCAAAACACGACCGTTCCCGAAGACGCTCCTGAAAAAGGCGAATACGTTCAGATTGATTTCGTCAAAGGAATTCCTGTCGCGTTGAACGGCAAAAAAATGAACGCGCTCGAACTTCTCACCGAATTGAACAAAATCGGCGGACGCAACGGAATTGGTCTTGTGGACATTTGCGAAAACCGATGCGTGGGAATGAAAAGTCGCGGCGTGTATGAAACTCCGGGCGGAGCGATTTTATATTTCGCGCACAGAATGATGGATCACATTTGCCTCGACCGCGACACTTATCATTACAAGCAAGAAGTCGCGATCAAAGTGGGAGAATTGATTTACGACGGAAAATGGTTCACCACGCTTTTCGACTCGCTCATGGCGTTCGTGGACAAGACGCAGGAAACTGTGACCGGCTGGGCAAAAGTTTTCTTGTACAAAGGACAGATTCGCGGCGCAGGCTCTTCGTCAAAATACAGCCTCTACAACGAAAGCATCGCGAGTTTCAAAACCGGCGACTTGTACGACCATAAGGACGCGCAAGGCTTCATCACGCTTTTCGGCTTGCCGCTGAAAGTGCGCGCAATGATGGAGCAGGAAGTCGGCGAAGGCCAGGCAATCAAGGAAAGCAAAAGCTTCAAAAAACGCCCCACGGAGTAATTTGAGGTGAGTTGAAAGTGAATTGAACCCCAGCCTTTGGAAAAAAAATTTTCGAAGGCTGGGATTTTTTGTTTGTCCATGATGGCGCGATTAAAGCGCGAAATGTCTGCTTCTTGCACAATTTCATTTTTTTCTGTATGATGAAAATCCCAAAATGAAGTATCATTTTGTAACGCAAGCGATGAAATAAAATTGGCATAATTTTTAATTGAAAAATCCGGAGAAACTATGACATTCGCACAGAAAATTCTTGAAGCGGCGGAAGAAGGAATCGTACTTCTCAAAAACGAGCGCGGAACTCTTCCGCTTGATGCGCACGAATGCGTGAGCGTTTTTGGCAGAGGTCAGTTTGACTTTTTGAAATGCGGCCTTGGATCGGGAGGCTCGGTGCACGCTCCTTATTCCACAAATTTAATCGAAAATCTTCCCAACGCGAATTCCGCGCTTTTGGAAAAATACGCGCAATGGATAAAGGAAAATCCGTTCGACAACGGCGGCGGAGGCTGGGCGGCCGAACCTTTCTGCCAAAAGGAAATGCCGGTTTCAAAAGAACTCGCTTTTGAAGCCGCTGCAATTTCGCAAAAAGCGGTGGTCGTAATCACGCGCAACGCCGGCGAAGACAAGGATTTGATTTTGCAAAAAGGCTCGTATTTTCTCACGGATGAAGAAATTCAAAACATAAAAAATATTTGCGCCGCGTTCGAAAAAGTCGTGCTTGTTTTCAACACTTGCGGAATCATCGACACTGCTTGGACGCAAGAAAAAGAATTCGAAAATATCACTGCGATTGTAATGGCTTGGCAAGGCGGGCAAGAAGCCGGACGCGCCACGGCGAACATTCTTCTTGGCAAGACGAATCCGAGCGGAAAACTTTCCGATACAATCGCGCGCTCGATCGACGACTATCTTTCCACAAAAAATTTCGCCACGTCGCTCGACAGCATTTATTGCGAAGACATTTTTGTCGGCTACAGATTTTTCAATACGTTCGCCCGCGAAAAAATTTTGTATCCGTTTGGTTTCGGAATTTCTTACACGAAATTCAGCGTGGAATTTTTCGATGCGAATTTCGACGGCAAAACAATTTCGATCTCATCGCGCGTAAAAAATATCGGAAGCGTGGCGGGAAAAGAAGTCGTTCAAATTTATGCCGAAGCTCCGCAAGGAAAATTGGGAAAAGCGGCGCGAGTTTTGGCGGCGTTCAAAAAAACTTCGCTTTTGCAATCGGGGCAGGAAGAAACGATTTCGCTTTCGTTTGAAATAAATTCGCTCGCTTCATACGACGATTGCGGCGCAAGCGGAAACGAATTCTGCCGCGTGCTCGAGGCGGGCGAATATTTTTTCTACGGCGGAACTGATGTTTCAAGCGCGCAAAAAATTTCGTTTGGCGCAAGCGATTCGGTTTTGATTGAAAATCAAATCGTCGTGGAAAAATTGGATTCCGCGCTCGCTCCAATCAATTCGTTCAAGCGAATAAAAGTTGGCGAAAAACTTGAAAATGGAAATTACAAAATCGAATGGGAAGACGCGCCGCGCAGAAAATACGATCTTGCAAAAAGAATCGAAAAAAATTCGCCGAAAGAAATTCCTTTTACGGGAAATACTGGAATAAAATTCTGCGACGTTCTTTCGAGCAAAAAATCGCAGGACGAATTTATCGCGCAGCTCAACGACGAAGAATTGGCGACTTTGGTGCGCGGCGAAGGAATGGCGAGCCGAAAAGTCACGGCGGGCGTGGCATCCGCGTTTGGCGGCGTGAGTCACGCGCTTTACGAATATGGCGTGCCTGTGGCTTCTTGCGCAGACGGACCTTCGGGCGTTCGAATGGACACGGGAAAAGAAGCGTCTCTCATGCCGATCGGAACTTTGCTCGCATGCACATGGAATCCGATATTGGTGGAAGAACTGATGCGATTCGAAGGCGAGGAAATTCGCGCGAACAATGTGGACACGATTTTGGGACCTGGAATCAACATCCACAGAAATCCGCTCGGTGGCCGCAACTTCGAATATTTTTCGGAAGATCCGCTTTTGACTGGAATGATGACGCTCGCGACAATTCGAGGAATTGCTTCAAGCGGAGCGCACGCCACGATAAAACATTTTGCCGCGAACAGCCGCGAAACTTCAAGGCGCGAAAACAATTCGATTGTTTCGGAACGGGCGTTGCGCGAAATTTATTTGAAGGCGTTCGAAATGGCGGTGAAAGAAGGCTGCGTGCAATCGATCATGACAAGCTACAATTTGATAAACGGAATTCAAGCGGCTTCAAATTTTGATTTGAACACGACAATTTTGCGCGGCGAATGGAATTACAAAGGACTTGTGATGACGGACTGGTGGGCGACGATGAACGATTGCGCGGAAGGCGGAAAATCCAGCGAGCAAAATGTGGCGCAAATGGTTCGCGCGCGAAACGATGTCTACATGATTGTCGAAAACGACAAGGCTGAAAAAGACGGAAACAACGACAATATAAAAGCCGCTCTCAAGCACGGCACGCTCACTCGCGCGCAACTTCAAATTTGCGCAAAAGACATTTTGAACTTTTTGCAAAATTCTCTCGTGGCAAAACGTCCGCTTCGTTCGCTCGACGAAATAATTTCTTTTACGCCGAGCATTTCCGAAACGAGCGACGACAAATCCGCCGTGGAAGAAAATTTCAAGTTTATGAAAAACGGCGAAACGAAACGCAGAATAAAAGTTCCCGAAGACGGCGTGTACAATTTTTTGGCATTGTATTCAAAGCCAAACGATGGCACGGTTTCGCAGTCGGTGTGCAATCTCAAAATCGATGGGCACGAAGCGCTCAGCCTTGACTGCCGCACCACCGAAGGAAAAACCGTCGGCGTTTTGATTGGACTTTTGAAACTCGCTGCGGGCATTTACGAAGTGACTCTCGAGCACACGAAGCCTGGAATCAAAATCGAGCACATAGGATTTTCGCGACGCATTTCAACTTCGACCGGAATTATGTTTTTGAAAGGTTGAAATTCTTTGACGCAAATGGCATCAAAACAGCATCAAAGAATTTCTGCGCGAATCGCTCGCCAATTCCAAGCCAGCGTTTAAAATTGACGTGACATTTCAGCGACAATTTTAAACGCGGCATCTTTCTCAAATAGCATTCATCATATAAGCAATTGCAAAACCGCGCGAGTTGTGCTAAAATATTTTTATGAAAGCACGACACATCTTTTTTATTTTCGTTTCATTTTTAATTTTTGGCTGCGCGAAAAAGCCCGCGCAATTTTCCGAACAACAACTCGAACGCGGCGAAGGCTTTGTCTCGCAAATCGGAGGAACAAGCCTCGGTCGGCTCGATTCAATCATAATAGAATTTTCAAATGAAATTCCAAACAACGCGAATGTCGCGCAGGCGATTTCGCTCGTGCCGCCGCAAAAGGGCGAATGGAGCGTTTCAGGAAAACGCGCAACTTTTATTCCGAGCAAGCCTTATCGCGCGGAACAGGAAATCACGCTCATTGCCGACTGCGCAAAACTTTTCGCGCTTTCGGAAGATGCGATTTACGTTCACAAATATTTTACGCAAAACGCGGAAGTCAAAGCGCAGTTCGATTCATTCATGATTTCGGACGAAAAAAACGAATTCACGCTCGGCGGAACTTTTTCCACCGACATTCCCGCTTCCAAAAAGCAGCTTCAAAAATCTCTCAAAGCAAAATTCGGCACTTTCCAAAAATTGAAAATTTCTTGGGAAGGAAACGACGCGAAAAATCCGCTCGTCTCGAATTTCAAAATCGGCGGAATTACGCGCAAAAATAATTTCAAGACTTTGAAAATTTCTTGGAACGGAATTCCGCTCGGCGCAAGAAATGGGCGCGGCGAAATGCGCGGGCAAAAAAAATTCAGGATTCCCGCCAAAAACGATTTCGTGATTTTCGACGTGAACCAAACGCAGGAAAACAAAATTATCTTGAGTTTTTCAAAGATTCTCGATTCGGCGCAGGACATCAAGGCTTTCATAAAAACAGTCTCCAAAAATAACGACGCATTCAGCGTGAACGTCCGCAAAAATGTTTTGACGATTTACAACGAAAACGATTTTGAAAATATTTCGCAAGTAGAAATACAAAGCGGAATACGAAGTTCGGACGGAGAATTGCTCGCGCTTGGCGAAACTGTTTCCACAAAAAGCAAGGCGTGGAATTTGCCGAGCGTCCGCTTTGCCGAAAGCAATTCCAACGCGGTGATAATTCCCACTTCGCAAAAAAACATTCTCGCCGTCCAGACCATGAATTTGAGCGGACTTTTGATTCAGGCATTTTTGATTCACGATTGGAACATCACGAATTTTTTGCAGAGCAACGAACTCAACGGCAAGGAATCTTTGTACCGCGTGGGCGAGCCGGTTTGGGAAAAAAACGTACCGCTGGATTGGAAAAGCGAAATGAAAAACACCGTCGTAACAACAGGAATCGACATTTCCGAGCTGACGAAAAAATATCCCGACGGAATGTTCCAAATTCGCGTGAGTTTCAGAAAGCAAAACGTAAAATATGTTTGCGACAAAAACCACGCGGATTTTTCTGACCTGCCAATGCCGGAAGACACAATCGGCAACTACAAATGGCGCGGCGAATCAAGTTATTGGGACAATGTTGAAAATATGGATTATGAAAAAAGATCCACTTATTGGCGATACGACGACGATCCGTGCCATCCCGCGTTTTACATGTCGAATTACAACGGCGCAAGTTTGATCGAACGAAACGTATTGATTTCCGACATCGGACTTTTGGCGAAAAAAGACGTAGACGGAAACCTTTACGTTACGGCGGCAGATTTGAAAACGGCTTCTCCAATCGCTTCCGCAGAAATCACGCTTGTAAATTACGTGGGTCGAAATCTCGCCACAGAAAAAACCGATTCCAACGGACGCGCGATTTTCAAAAATCCTGACGCGGAAGTTTTCGCGGTGTTCGCAAAAAAATCAAACCAAAATTCGTTCCTCAAACTTTCCAGCGGAACTGAATTGAGCGTTATCCATTTTGCAACAGTCGGCGAAAAAGCGAAGAACGTCGTGAAAGGTTTCATCTATGGCGAACGCGGAGTGTGGCGGCCAGGCGACACCCTTTATCTGACTTTCGTTTTGCAAGATTTGCAAGGCACGATTCCAAAAGATTTTCCCGTGACGTTCGAGCTGCTAGAACCGAGCGGCCGTCTCGTGGAAAGCCGCATCATAAAAGAAAATGTGGACGGTTTCTACCCGATTCAAACTTCTACAAACGAAAACGCGCCCACAGGATTTTATCTTGCGCGAGTGAAAGTCGGAGGCTCGGAATGGACTCGCCCGCTTAAAATCGAAACAGTCGTTCCGAACAAACTTTCCGTAAAACTTGAAAGCGAATCAGAAATATTGAAGGCAGGAGAAAACACGTTCACATTGAAAGGCGAATGGCTTCACGGAGCGAAAACTCCGAATTACAAAGCGGACGTTTCCGCAAACCTTTCAAGCGGTCCGAACAATTTTGAACGCTATCCCGAATACTCATTCACGAATCCTCGTACCACCAATTTTGACACAAGCTATGACACAGTTTGGGAAGGAAATCTCGACGCGAATTCGCAGGCGATTTTTTCCGCAAGGCTTTCTTCAAACGAAGACTTGCCGGGCAAACTTCGCGCAAATTATACCAGCCGAATTTTCGAACCTTCGGGCGCGTTCTCGGCGGAAACGAAATCATTCATCTTTTCTCCATTCGAACGATATTGCGGAATAAAAACTCCGAAAGGCGACGCGGCGCGCGGAATGCTTTTGACCGACCAGGCGCAAAGGGCGGATGTCGTTCTGTTGGACGCGGAAGGAAACCCGATTGAATCTGCCGAATTGGATTACGCAATCTACAAACTCGAATGGAAATGGTGGTGGGAAAAAGATGCGTTCACAAGTGCCGCCTATGTTTCCTATGAATCGTCGTCGCTCGTGAATAACGGCAAAGTCGAAATAACCGACGGCAAGGGCAGCTTTGATTTCCGCGTGGACTACCCTTCATGGGGACGCTACCTTGTATTGGTTTCCGACGGCTCAAAACACAGCGCGGGAAAAATCGTCTACATCGACTGGCCGAATTGGGCAGGACGCGCGCAGGAAAGCGGCGCGGAAAGTGCTGCGATGCTCACGCTTTTGACGGACAAAAAAAATTATACCGTGGGCGAAAGTGCGCAAATCAATTTTCCTTCAGGAAGCGGAGCGCACGCTCTTGTTACGATAGAAAAATCAGGTAAGATTTTAAAGCAGGAATGGATTGACACAAAAAATGAAACTACTTCCTACAGACTTCCTCTCACGCAGGAAATGTCGCCGAACGTCTACGCGCACATCACGCTTTTGCAACCGCACGCGCAGAGCGTCAACAGTCTTCCGATTCGTTTGTACGGAGTTGTTCCGATAAAAGTGGAAAATCCTGCCACGCTGCTTGAGCCTGTCATCACGACGGCGGAAAGTTTTGAACCGCACAAAAATTGTTCGATAAGCGTTTCGGAAAAACGCGGCCGCGAAATGACTTACACGCTTGCCGTAGTTGACGACGGGCTTTTGGGCTTGACGAATTTTCACGCGGTGAATCTGCGCGACGAATTTTACAAAAAGGAAGCGTCGATGATTTCGAACTACGATTTGTACAAATATGTAATGAATGCGTATTCCGGAAAACTTGAAACGCTCCTCGCAATCGGTGGAAGCGATGCCGATTCCATCAATAAGACCGCGCTTGACGCGAACAGGTTCACACCCGTAGTAAAATTCTTCGGTCCTTTCACGCTGAAAGCAGGCGAAAAAAAGGCGACGCAATTTGAAATGCCAGGCTATGTCGGATCAGTCCGCGCAATCGTAATCGCCGGCAAAAACGGCGCGTATGGCTCGGCAGAAAAATCCGTAAAAGTCAAAGCGGACCTTATGGCGCAGCCTTCGCTTCCGCGCACTTTGGGCATTGACGAGACAATTCAAGTTCCAGTGACAATTTTCAACGGAACGCAAAGGAATCAGGAAACGCTCGTAACTTTACAAGTTACAGGCGCGCAAACAATCGGAACGAATTCCAAAACAGTTACAATTCCCGCTTCCGACAATGCGGTCGTTACGTTCGATGTGAAAACGAATTCGCAGGGCACGGCGAATTTCGAATTCACGGCGAAAACAAATACAGCGCAAACCACAGCGAGCGTTCCTGTAGTCATCGAAAGCCGAGGCGTTCCCGTTACAACGCGGCAGAATTTTATCGTAAAGCCCGGTAAAATTTTTGACACAGACATCACAAGCGTCGCCCAAATCGGCACGATTCAGAATACGCTCGAACTTTCAACCCTTCCGCAAATGAACATGAACGAACGCCTAGAATCGCTCATAAAATATCCGCACGGCTGCATCGAGCAAATCACCTCGGGCGCGTTCCCGCAACTTTATCTTTCTGGATTTATGAAACTCACTTCAAACCAAATCGAAGAAACAAAAGAAAACGTAAAATCTGTTTTGAAGCGACACAAAAATTACAGGACATCTTCAGGCGGACTTGCCTATTGGCCGGGCGGAAATTCGCCGAGCGAATGGGGCACTTGCTATGCCACTCATTTTGAACTCGAAGCGAAAAACGCTGGCTACGATGTCGATGAAAATTTCCTGAAAGAACTTTTGGACTACATCGCACAAAGCGCAGCGTCTTGGAATGTCTACTCAAGCGACAAATATGAAAACGGAACGGAAGTCCAAGCATACAGACTTTTTGTGCTTGCGCTGGCAGGTCGCGCGGACGCGGCATCGATGAATCGCCTTTCCGACGGAGTGGCAGGAACGCAAAACACTTCCGCAAGAATAATGCTCGCATGCGCATATTCTTTGGCAGGACAAAAAAGTGCGGCGTTGCGCCTTTTGGACAATATCGAATTTATGCAAAATAAATTCCGTCAAACTGGCGGCTCACTCAATTCAAGCGTGCGTGAACGAGCGATGTACCTTTTTGTCTGCGTCGCCACCGCAAACGGCAAGGCGGACAAAATCGCAAGCGAAGTGGCGAAAACTTTGAGCGGCGACGAATGGCGGAGCACGCAGGAAATCGCATGGAGTCTCATTTCGCTTTTGCCATTTTACAAAAATTATGGAAGCGAAAAACTTTCGTACAAAATCGTTTCGCAAGGAAAAACTATTTCCGGCGCGACCGAAGGCGCGCTCGCCGTGGAAGAATTGCCGACAAGCCAAACGCAAATTCAATCCGCGCAAATCGAAAACACTTGCAAAAAAACTTTGTACGGAACTTTTGTCTCGCAAGGAATTTCGATTCCAGGAAAAGAAAATCCGCGTTCGGACGGACTTTCGCTCGAAGTGAAATACATCGCAAATTCGGGGCGCGAGATGAATCCCGCGAACATAAGAACAGGCGAAAGTTTCAAAATCAACATCAGCGTAAAAAACACGACGCGCGCGAACATCAAGAACATCGCACTCACGATGCCCATTCCGACTTGCTGGGAAATCACGAACGAACGCATTACTGCCGACTCGCCCGCCAATGCCGCGACGCAGGCGTTCACGTATCAAGATATTCGCGATGAAAATATTTTCACGTATTTTGATTTGCAAGAAGGTGCAGTCGCGAATTTCACATTCGCCGCCACCGCGGTCTACAGCGGAGAATATTTCATTCCCGCCATTTTCGCCGAAGCGATGTATGACAATGAAATTTCCGCGATTGTGCCGGGAAGGAAATCAAGCGCGGAATAAAAAAGCTGACGGAAGAATGTAGTCGTCCAGCATAGACAAGACACTTGCAATTTGTTAAAATCGCAAGTGTCTTTTTTTAGGAGAATCAGAATGCAAAGAAAAAATTTCAATCTATCATTGTTTATGTTTGCGGCATTGACACTGCTACCTGTAGCTATGCTAGCGGCAGAATCGGAGACAATCATCATCAAAGCACCTCACACCATGGAGGAACTCAACACGAAATGGGATGCATTAAAACCTGTCCACACTAGCGGCTCGCCCTATATCACAGTGCCCGAAATGTCGCGTTTCGATACCATGCAAACTTTGGGGCAGGTGAAAGGACAAGTGCTGCTCGACGGACTGAACACGTTGAACTTTGCCCGATACATGGCAGGAATGGCAGGCGATGTATCTATGATCGCGGATTTTATCATCAGCGCACAATTCGCTTCGGCATTGCTTGCTTTCCGAGATCGCGGCCTAGATCACAGACCAGAAAAACCCTACGGCATCAGCGATGAATTTTATAAATACGGCTATGAAGGAACTTCAAACTCAAGCCTTGGTTTTATTAGCACAAAACTCTATGAAAGTACAGGCATCTCGACCGCAGTCAAAGGCTATCTATCCGACCTTGGGGAAAACAACCGCAATGAGGCTGGACATCGATGCAGTGCCCTTGATCCTGAAATGACAGGAACAGGCTTTGGACTCGCGACCTCCCGCAACGGCAACATTTACAGCGCGATGTGGACTGGCTACGGCGTGGGCTTGAACGGAACAGGAACAAAGACCACAGACTACGAAGCCATTACTTGGCCCGCGGCAGGTTATCATGCCACGGACTTTTACGACAATGGAATGCAGTGGTCCGTTCGGCTGAACAGGAAACGATACGATGCAGACAAACTCGGCAACATCAAAGTGACCGTCACAACTCCCAACGGCACTTCTGTAATTCCACACAAAATTGGACCTTATGAACGCATGATCATATTCACGCCCACAAACAATGTCAAGGCTGGGCAGAAATATACAGTGGAGATTTCAGGACTATATCGAAAGGACAAGCCCGTAACGCTCAAATATATTGTGAAATTTTTCGACTTAAGCAAGCCCAGTTCCTCCGATGCCGATTTGTTGGCCGTTGACAAACTTGCAATAGAGCACGCCATCAAAGAGTTCAGCTACGTTTCCAACAACTACACAAGATCCAAAGATTTGCTCAATTACATTTGGGCAGGAACAAAATACATCGATGCCCTCCAATGGGCTTCTGCCCCAACCCTCACAAAAGCCACATCCTACGATGAAGGGCTCCTCAAAGGAACGCTGAGTTATACCTACAATGGGAAATCCTATACCCATAACGTGAACATGAGCATACCAAAATTGGTCACTAGCGACAGCGCATACAAGGCACTATCGGCAGCCATGTCAATGACGGCGAGTCCATCCACCACAAAAGCGGATGTCGAAAAATTCATAAATGCTAGAGTCCAAAATGAATGCACCATATCCATTTCCAATTTCAGCGTCAAAGCACCAACAGCCACCGAAACAGGCAACGTGTCATACAACTTGACGGTCAAAACCAACGACGGAGAAAATTTGGGCACTGCTGGAATTGTGCGAGTACTTCCCATTTTGGGACGAAAAAACTCAGCCGAACGTTAATGCGAATAACTGATTCATGCGGATGGTTTCAGATCATGACGCAAATTCCTGCAAAAAAAATCCGCGCAGATTTCTGCGCGGATTTTTAGTTTCCCTAAATTCTTGCTTGATGAAAATTTAGCCTTTAATTACGCTTTTGAAAATCGCAAGGCCTTCTTCGATTTCTTCGTCGCTGATTGTGAGCGGCGGCAAAAATCGCACGACATCCGCGCCGGCGGTGCAAACGCAAAGTCCGTTTTTGAGACACTCGACTTGGATTTCGCTTGGCTTTGCTTGCGGCTTGATTTGGATTCCAATCATCAAACCTTTGCCGCGCACTTCCTGAACGACATCGCAATTCCATGATTTTATTTCCGAGCGAATTTTTTCGCCGACAAAATTCACGCGCTCAAAAAATTCTTTTTTCTGCATCGTGCGCAAGACGGTCAAAGCCGCGCTGCACGCCAAAGGATTTCCTGCGAAAGTTGACTGGTGGTCGTTCGCCACGAAAACGTTCGCGGCTTTGTTCTTGAAAAGGCACGCGCCCATCGGGATTCCGCCTGCGATTCCTTTTGCAAGCGTAACAACGTCTGGCTCAAAGCCGAGCGCGTCGCTTGCCAAAAATGCGCCCGTGCGTCCGACTCCGGTTTGAACTTCGTCCGCCATTACGATCGCGCCGGCCTTTCGCGCGGCAGCGGCGGCGGCCTTTGCCCATTCCGCGTCGATGAGATTTACCCCTCCCTCGCCTTGGACGCATTCGATCATAAGCGCGGCGGTGGTTTCGTCGAACGCGGTTTTTATCGCATCAAAATCATTCGCGCGAATTGTCTTGAAACATTCCGCGTAAGGCGCGAAACATTCGGGATGAAATTTTTCCTGCCCCGTCGCAGTCAATGTCGCGAGCGTCCTTCCGTGAAAAGAATTTTCCAGCGTGTAAATCACTCGTCTTTTTGCGCCGCCATTCAAATGTCCGAATTTTCGCGCCAATTTGAACGCCGCTTCATTCGCCTCTGCGCCGCTGTTTCCGAAATACACGTCGTCAAATCCAGTGTAGCGCAAAAGCTCTTCTGCATATTCAACGCCGACATCGCTCAAATAATAATTTGAAATGTGAATCTGCTTTTCCGCCTGCGACTGGATTGCCGCGACCAAATCCTTGTTCGCGTGTCCAAGCGAATTCACGCCGATTCCCGCCATGAAGTCGATGTATTTTTTTCCGTCCGCATCCCAAAGCGTGGCGTTTTTTCCGCGCACGAAAGTTATGTCAAACGAACCATAATTGTTGACCACATTGTTCTTTCCCATAATTTTTCTCCTTAAAATAAGATTGCGATTTTTCGAATATGCCATTTAATATATCATCGTGCCGATTCCGCGCTCGCTGAACATTTCGATCAAAAGCGAATGCGGAACGCGGCCGTCGATGATGTGCGTTCGCGGCACACCTCCCTTGAGCGCGATCATGCAGCATTCCACTTTCGGAATCATTCCGCCTTCGATGATGCCTTCTTTCATCAAGCCGTCGATGTTCGGCATCGGAATGCGCGGAATGAGCGAAGCAGGATCGTTCACATCTTTCAGGATTCCCGGAACGTTCGTGAGCTGTACGAATTTTTCCGCTTTGAGCGCGACCGCGATTTTCGCCGCGGCAGTGTCGGCATTGATATTGTAAAAATGCGGATCGCCGATTTCGCCCGAAGCGATCGTGGAAACCACCGGAATGAAATTTTCCTGTAAAAGCGAAGTGATGATTTCAGGATGAACTTGCGTCACCTCGCCAACATAGCCGAAATCCACGCCGTCCTTTTCGATTTTCTTCGCGCAAAGCAAGCCCGAATCCACGCCGCTCAATCCTACGGCGCGTCCGCCTTCCTGCAAAATTATTTTCACGATGTCCTTGTTCAGTTTGCCGCTCAAAACCATTTCCACGATTTCCATCGTTTCTTCGTCGGTGTAACGCAAGCCATTTATGAAGCGGCTTTCTTTTCCCACGCGGTCGAGCATCTTGTTGATTTCAGGCCCGCCGCCGTGGACGAGCACCACGCGAATCCCGATTGTGGAAAGCAATACGATGTCTTTCATCACGGCAATTTTCAAATCTTCGTTGAGCATCGCATTGCCGCCGTATTTTACGACGACGGTTTTTCCAACCCATTTTTTGAAATACGGCATCGCTTCCACGAGCACGCTTGCCCATTTTTCATTGTCGAGCCTTGGGTCATTTTTTGTATTTTCGTTTTCCATTTTTTCTCCAAATAAAAATTTCATGGTAGGGGAAAGCCTCGCTTGAAACTTCGTCTTACGACTCGTTGCGAATCCCCCTGCGCAAGTCGGCTTCGATTTTCACTGCGAACCAAATTTCAACTTCTGTAGTCGCCGTTGATTTTAACATAGTCGTAAGTGAGGTCGCAGCCCCACGCCTTGCCTTGCGCGTTTCCGTCCTCGAGAATCACTTCGATTTCCACGGCTTCGGCAGAAAGAATTTTCGCGGCCTTTTCTTCGTCGAACGAAAGTCCAACGCCGTCGTGAATCACTTCGATTCTTTCCGCTTCGTTTTCCGAGCCAATTTGAAAATCATTTTGAGCATCAAAAAATCGGAGCGATCCTTGCTTGCTTGAAAAATAGACGCAAGTTTTTTCGACCGTAAAATCGAATCCCGAATATCCCATCGCGCACAAAACGCGCCCGCAATTTGCGTCGCGCCCGAACATCGCGGCTTTCACAAGATTCGACTTGATGACGGCTTTCGCAATTCCGCGCGCAATTTCTTCGGACTTCGCTCCGCGCACAGTGCATTCAACAAGGCGGCTCGCGCCTTCGCCGTCAGCCGCAATTTTCATCGCGAGAACCGTATTCAATTTGTTTAGCGCGAAAAGGAATTTTTCAAAATCTTCGCCTTCCGCAGAAATTTCCGTATTGCCCGCTTTGCCGCTCGCCATGATCGTAAGCGTGTCGTTGGTGGAAGTGTCGCCGTCAACGCTCACGCAATTGTAGGTGAGCGCGGCAGATTTTTTTAGCGCGAGTTTGAGCATCTGCGGAGTGATTGCGCAGTCCGTCGTCAAAAACGAAAGCATCGTTCCCATGTTGATGTGAATCATTCCCGAGCCTTTGCACATTCCGCCGATGCGAATTTTTTTTCCGCCGATTTCGGTCTCAACGGCGCATTCTTTAAAGCGCGTGTCTGTGGTCATAATTGCGCTTCGCGCTTCGGCATGGTTTTCTTTGGAAAGTCCTTCAACGAGACGCGAAATATTTTGCTCGATTTTTTCGACAGGAATTTGCTGGCCGATTATTCCCGTGGAGCAGACGATGACATTCTGCGGATTCAAGCCAAGAGAAGCCGCCGCCGCTTGAGCCATCCGTTCGGCGTTTTTGTAGCCCTCGATTCCCGTGCACGCATTCGCAAAGCAGACGTTGCAAATGGCGGCTTGCATTTTTCCGCCTTCAAGATTTTTTTGCGTAAGCTTCACGCACTCGGCTTTGACGCGGTTTGAAGTGAATATGCCGGCCGAGGCGCACATCGTGTCGCAAAAAATCAGCGCGAGATCGTTCGTGGTGCGGCTCGATTTTAGCCCGCAATGAATTCCGTTTGCCGTAAAGCCGCTCGGCGCGCAGACGCCGCCTTCGATGAATTTCGTTTCAAACTGCATAATTTTCCGCCTTTTTCCGCGCAAAAAGCGCACGAATATTTATGCAATTATTCTAGCATAAAAAGAATATTTATGCAAGCAGAAAAAATGAAAAAAAACGCCGCTTGCGCGGCGTTCCTCCTCTTCCCGAAACTTTCTACATTTTCACTTCGGTAACATAACTTTGCGTGTCCTTGAAAAAGTCCAGACTTCCGATTCGGCTTTTCCAATATTCGGCTTCGCTTTTCGTCGTGTACGGACCGACGCGAACTCGATAGAACAAAGTGTCCTTTTTGTCCTTGTAGGTGAACACTTCGGCAGGAATTTTGTTTTCGTCCAATTCAGTGCGGGCACTGTCCGCGCTTTTTTTGTTCGTGAACGATGCGGCTTGCACCCAATATTTTGTGGCAAGTGGCGCGGATGTAGAAACCGTTTTTTTCTGCGCGTTCTGCGTGGATTTTGCATTCGTCGAATTCGATGCAGATGACGAATTAGATCTTGTAGCTACTACATTTTTTTCGTTTTGCGCGGACGCGACATAATTTGAATTTTTGTTCGAACCGTTCGCCTTTGCCAAAGCCTCTTCGCCCGCGCGGCTTGTAGCCGTGAGATTGCTCGAAGGCGCGGCAGAAGTTTTCAATTCGATATTCGTCGTGTTCGTGTTTATCGTGAGATTCGCAGAATCAACTTGGACGGCATTTCCTTGCGAAACGCTTTCCGCACTCGCATTTGTCTCGAATGGATTTTCTTCGCCTGAAATTCCATTTTCAGTTTTTTGAAAAGCCAGCGTGTTGGCATCCAAAACATTTTCCGATGACGGAGTTTGAATGGGATAAATATTCGGCGTTTCATTTGTAGCAGCTACAGGCGTTCTGTCAATTGTCGTGATGGCAGCCGTGGTAGGCACACTCGCTGGCGACGAATTCAAAAGCAACGCCGCGCCGAGAACGACCAACAAGAAAACGCCGCTGGCTGCGATAATCCACAAAGTCTTTTTCTGTTCCATAATTTTGCCCTCGATATTTTTTATAAAATTCAAAATCGGCTTCGCTCCCGATTTTGTGCTTTGCATTATGCTGTTTTCAATATCGGAAAATTGGAAAAATTGTTTAGAGAAAATCGCTTTTCTTTATGCGTGAATTTTTAACTTGATTTTTTTGAAGCCCTTTGTGGAAACGCGGTTTTCCCGCATGACAAAATGCTACAGCATGGAATTCAAAGCAGCGCAGATTTTCTTTTCCGCGTCCTTCCCCCAGTTTTTAATTCTCTTAATTTGGATTCCATGCAACTTTGAAAAAGCCTTATACTGCGTGAACAAATTTCGTTGCGAAAAAAATCGCTTCAAAATCTCGCGCGGCGAAATTCCATCGCGGCGACGAACACGCAAAAAACGAACTAGCGCGGGCGCATCCACAAAAAAAATCGCGCGGCATTTTTCCAAAAGTTGCGGCGTTTTGTAAAGCACTGCGGCATTGAGCACAATTCCGCGCACCGCGCTTTTTTCATTTTCAAAACCCGCACCGTGCGAAATCTGCGCGATGATTTTTTCCACCCGCTCCACAAGAGCGGGATAAACAATATTTTCTTGTTTTTCCAAAAATTCTTTTTTCGAAAAAACAAGCCGCCCGAGCGCGCGACGATTGAGAGTGCCGTCCGAGTTTTGCAAAGAAATTCCCGCTTTTTGCGCGTCATCGCGAAATGCCGCAAAAATTTCGTTTTGTTTTTCTTTTTCATTGATAATCTCGTGAATCACAGAATCGGCATCAATGCAAAGAAATCCGCGCTTTTCCAAAATCGAACAGAGAAAATTTTTTCCTGCGGCGATTTTTCCTGCCACACAAAAAATCGGAATGCCGAGCGAAATATTTTTTTCATTTATTTTGCAATTTTTGTCTTTGATCATTTTTCGCCTTGCAATTTTTTCGGATTTTCAGCGAGGCATTATTAAATTAAAAATTTAATCTCTGTTCCAGTTTTTGCGCCAAGGATAATACGCCCAAATGCAAACGTGATCAAACTGCTGGGAGCGACCTTCAAAATCAATGGCGGAATAAATTGCAGTTTCTGTTTCGCTCTTTGAAGGATCTATTACTAAAAGCGTGTTCACTTCGTATCCGCTGCTCATTATCGCATCGGCATTCGTGGCAAAATCTCTCACCTCTCCGCCAACACTCCCATCAGAATTCAGCGTAAAATGCTTTATGCCGCTATCCGTTCCCACAAGAATGTAATCTTTCGTCACTGCGAGAGAATAAATGCGACTTCCTACGCTTACGTGCCTTTTTGTTTCATCATCCTTAACACTATAGAATAATGTGCTGCCATCTGACCAATACCAAGTTGTGGTAGTTCCAACAGAATTTCTGTTTTCATCAGTGCATGAAGCCGAGCCATAATACGTACCTGATGCAGACGCAAATTCTGGTTTACTGCCACTTACAAAAGCACACGAAGCCGCATTATTTGCCAATGCTTCTGCGGTTGGTTCCGCGCTTCCGTTTAACTTATAGCCAGCTCCGCCAACATTGAAATAGGCTTGGCGATTTCCCTTTACAATTGTATTTGTGCAAAAAAGATAAACTGCGACATTGTCCGTTCCAGTGCCAGTTGGCGAAGTCGTAATGTCATGCACCTTTTTCCAATCAAAGCCGCCGTCACTACTTGCGTAAATTGCGCGCTTGTACCAACGGTTTTGTCCTTTGCTCGTGTTTTCATCCCAATCAGCGGCGAGCGCATAAAGATTGGTCGCATCCGCAGCAAGCGTCACGACATATTTTCCAAGCCCTCCGCTTCCGCCCGGACAGACCTTTTGCCAGCCGCCCTCTCTGTGTTCGTTGACATTTGATGGATTTAACTTGCGATAAACCGCCTTGCCGTTTGCCAAATAAATGTATTCTGTACCACTTTTATCTGTATATCGAATGAGCGCGCGGATAGTTCCCGAAACAGTTCCGTCATTGAGCTTGACTTCTTTTCTGATGTTCGCGAAAATAATATCCTGACAACCGCAAAGAAAAAACGCGGCGCAAATCAAGGCGAAGGAGAAAAAGAATTTTTTTAGTAGCTTCATTCACCCCCCACGTTAAAAATGATATTTCATTCCAGCCGAAATCGAAACGAGGTTCAAAAAATCGTTATACCTAGATTTTTCCTTGTCCGCGTACCATTGCGGCATATAAGTGAAAAATCCTTCTATTCCAGCAGACCAACTTTCGTTGATGCGATAGTAGCAGCCCGCGCCGCCGCGCAAAATGAACGCCGGAAAAAACGTGTTGCTCAAATAATTTTCGATTGCCATTCCCACGTTCATCGTGATTGGAATCTCGAATTTTTTTATGGCAGGCAAAAAAGTCACGCCAAGAGTCATCGGAATGTATGTGAGCATATTTCCGCCGATAGTCGGATTGTAGCCGAACGCCACTTCCGCGCCCACAGCAAACCATGGCAAAAGAAAGCGTCCGTAGCCCACAGTGATTTGTCCACCGACTTTTATTTTGTCGCCGAAATTCAGCGGAATGTTCGGCATAATTCGCAGATTCAAAAATTGATCGCCCGGACCATTTTGAAGATAAACATAATCTTCGCCATCATCATATTCGTCGGGAGCGGATTCATCATATTCATCGGCTTCGTCATCATAGTATTCACTTTGCGCGAAAGAATTCTCGCTGAACGCAAAAAGCACGACAAAAGCGAATGCCGAGAAAATGAAAGCCTTAAATTTTTTTGACATCATATATCCTGTTTTTAATTTTCCCTATTTATGAAAATCCGCGTTACTATAATATCGGTTTTTTCTTTTTTGTTCAATATGAAAACAAGGAAATGCAAAATGAAGTTACAAGAAAGCCGAGTTTTTTGAACGCGCAATTTTGTTTGACATTCGCGCGGGAATGCAATAATATGATACAATATATTTAGGCTCTTGACTAGTTAACTCAATCCAAATAGGATGTAACTAGTGATAAAAC
>CAMWIU010000014.1 GCA_947174385.1 uncultured Treponema sp.
TTTCTCCTGCGTTTTGCGGGTGCGGGCGTTTCCATAGGTGTTCATTATGAAACCGCGCCGCTCATTTCGCGACCACGTTCACAAGCTTATTTGGCACGACAACGACTTTCGCCACTTGCTTTCCTTCCGTGAATTTTTTGTAGCCTTCGGTGCGCGAAGCCATTTCCTTGAGCTGCGCTTCTTCCGTTCCAGGAGCGGCGCGGAATTTGTCGCGAAGTTTTCCGTTCACCATGACCACGATTTCAATTTCGCTTTCCTTGCAGAATTCCTCGTTGAATTTCGGCCAAGCCTCGGAAGCAAGCGTCCGCTCGTTTCCGAGTTTCTGCCAAAGTTCTTCGCCGAGATGCGGCGCGTATGGCGAAAGAATGAGGACAAAATCCGCCCACATTTTTTTCGGGAGAAATTCCGCTTTTGCGGCCTCGTTCACGAAAATCATCATTTGGCTGATCGCCGTGTTGAAATTGAGCGAGGCTGTGTCTTCCGTCACTTTTTTCACTGTCCGCGAAAAAGTTTTTCGAAGCGATGCGAGATTCTCGTCGTCGATTTTTCCTTCGATGTCGAAATCGCGCATTTCCTTTTCGCTCGTCGCCCAAACTTTTTCAAGGAAGCGATTTATGCCGATGAGCCCTTGCGTGTTCCACGGCTTGGAGACGGTGAGCGGTCCCATGAACATTTCGTACATGCGCACGGAATCCGCGCCGTATTTTTGTATCATTTCGTCGGGATTCACGACGTTTTTGAGCGACTTCGACATTTTCGCGATAATCTGCTCCACTTCTTCGCCGGTCGCCTTTTCAAAATATTTTCCGTCTTTTTCTTCAACTTCGTCGGCAGGAACAAGCGTCTTGTTTTTCCGCTGGAACGCGAACGAAGTGATGAGACCTTGATTTATCAGGCGTTGGAACGGCTCTTCCGTGGAAACCGCGCCGATGTCGTAAAGGACTTTGTGCCAAAATCGCGCGTACAGCAAGTGAAGCACGGCATGTTCCGCGCCGCCCACGTACAAGTCCACCGGCATCCAATATTTTTCCTTTTCCGCCGCGCAAAACGATGCGTCATTTTTCGGATCGAGGTAGCGCAGATAATACCAGCACGAGCCGCCCCACTGCGGCATCGTGTTCGTCTCGCGCTTTGCCTTTCCGCCGCATTTCGGGCATTCGCAATTCACGAAACTTTCGATCGCGGCAAGCGGGCTTTCGCCTGTTCCTGTCGGCTGGTACGACTGGACATCGGGAAGCCGCACTGGAAGTTCGCTTTCGGGCACGGGAACGCAGCCGCATTTTTCGCAATGAACAAGCGGAATCGGCTCGCCCCAATATCGCTGGCGGCTGAAAATCCAGTCGCGAAGCTTGTAGTTCACGGCTTTTTTCCCGAATCCTTTTTCGTCAAGGAAATCTATCATTGCGCTGATTGCGTCTTTTGTCTTTTTGCCGGTCAAAAATCCCGAACTGATTGCATAGCCGTCTTTTGCGGAAGTGCATTCGGATGCGATGCCGAAAATGTCAGGATATGAAGCCGCAAGTTTTTCGTATTCCTGCGGATTTTGTGCCGCCTGAGCGAGCAACTGCGCTCCTTTTTCTTCGCTTCCGTCACCGAGCCGCGCAATTTCTTCTTTTGAAGCGACGACTTTTATAATTGGAAGGTCAAACTTTTTCGCAAAATCCCAGTCGCGCTCGTCGTGTGCGGGCACAGCCATGATCGCGCCCGTTCCATAGGAAATGAGAACATAGTCCGAAATCCAAATCGGAACAAGCGCGCCGTTCACAGGATCAATTCCGTAACTTCCGGTGAAAACGCCCGTCTTGTTTTTGTTCAAATCCGTGCGCTCAAGGTCGGACTTTTTCGCGGCTTCCGCCACGTAAGCGTCCACTTGCGCTTTTTGTTCGGGAGTAGTAATTTCCTTCAAAAGCGGATGCTCTGGCGACATAACCATGTACGTGCAGCCGAAAAGCGTGTCCGCGCGCGTCGTGTATACAGTAAGTTTTTTTCCTGAATCCTTTCCGTTCGCGTCCGCGATGGCAAAATCGACTTCCGCGCCCACGGACTTTCCGATCCAGTTTTTCTGCATGAGCTTTACGCTTTCGGGCCAATCAAGTTTGTCAAGGTCTGCGAGCAGCCGCTCCGCGTAATCTGTAATCCGCAGAATCCACTGGCGAATTGTCTTTCGGGTGACGGCCGAGCCGCAACGCTCGCACATTCCTTCTTTTACTTCTTCGTTCGCAAGGCCCGTGAGGCAGGACGGACACCAATTTATCGGCGTTTCCGCTTCGTAGGCAAGCCCTTTTTTGTAAAGCTGAAGGAAAATCCACTGCGTCCATTTGTAATAATCCGGCTCGCATGTCGAAACGCATCGCTCCCAATCATAACTGAATCCGAGAGCCTTGATTTGCCGCGCAAAATTGGCAATGTTCGCATTCGTCGTGATTGAAGGATGCGTTCCAGTCTTTATCGCGTAGTTTTCCGCCGGAAGCCCGAACGAATCGTAGCCCATCGGATGAAGCACGTTGTAGCCGTTCATGCGAAGATATCGGCAATAAATGTCAGTCGCCGTGTAGCCTTCGGGATGCCCCACGTGAAGCCCCGCGCCGCTCGGGTACGGGAACATGTCGAGGACATACCGCCGCCTTTCTTTGGGAAACGACTCGTCTTCCGTCACGCGGAAAGTCTTGTTTTCTTCCCAGTACTTCTGCCATTTTACTTCGATATTCTGAAACGGATACTTTGCCATTTTTCTACCTGAACAAAATAATCAAAACTTGCGAGACAATGACGACGGCGATCAAAGCCATCGGGTATGTTGCGGCATAAGCCGAAGCGACGTTTTCCGTGCCCGCCGTGGAAATCAAAGTTCCGAGCGCGGGCGTGGAAGTCATTCCGCCTGTAATCGAGCCGAGATTGTTCAAAAGGCTCAACTTGAGGACGTAGCGCGCGAAGAAATATCCCACGATGAGCGGAAGCGTCGTCATAATGATTCCGTAGATGAAGTAAATCACTTTAAAATATTTTACGAAACTCGCGCCGCCCGCAACACCCGCGCCGATCAAGAAAAGCATCAATCCAAGTTCGCGGAATTCCTTGAGCGTCACGTCAAGCGGAGTGAGATCGATAGGACCAACATGCGCGAGATAACCGAACACGAGCGAAACCAAAAGGCAGCCGCCAGTCGTGGTAAGCGCGAACGACCAGTTCGGATGCCCGAAAATCGTTCCAATCATTTTTCCCCAATCGACTCCGCCGACGATAATTCCCACCACCGCCGCGAGCGCGAACGGCATGAATCCGTAGGCATCCATTTCAATCAATTTTCCCTTGTAGGTTTTCTTTGTTCCAGCGTCCGCCGCCACGAGGTGCGCGCGCTCTTCGTCCATGTTCGCTCCGATGATTTTCGGCACAATCTGAACGAAAAGCACAACGCCGATTACTCCGTAAATATACGCGATTCCATGTCCGACCGCGACAATCGATTCAAGTTCAGGACCATTCACAGTGGCCTTTGCCGCGGAAAATGCCGGCGTGGAAGTGAGGCTTCCCGAAAGCAAGCCGACGAGCATCGCCGCCGCTTCCTGCGCGTCGCTTCCGAAAGCCTTAATGTCGAACGCGATGCACGCCGCGCACGAAAGTCCGCCGACCAAAATTATCAGCACGCCGAGCAAAATGTACGACTTGAAATTCTTTTTCAAGTTCGAAAAGAAATTCGGGCCTGCGATGAATCCCACCGAAGTCACGAACAAAATCAGCCCAAGATTTTCGACAATCTTAAGCGCGTTGGAAGTGTATCCTTTGGTCTGTCCTTCCAAGAACGGATAGAAAAGGCATCCGAACACAAGCGCGATGATGAAAACGCCCGCAGTTCCAAGCGAGACGCCTTTCACGGTGATGCGTCCAAGCAGATAGCCCAACGCCGCAATGATGAAAACGCTGGACATAAGGCAAGTGATTCCTTTTATGGAAATGATTCCGCCAAACAAACTCATATAAACCTCGAATAATTTTATTTGACGGACATTATATCACAAATCGGACAAACAATGCAAGACCTTGCGCAAATTTGGAAAATGTGATATAAAGTCTACGAATGCGGATTTTCTTCATGGCAAAGTCCGCGTAAAAAAAATTGGCTTGGCACTTTCATTCGCAAAATTGCGAAAATAAATTTTTGGAGGAAACAATGACTTTCTATGTTGACACAAATGCAACGCGAAGCGGGAACGGCGAAAAAAATCATCCGTTCAAAAAAATCGGCGAGGCGGCGGCCGTCGCGCGCGCTGGCGACGAAGTGATTGTCGCGCCCGGAATCTACAGGGAATATGTCAATCCGAAGAACGCGGGAACGGCGGAAAACAGAATCGTCTACCGCTCGGAAAAGCCGCGCGCTGCCATCATCACTGGCGCGGAGCAAATAAAAAATTGGACGCAATACAAGGGCGACGTTTACCTTGCGCGCATTCCGAACGGGATTTTCGGCGAATACAATCCTTACAAAACCTTGGTGAGCGGCGACTGGTTCATCGCGTTTTACGTCGCGCACACGGGCGAAGTTTTTTTAAATGACAAGTCGCTTTACGAAGCAACGTCGCTCGAAGATGTGCTCAATCCGAAAGTCTACGAAAAATCATGGGACAAGGAATTTTCGGTTTACAAATGGTACACCGAGCAGGACGAAAAGGCGGACGAAACTTTGATTTACGCCAATTTCCACGGAAAAAATCCCAACGAAGAAAATGTCGAAATCACCGTGCGCGAAAATTGCTTCTATCCTTCGAGCGAAGGAATCGGATTCATCACGCTCAGCGGATTCAAAGTGTGCAAGGCGGCGACGCAATGGGCACCCCCCACGGCATACCAAGAAGGAATGATCGGCCCGCATTGGTCGAAAGGCTGGATTATAGAAGATTGCGAAGTCTGCCATTCAAAATGCTCGGGCATTTCGCTCGGAAAATACAAGCAGCCGAACAACGACAACAAATGGCTCAAGACGAAATTCAAGGACGGAACTCAGACTGAGCGCGACAACATTTGCCAGGCACAAATCGAAGGCTGGACAAAAGAAAGAATCGGCTCGCACATTGTCCGCCGTTGCGAAATCCACGACTGCGGTCAGACGGGAATCGTCGGACATTTGGGCGGAATTTTTTCAATCATCGAGGACAACCACATCCATCACATCAACAACAAGCAGAATCTTGCCGGCGCGGAAATCGGCGGAATAAAAATGCATGCCGCAATCGACGTGATAATCAGGCGAAACCATTTCCATCATTGCACGCGCGGACTTTGGCTCGACTGGCAGGCGCAGGGAACTCGCGTCACGCAGAATATTTTCCACGACAATACCGTGCCGCTCAAAGAAATCGGCAAGGAAAATATCGACGGACTTGGCGAGGACATTTTCATCGAAGTTTCGCACGGACCGACGCTCGTTGACAACAACCTGCTTCTTTCCGATTACGCGCTCAAGCTTCCGACGCAGGGAGTGGCTGTCGTCCACAATTTCATCGCGGGAAGTTTCACCGCAGTCGGACGCGGCGTTGACAATGGAACGCTCACAAAGCCCGCTCCGCGCTACACTCCGTACCACGTTCCGCACCGAACGGAAATCATGGGATTCATGACGATTCTGCACGGCGACTGCCGCTTCTACAACAATATTTTCGTCCAGCAAAAAAAGCGTCCTTTCCTCGAGCAGCTTCAGGAAGAATGCAAGGACGCGGAATGGACAGACGCGAACGTCGTTTGCGGAACGATTCCGTTCGACAAATATCCGACGCAGGAAGAATGGCTTTCGCAATTCGAAGGATATTGCGGAATGGGAAGCGAACCGAGCGACCGCTACTACAATCCCCTCCCAGTTTGGGCTGCGGGCAACGCATTTTTCAACGGCGCAGTTCCGATGAAAAAAGAAAGCGACGCGTTCGTTGACACGGAGCACAAAGTGGAATTCTCGATTTCAGACGACGGCGGAAAAATCACGTTCAAAACGAACGTCTACGATTTTTTGCCGAAAGGAAAAGCCGCTACGATTTCCACGAAAACTTTGGGCGAGGCGTTTGAGTCGGAGCAAAAATTCGAAAATCCCGACGGCTCGGAAATCGTCTTCAACGAGGACTTTTTCGGAAACGCTCGCGCGGCAAATCCCACGCAAGGTCCGTTCGAAAATTCTTCGGAACAAAAAGAATTCGTTTTGTGAAACCTCTAAAAACTTCAGTTTTTAGAGGTAACTTTGAAAATGCGATGTTATAAGTCGCGCTATTATAGCGACTTATAACTCGTCGGCACATTCGAAAAAATTGCTAAAAGCAAGTTTTTCGAGTTGCCATTTTGTGGAAATAAAGATTCGGGATGCAGAGTAAACAGCGTTTCCAAAAGTCGGACAAACCATTGGAAACGCTGTTTCATTGCGGACGCGCGCATTAGATAAGTTGCAGTTTTTAAAATCGCGACTTATTTGTTTTTAAAATAAATTTTCCTTGCGTTCAAAATTTCATTATTTTTAAAGTGGAGGCTAAAATTGAAAAATATTTTTTTCGCGCTTGGAACAATTCTTGCTTTCGGAAAAATCGCGAGTGCGCAAAATTTTCCTGACGCGCGGCAAAGCGATCCGAACGCGCTTGGCTGGATGCAAGGCTTTCCGCCCGAAAAGTCCAAAGTCGTTTCTGCGGCTGACGGCTCGTTCTTCGAATTTCCCGCGATCCGATACAGCGTGAACCACATGCGCGAATTTTATCCTACGCGCGGAGTTCCGGCATCGCGCGAAAAGCCGTTCACTTTCAAGACGAAAATCGATCCCAACATCGACAAAATAAAATTCACGCCGTGGGATTCCGACGAAGAAATCACTTGGGAAGATTCGCTCGCCAAAAATTACACCGACGGAATCATCATCGTGCACAAAGGAAAAATCGTCTACGAAAAATATTTCGCAGGGCTCAAGCCCGAAGGCCTTCATTCTGCGATGTCGGTGAGCAAGTCGTTCGCGGGAACGCTCGCGGCGATTTTGGTGGCGCAAGGAAAACTCAACGCGGACGCGCTCGTCACGGACTACATTCCCGAACTCAAAGGCTCGGGCTACGAGGGCGCGACCGTCCGGCAAGTGATGGACATGCGCACGGCGATTTCATACAGCGAAAATTATTCCGACCCGAACGCCGAAGTGTGGGCGTATGCCTTGGCGGGCAACGTTTTCCGCCCCGCGAATTATCAAGGCCCGAAAAATTATTACGAATATCTTCCCACTTTGAAAAAAATTCCCGGCAAAAATCACGGCGATGAATTCGGCTACAAAACCGTGAACACGGAATTGCTCGGCTGGATAATTTCTCGCGCCACAGGAAAAGGAATCGCGGAACTTCTTTCGGAAATGGTTTGGCAGCCGATGGGCGCAAATTTCGACGCTTATTACAATGTCGATCCTGCCGGAATCGCGATGGCTGGCGGGGGATTGAGCTTGAATCTTCGCGACATGGCGGCGTTCGGCGAAATGATGCTTCGCGGAGGAAAGCTCGGCTCAAAGCAAGTGATTCCGTTCGAAGCGGCGAACGACATCGCCACGGGCGGCACGGAAAGCGAAGTTCGCGCGGCGCAGGAAGCGTTCGCAAAAGGCGGCGAATATCCGAAACTCGAAGGCTGGTCGTACCGCGACATGTGGTGGCGCACAAACAATTCGCACGGCGCGTACATGGCGCGCGGCGTGCACGGGCAGGCAATTTACATCGACCCTGCCGCGCAAATGGTAATTGTGCGTTTCGCGTCAACATATCTCGCATCGAACAAATACATCGATCCGCTTTCAATTCCTGCATACGAAGCGGTGGCGGAATATTTGATGACGCGATAGAAGTCTTGCGCGTTTTTGAAAATTGACTTATTCTATTGTTCATGGAAAAGCGGCTTGAAAAAATCACGCATCCTTTCGCGCCAGTTTTCGGAAGCGACTCAAGATTTTTGATTCTCGGCTCGCTTCCTTCGGCGAAGTCGCGCGAAAACGAATTTTACTACGGGCATCCGCAAAACAGATTTTGGCGAATGCTCGCAAAAATTTTCGCCGAAGAAATTCCTGCCACGATTCAGGAAAAAACAGAATTCCTTTTGCGAAACAAAATCGCGCTTTGGGACGTGATTTATTCCTGCGAAATTTGCGGCTCAAGCGACGCGAGCATAAAAAACGCCGTTCCGAATGAAATTGAAAAAATTCTTGACGCAGCGAAAATCAAAAAAATCATTTTGAACGGCGGCGCGGCTTTTTCGCTCTACAAAAAATTTTGGGGCGAGACGATCGAAGAAAAATACGGCGCAAAAGCGATTCGCCTTCCTTCGACAAGTCCCGCGAACGCGGCGTGCTCGCTTGAAAGACTCGTCGAAATTTGGAGAAAAGAATTTGACTGAAAAAAACATCAATTGCGAAATCGAAAAAAAATCGCTTCGGAAAAAAATGCGCGAAGCACTTGCGTCTCTCGATCCAATCGCGAAAGCATTTGAAAGCGCAGGACTTTGCATGCGCTTCATCCAAAGCGAAACGTACAAATCCTCGCGCGCGATTTTCGGCTTTATGCCGCTCAAAGACGAAGTGGACGTTCTTCCGATTTTGCGAGTGGCGATTGCCGACGGAAAAAAAGTTCTGCTTCCGAAAATCGTTTGTGAAATAAAATCGAATTGCAAGGCGGAATTTTCGGCAAGCGCGAAAAATTCCACAAGCAAAATCGGCGGCAAAATGGATTTTTATTTTGTGGAGCGCGATCCAACCGAAGAAACGGAAGAAGGCGCGCACGGAATTTTCGAGCCGAAGCCTTCGTGCGAAAAAGCCGACATTGAAAAATTTTTCACAGAAATGCGCGGCGAAAAAATCGTCGTGCTCGTGCCGGGTCTCGCGTTCACAAAAGAAAGATTTCGGCTTGGGCGTGGCGGCGGATATTACGACAGATTTTTGGAAAGGCTTTCAGAAATTTCTGCGGCGGGCGAAAACTCGGAAGCGAAGGTGGAACTTGTGGGCGTGTGTTACGCCGCGCAGATTTTAGAAAACGTGCCGCGCGAAACGCACGATGCGCGAGTGGACATAGTTCTATCGGCGCACAATTGAACTTCATCGGGAAAAGCGCAAGATTTTTTTTCGAATTGAATTCGTCCATTAACATAAAAAAATGGACTTGCCGTTTCGACAAATCCATTTATAAAGCCAAATAAGATTGGTCGCTTTCGCGACCAATCTTCGCGTTTTATTTCGCTGCTCCCGGCCAAGGCTTCTTTTCGAATTCCTTGTTTCCGTGCGTGTACGTGGGAAGCAATTTCGGAGAAACTTCGTCGCCCTTGATTCCTGCCGCATCGCGCTCTTTTTCGAACGCCTTCACATGCTCAAGGCTCAATTTGCCCGTGTCGCTCATCGCGATTTTTCCGAACATCTTTCCAGCCTCGATTCCGGCTTCGCGTCCGAACACGACCACATCAAGCAAACTGTTTCCCATCAAGCGGTTCGTTCCGTGCACACCGCCCGAAGCCTCGCCCGCCACCAAAAGGTTCGGCACATTCGTGTGGCAAGTCTTGTCGATTTCCACGCCGCCGTTCTGATAGTGCAACGTCGGGTAAACCAAAATCGGTTCTGTGCGAATGTCGATTCCGTATTTGATGAACATTTTGTACATCGCGGGAATGCGCTTTAAAATCGTGCCTTCGCCGTGAATTATTTCGATCATCGGAGTGTCGAGCCAAACCGCGTCCTGAACGTCGTTCTTCACGCCGCGGCCTTGGCGCACTTCCTTGATGATGCCCGAAGCGTTCACGTCGCGAGTTTCAAGCGGATGAATGTAGACTTCGCCGTCTTTATTGATGAGTTTCGCGCCGAGCGAGCGCACTTTTTCCGTAACGAGCTTTCCGAGAATCTGTTCGGGATAAGCAGCTCCTGTCGGGTGATATTGAAGCGAATCCTGATAAAGCAACTTCGCGCCCGCGCGATAAGCCATCACAAGTCCGTCGGCAGTCGCGCCGTAATGGTTCGACGTGGGGAAGCCCTGATAGTGCATTCGTCCTGCGCCGCCTGTGGCGATTATGACGACCTTCGCCTTGGCAATCCGCACTTCGCCCGTTTCCATATTGACGAGCACCGCGCCGGCCGCCTCGCCTTTTTCGTTCTTTATGATTTCCACCGCCGAAGTAAAATCAACGACCGTAATTTTGTCGGCTCGGTTGAAAGTCTCGTCGCGCAATGTGCGCATGATTTCCGCGCCCGAATAATCTTTGCAGGCATGCATTCGCTTTCGGGAAGTGCCGCCGCCGTGCGTCGTGACCATCGTGCCGTCGGCTTCCTTGTCGAATTCCACGCCAAGATCGTTGAGCCATTTGATTACGCTCGGAGCTTTGTTCACGAGCGTGTACACCAATTCAGGCTTTCCATCAAAGTGACCGCCGCCGAACGCATCCAAATAGTGCTGGGCAGGAGAATCGTTCGCCTTGTCCGCGGCCTGGATTCCGCCTTCCGCCATCATCGTGTTCGCGTCGCCCACGCGGAGCTTCGTGACGAGAAGCACTTTCGCGCCAGCCTCGCTCGCCATGATTGCCGCGCTAGTTCCCGCGCCGCCGCCGCCGATTACGAGAACGTCCGCTTCGTAGTCGATGTGATTCAAATCGACGTGATCCGGATCAAAGCGCGGCTTCGCCTGAAGCATCGCCGCCAATTCGTGAGGCGCTTTTTGTCCTTTGTTCGGACCGATTTTTATCTCCTCAAATTCGCTTGCGATTCTGTCTGGATGGAATTCCTTGAGAATCTGATCCTTTTCTTCCGCCGTAAGACGCGCGTGCTCGAACTTGAGATTTTCTTCCCGTTTTTCCGCGACAATTTTCGCCGCGTCGTCAAGATAATTTCCGTACATTCTATTAACCTCTCTATAATTTAGCCTTTGCAAGAAGCGGCACGAAGCCGCGTCAATTTCCAAATCGCAAAAACAATTTTATTTTTCGATTTCGCGCGTATTGTAAAGTTCCTTGATTTTGTCCAAGGGCTGCCCCATCATTTTTTGAATCGCGTCCTCGCATTTTCCCGAATCGATTTCGGCGACGCGCTCCAAAAGATGCTTTGTCTCAGGCTGGATGAATTTTCCGTTGATGCGACGCGCAAGTTCCGCCACCTGAGGATGGCTGATTCCGGCGGGGCATCGGCTTGAGCAGCATCCGCACATAACGCAGTCGAACGAAGCGTCGGCGCAGGCTGCGAAATCTCCGCGCTGCGCGTAGGCGATGTATTGCATTACGCTCAAATCCTGCGTGCACGCGCGAGTGCAAGCGTTGCATCCCACGCACGAATAGATTTCAGGATAAAGCTGCATCATTATTGCCTGCTCGGGCTTGATTTTTTCGATGTCGTAAATCTGCTTTACAAGCGGGAAGAACGGAAGCGTCGCGATGTACATTCCGTCCTCCACTTTCGTCGAGCACGCAAGGCAAGTCTGAAGCTGGTTTTTGCCTTGCACGCGATAAATCGTGGCGCAAGCCCCGCAAAATCCGTTGCGGCATCCGCAGCCGCGCCTGAGCTGATAGCCCGCATATTCCATAGCGTTCATTATCGTGAGTTCGGAAGGAACTTCGTATTTCTTGCCGAACAAATAGATTGTCGCCATTTCTTCTTTTTCTGCCATAAAAAACTCCTAAAAATTTCGCTGACGGTGAACAATTACAAACCATTCACCATCAAATTTTAATTTGATTTTCCTTTGCAAAAATCAATATTCCGGTGGAAGCTGCCCCAATTCTTCAAACGTGAACACAGGACCATCTCGGCAAACGAATTTGTCGCCGATGTTGCACCGGCCGCATTTTCCGATTCCGCATTTCATCCGCATTTCCATCGTCGTGTAAATCTGATTGTCCTTGAAGCCCAATTTTTTGAGTCCGTCGAGCGTCAAGTGAATCAAAATCGGAGGACCGCACATGATGACATACTTGCTCAAATCGGGATTGAGTTCCGTAACATACGGCGGCACGAATCCCACATGGCCGTCCCAGCCTTCCTCGGGGCGGTCGATCGTGAGGCACAAGTCCAAATCCGGAGCCTTCGCCCATTCTTCGGAAAGTTCCTTGTAGAAAACCAAGTCCGCCTTGGAGCGTCCGCCGTAAACCACTTGGATTTTTCCGTAGTCCGCGCGGTTTGCGAGCATATAGTTCACCACGGAATGAACTGGAGCCAAGCCGATTCCGCCCGCCACTACGAGAATGTCTTTTCCTTTGAACACATTGTCCACGGGAAAATAATTTCCAATCGGTCCGCGGACGCAAATCTGCGTGCCCACTTTCGCGTCGTGAAGCCAACTCGTGACGCAGCCGCATTTCTTTATCGAAAACTGCTGGTATTCCTGCACGGTAGGCGACGACGTTATTGAAATCATCGATTCGCCCACGCCCGGAACGATGAGCATCGCGCATTGGCCAGGCATGTGGTCGAAAAGTTTTTTTCCGTCCAAGCCGGTTACGCGGAAAGACTTTACGTCGGGCGTTTCGTTAATTATTTCTTTAATCACGCCGACATAAGGTATGAACGATTCTTTCGCTTCCATCATTTTCCTCCTGCCGAATTTTCCAAATCAGTCGAGTTGATTTCTTTTATCACCTTGACGATGTTCATGTGAATCGGGCAGCTTTCTAGGCAGCGTCCGCATCCAACGCACATGCAAAGTCCGTCGTGCGCCATCGGATAGTACAAAAGTTTGTGCATGAATCTTTGGCGGAATCTTTCCTTTTGCGTGTGGCGCGGGTTTTCCGCCGCCATCTGCGTGAAATCCGAATACATGCAGCTGTCCCAACAGCGCACTTGCTGAATGCCTTTTCCGTTGTCAAAGTCGCGCACGTCGAAGCACATGCAAGTCGGGCAGACATAGGTGCAAGTTCCGCAGCCAAGGCACGCTTCGCTCAAGTTCTGCCAAACCGGGGCGTTGAAAAGCTTGAGCATGTCCTTTCCCTTGAACTTGGAAAGGTCGAGTTTCGAGAACGGCAGCTTTTCGATTTTTTCCTTGATTTTCGCCTTGAGTTCCACCACGGGCTTTTCGTCTTTTTCAGAAAGCAGCGATTTCACGCTTTCCAAAAGCGCCTTGCCCTTGTCGGTGTTCGGATTGAAAAAATATTCGCCGTCCGCTTCCCAACAAGTGATGTCGCCCACGGGCGCGGATGCGTCGATGTCGTAGGCCTTGCAAAAGCAAGTTTCGGCCGGCGAATTGCAGGCGAAAGTCATCACAGTGCCGTGGTCGCGACGATTTTTATAGTAGGAATCCACATATTTCGGATCGCCGACATAAACTTTGTCGAACACTTCGAAACTTTTCGCATCGCAGGCGCGCACTCCGAAAATCACGAAATCCTCGACTTCCTTGCGCGGATCTTCGACGGTGATGTTTCCGTCCTGAATTTTATAGTTCACGAGCCGCTCGGTTTTAGGAAAGAAAAAATCTTTCGCACTGCGGACGGTCTTGAGCGCGGCGGAAAGTTTTTTTCCGCTCTGCCACTTTTCAAAATTCGCGTTGCCCGAAGTGTTGTCCACAGGAAGGTAAAGCGTCCTGCCTTGGGCAATCGCCTCAAAAAGCGAATCGATTTTGTCTTTTTGAATCGAAAGCATTATTCTCCCCCTTGTTCAGGCGAACGTTCGTACACCACGCTCGGCTCTGCGTCATCTTGCGTGAACGTGAGCATCGGCGGCTTTGTTTCCATGTCGCTTCCCGCGATATACGGACCGTAAATTTCATTGATGTCCTTGATGAACTTGCGGTTGAGCAAATGGAGCGGAATGTGCTCGGGGCACACGCGCGAGCATTCGCCGCAGTCCGTGCATCGTCCGGCAACATGCCATGCGCGGATGATGTGATACAGGCTTTCTTCGAACGGAACTTGCGCCACTTTTTGCGAAGTGTACATCGCGTTGTTGTCGAAGACGCATTTTTCGCAAGTGCACGCGGGGCACACGTCGCGGCAGGCGTTGCATCGGATGCATCGCGAAAATTCGTTCCGCCAAAAATCATAGCGCTCTTGCGGAGTCATTTTTTCGATGTATTCCACGCCGTCAAAGCGGCCGCTTTCCAAGACATCGCCTTCTTCGCCTATAAGTTCGTCGTAAGTGATGTGCTTTTTGCTCTTGCAGTTCGCGCAACGCTCCGCCAAGTCGCCGTAATCGGGATCTTTCATTCCGTCGCATGGAATTCCGACCACGAAAACGTCATCGCGGGCGATTCGGCTTTCCTTGAGAAGCTGCGTGAAACTGTACGTGTCGCACGGCTTGAGGAAAACAAGCACTTTTTCCTGCGGAATCGGCTTGTCCTGCGCATTCGGATCGCGCTGCTTCGCCATCGCATTGTTCACGCGAGTGGTGGATTTCGCAGTCTCGATCGCGCGAGTGATTTTCACCAAATATTTCGAAAGGTTCGCTCCGCAATATTCGTTGTAGACGAAATCTTCAAAATCCTTGTCGGTCTTGAAAACTGCCGGAGTGACATCGTAGTCAAAAAGGCCTTTTTTCCAGCCCACCACCGACTGCACCGCGCCCGAGGAAAGTTTTTCCTTTGCGATTTTCACCAAATCGGAAGTCAGTTTGCCGTCTTGCATCTTACGTCCTCCAATTTTTTATTTTCGCCAAGTTTCGTAATCTTTTCAACAAAGTCGTTCATGATTCCGGCAAAGCGAACGCCTTCGGCGGCCGAGCACCATTCCACGCGCGTGCGTTCTTTTTCAATTCCGAGATAATCGAGCATCGAAAAAAGAAGCGTCATTCTTCGGCGCGCGAAATAATTTCCCGTGGAATAGTGGCAGTCTCCCGGGTGGCATCCGCACAAAATCACGCCGTCCGCGCCGCGCTGGAACGCCCTCAAAATGAAGAGCGGATTCAAGCGACATGAGCAGGGAATTCGGATTATCTTGACATTGGCGGGATATTCGAGGCGGTTGTTTCCAGCCAAGTCCGCGCCAGCGTATGAACACCAGTTGCAGCAAAACGCCACAATTTTCGGCGTCCAAGTTTTTTCGTTTGTGTTTTCCATAAGCATTTTACCAACATAAAGTTTCATGAAAACCGGCGTTTCCGCGCCAGCCATCACGAACTTAAATCACGGCATCCACCTCCGCCAAAATTTGTTTGTTGCTGAAGCCTTGCAAATCCATTGCGCCGGAAGGACATGCGACCGTACACGCGCCGCAACCTTGGCACATCGCGCTGTTCACCTGCGAAACGCGGCGGGCAATCGTCGTGCGGTTTGGTCCGCGGAAATCCTTTTCCACATACGAAATCGCGCCGTAAGGACAGACATTTTCGCACTGGCCGCATCCGTTGCACTGATTTTCGTCGGGCTTTGCCGTGCAAGGATTGTTCTGCAATTTGTCTTTTATCAAAAGGCAGATCGCCTTCGCCGCCGCTCCCGAAGATTGCGCGACGGTTTCCGGAATGTCGCGAGGCCCGAGACAAGTGCCGGCAAGGAAAATGCCCGCCGTCGGACTTTCCACCGGGCGGAGTTTGACATGAGCTTCAAGGAAGAAGTCGTCGTTGTCCATGGAAGTGGCAAGCATCGTGGCGAGCGGGCGCGCCGAAGGATTCGCTTCGAGCGAGCCTGCGAGCACAACCATATCCGCCTTGATGTGAACTTGCCTGTTCAAAATGAGATCGCTTCCCTGAACGTCGATCGAGCCGTCCGCCTGCGGCGTGACTTTTCCGACCATTCCTTTTATATAGTGGATTCCGTATTGCTCCACCGCGCGTCGGTAGAATTCGTCGAACTGTTTTCCCGGCGTTCGCACGTCGATATAGAAGACATAGCATTCGGTGTCGGGATAATGGTCGCGCGTCAAAATGGACTGCTTGGCGGTGTACATACAGCACACTTTCGAACAGTATGAATTGCCTTTGCCTTCATTTGAACAGCGGCTTCCAACGCACTGGATGAACACGATTTTTTTAGGCTCCTTGCCGTCGGACGGACGCAAAAGATGTCCGCTCGTTGGTCCTGAAGCGTTCATCAAGCGTTCGTACTCCAGCGAAGAAACGACATCTTTGCACTCACCGTAGGCATATTCGCCGTAAGGCTTGAGATCGATCATTTCATAGCCCGTGGCCACTACGATCGCGCCGTATTTTTCGGTGATGATTTCATCTTTCGCGGCAAAATCAATCGCCTTCGCACCGCAGACTTTTTCGCACATTCCGCAAACATTGTCCTTGCCTTTCGCCATCGCGGTGAGGTGAAGACAATAATTCGCGTCAATCGTGGCGATTTTCGGAACGGCTTGGGCGAACGGAATGTAGACCGCAGTCTTGTTGTTCAAATTCAAATTGAAATCGTTCGGCACTTTTTTCATCGGGCATTTTTCGGTGCATTCGCCGCAGCCCGTGCACTTCGTTTCGTCAACGTAGCGAGCATGCCGCTTTATGTCGATGCTGAAATTTCCGATGTAGCCGTGAACGCCGACAACCTCGCTGTACGAAAGGATTCGGATATTCGGATGCTGCCCCACTTCGGTCATGCGCGGCGTTACGATGCACGAAGCGCAGTCGAGCGTGGGGAACGTCTTGTCGAGCATCGCCATTTTTCCGCCGATCGTCGGCTTTCGTTCCACCAAATCCACGGGGAAACCAGCGTCCGCGATGTCGAGCGCGGCAGTAATTCCCGCGATTCCACCGCCGATTACGAGCGCGCGTTTTGTCATTGGCGTTTCGCCCGGCGTGAGCGGCGTATCCAAAATCGTCTTTGCGATGGCGGCCTTTCCGAGCGCGATTGCCTTGGCGGTCGCCTTTTCAATGTCCTTTTCCACCCAGGAAGTCTGTTCGCGGATATTGGCAATTTCCACCTTGTAAGGATTGAGACCCGCGCGTTCCGCGCAACCACGGAACGTCTTTTCATGCATTCGCGGAGAGCACGAACAAAGGACGACGCCTGTGAGTGCGTCTTCCTTGATGTGATCCTCAATCATTTTTTGTCCGGCAGAAGAGCACATATAAGTGTAATGTGTGGAGAAAACCACGCCCTGCACTTTTCCGAGTTCTTCGGCGACCTTGGCAACGTCAACCGTGCCCGCTATGTTCGTGCCGCAGTGGCACACAAAAACACCGATTCTTTCCATCTGCAGCCTCCTATTTCTTATATTTTCTGAACGCGCTCATCACAAGCTGCTGGGGCGTGTCGTCGCAAATCATTTGCGGCACTTCGTTCGGATCAAGGTGATGATCGCCGCGTTCGCGTTCCACGACAGTTCGAACCGCGTCAATCAAAGTGGCAGGCTCGACTTGGCGCGGGCATCGTTCCAAACACGCGAAGCAGGAAAGGCAAGCGTAAATCGACTTGCTTTTCAAAAGCGGCTCGATTTCGCCATTTTCCACCATCTGCACGAATTGATGCGGATGATATTCCATCGCGTCATAGTTCGGGCAAGTGCCTGAACACTTTCCGCAGACCATGCATTTTTTTGGATTGACTCCGCTCGTTTCAAGGATGAGTTTTTTATACTTGAGCATTTCGGATTCAAGCATTCGCGACCTCCTTTACGCCAAGGGCTTCCGCCAAAAGTTCCGTAAAATAGAAAACCTCGAGCGGAGAATCGCCCTTGTTTTTTATGAGATTGTATCGACAAAGCGGACAGCTCGTGACGAGGAAATCCGCGCCCATTTCCTGCGCGTTGCCGAGAATTTTTCCAGCGCGCATTTTGGGAACAGAAGCGTCCTCGAATTCGGCGTAAGCTCCGCAACATTCGTTGCGCTCGGCGTAAATCACAGGCTCTGCTCCGATGGCCTTGATGAAATCCTCCAAGATTTTCGGATTTTCGGGGTCGTCGAATTCCAAAGCCTTGCTTGGCCGCAACAAAAGGCAGCCATAATACGCGCCGATTTTTTTGCCTTTAAGCGGATTTTTCACGGCGGCTTTCACGGCATCCCAGCCGATTTCATCGCGGAGCACTTCCAAAAAATGGAGCACGCGAGCCTCGCCGTGATAGGAAAGCTCGTCCTCGGCAAGGTAGTTGTTCGCCTTGAGAATGACATTTTCGTCGTTTTGAAAATCGCAGTTCACTTGCTTGAGAACGTTGTAGCACGCCGAGCAAAGTGTTACGAGAACGCGATTTTTGGCTCGCGCCGCCGCCAACGCCCGAACAGAAGGAAGCTTTGGCGCAATCTCGTTTTTGCCCGTGGGATAAACGCCGCCGCAACATTGCCACTCAGGAATTTCCTCGAGCTGAAATCCGAGAGCCTTTGCCGAAAGCCTTCCGAACAAATCCAAGTCCTTCGCCTTGCTCTTCAGAGTACAGCCAGGAAAATAAGAATAAATTTTCTGGTCGTCCATTCAAATCCTCTGTATAAATTTGCGTCGAAATGCCGCCGCAATTTTTAACTTCGAGTTTCTTTCGGAAACTCGCTTAAGGACAATCAATAGTGAATAACTTTTGAACTCAATAGCTGTCGCACAAACGACAACTATTAATTATTGACTATTAATCATCAACTAATTTACTTCGCCATTTGCTCCGGCTTGAAAACTTGGTCGAATTTTTCGGCAGTCAAAAAGCCCAAGCCAACGCAGGCTTCTTTCAGCGAAATGTTTTCGTCGAACGCCTTGTGCGCTGTTTTCGCCGCGTTTTCATAGCCGATGTACGGATTGAGCGCGGTAACGAGCATCAGCGAATTGTACAAGTTGAAATGCATTTTCTCCTTGTTCGCCGTGATGCCGACTGCGCAATTTTTATTGAACGAAATCATCGATTCCGCCAAAAGCCGCACGGACTGCAAGAAATTGTACGCGATCACCGGCATGAAAACGTTCAGTTCGAAATTGCCTTGAGAAGCCGCCATGCCGATTGCCGCGTCGTTTCCGCAAACCTGCACCGCAACCATCGTAACCGCCTCGCACTGCGTGGGATTCACCTTGCCGGGCATAATCGAACTGCCAGGCTCGTTTTCAGGAATGTGGATTTCGCCGATGCCGCAGCGCGGGCCCGAAGCGAGCCAGCGCACGTCGTTCGCGATTTTCATCATGTCGCAAGCCAAAGCCTTCACCGCGCCATGCGCAAAAACGATTTCGTCCTTGCTTGTGAGCGCGTGGAATTTATTCGGCGCGGTCTTGAATTCCTTGCCGGTGAGTTCGGAAACTTTTTGCGCGACGAGCTTGTCAAAGCCTTTGGGCGCGTTCAAGCCCGTGCCAACGGCGGTGCCGCCGAGCGCGAGCTGCTTCAAATACGGCAAAGACGATTTGAGCATTTCCTTGTCGCGCTCAAGGCTCGTCCGCCAGCCCGAAATTTCCTGGCTGAACTGAATCGGAACAGCGTCCTGCAAATGGGTGCGCCCGCTTTTCACGATGCCCTTGTTGACTTTTTCCAAATTTTTGAAAGTTTCAACAAGCGTGTCGATCGCAGGGAAAAGTTTGTCTTCCACTTCGGTGGCGGCCGCAATGTGCATCGCCGTGGGGAAAGTGTCGTTCGAAGACTGGCTCATATTGATGTCGTCGTTCGGATGGCAAAGCTTTTTTCCCGCAATTTGATTCGCGCGGTTTGCGACGACTTCATTGCAGTTCATGTTGCTTTGCGTGCCGCTTCCCGTCTGCCAAACCACGAGCGGAAAATTTTCGTTCAACGCGCCTGAAATCACTTCGTCGCAAGCCTTGGAAATGGCTTTCAATTTTTCGGAAGTCATTTTTTCGCCTTTGAGCTCATGGTTTGCCATGGCCGCGGCCTTTTTGAGATAGCCGAACGCGCGCGTGATTTCGCGAGGCATTGTTTCCTGCCCCACGCCTATGAGGAAATTCTCGTGGCTGCGCTCGGTTTGCGCGCCCCACAATTTGTCGGCGGGCACTTTTACCTCGCCCATCGAGTCGTGCTCAATTCTGTATTCCATAATATAGGACGCTCCTTATTTTTAGAAGTCCGCCTCGACTTGGCTGATGACATCTTTGAGGCACTGCGCGCTGTGGCGGAGTTTTTCAACTTCGTCGTCGGTGATTTTCGGCTCAAGATGGCTCGTGATTCCCTTGGCGTTCACGATGAGCGGAATCGAAAGGCAAACGTCATTGATTCCGTATTCGCCGTCAATATATGAAGAAAGCGTCAAAAGCGAATCCGTATCGTAGTTGAGAGCCTCGATGAGAGACGTTACCGTAACGCCGATTCCGTAGTTCGTGGCCTTTTTCGCGGCAATGATGATTCCGCCCGACTTGCGGATATAGTCTTCCACATCGTCCTTGTTGAACGACGCGCCCTTGATTTCGCGAAGAGCCGAAGCATACTCGTCAACGGGAATCGAGCCGATATTTGCGAGCGACCACGGCACGAAAGAAGAATCTCCATGCTCGCCGAAAACATAGCCGTGCACGTTTTCCTGTCCCACGCGGTAAGTTTCAGCGATGCGCGCGCGGAATCGAGCCGTGTCGAGCATTGTTCCAGAGCCGAGGACGCGGTTTTGCGGAATGCCGGATTTTTTCACGAACTGATAAGTGAGGATGTCCACAGGATTCGCAACGATTATGAAAAGCGCGTTCGGTGCGGCCTTTGTGATTTCAGGAATGATTGATTTCATGATGCCGACGTTGGTTTTGACCAAATCTAAGCGGCTCTGTCCGGGCTTTCTTCCCACGCCCGAAGTGATGACAACGATGTCCGAATTGGTCGCGTCGGAATACTCGCCCGCGTGAACCCAAACCGGCCCGAGGAACGGCGTTCCCTGATAAATGTCCATGGCCTCGCCCTTCGCACGATCTTTGTCGATGTCGATGAGAAGGATTTCAGACGCCAACTGCCTAAGCGTGAGCGCATACGCGATCGTCGAGCCAACCTGACCCGCCCCGATGATTGTGATTTTGTTCATAACTACTCCTATAAAAAGCCAATCAGAATTTTTCAAAATTATGATTGGCTTTTTTACGCACATTCGCAACAAAGTGAGAATGTGCTTTCAATATGCAAGTTTCCAACGGAAACTTGACATGATAAAAAGTTGACGCTATTTTAGGCAACTTTTTATCATAACTCCTTATAAAAAATTGCGAGCGAAATTGCGAATTTCGCAGTGATTTTGGCGCGCGCGGAATCCCACGCGGCAAAGTTTACAGAATATCATTATAATTATACAACAGGATTTGATTTTTGTGAAGATTAAAATGCGAAAAAAATGAAAAACACGCGCATTATTAGCAAGGGCTAACGCCACTCGCAAAACGCGCGTTATTTGCCAGTTATGCCTCAGCGCAAGCGTCACCCCTTCCCCATTCTTTGCTCGTCGAGAAATTAGTACACCTCCGCCACAGAAGAAATCACATTGAAAGCGTCAATGAAGCCAGTGTTCGAAACGGTTATCTGCGCCTGCGGAGACATGTTCAGCAAAAAGAGCTTTTTTCCTGATTCAAGGCCGTCGTTGAACGCGCCCATTATCACGCCCATCCCGACAGAATCGATTTCAAACACATTGGAAAGGTCGAGCACGAGATTCGACTCTTTGATGGCGGCATAGACGCGCGTCTGGAAATCCGAAATCGTATATGAATTTATTGAGCCGTTCAGTTCGAACATAACGTAGTTCGCACCGCGCTTTTCATTTATTGATAAAAGTTCCATTCTTCATCCTCCTTTAAGACTGCGCGTCCACGGTTTCGGAAGGCACTTCCGAATTTTCTGTCTCGCCCTCGTCGTCCTGCACAGTCTGCGAGTCTTTTCCAAGATAGCGAATCATCATGACGGTAATGTCCTCGTCAACGTCTTTGGCGATGAATCGCTTGAGATCGTCGAGAAGGAATGAAACCATGTGCATTCCGTCGTACATATAATTTTCCGTCATGGACTTGCGGATATTGTCTTTGCCATACCTGTCGCCGCGAAGCGAATGGCTTTTTATGATTCCCTCCGTGGTGATGCCAAGGACATCGCCGGGGTTGAGTTTGATTTGCCTCACTTTGAGCAAAGGGCTAACGTCCTTCGCAAATCCGAGCACGAAACCTTTTCCCTGAATTTCGATTACATTGTTGAACGAGCGCGTATACAAAAGCATCGTCGAAATTCCGCAGTTTATATAGTAGAGCGTGTCGGTTTCAAAATCCATCAAACAGAACACGCCCGCGAAAAACGTTCCCTTGGGCAAATCGAATCGGATGAAGTTGTTGATTTTCGAAACCAATTTTTTGAAATCGTGCGTAGTCGCCAAGAATACGCGGATGATGGATTTGAGAATGACCATGTTCATGCTCGCGCTGATTCCCTTTCCGCTGAGCGCACCCACGACCAAAAGATGGCGCGTCTCGTTCAGGCGAATGGAGTCTACGAATTCGCCGCCGATATTGTGCGCGGGAAGCATCAAATAGCCCAAATCCATTTTTGGACTTTCCACGGAATCCATGTTCTCCTGAATAGACTTGATTATCTGGGCGGACATCTTGATTTCGCGGTTGACAGTTCCGACGACCGAAGCGTTGGCGATGTTGCTCATATAATATCCGAATACGAAGAAATACGGATACAGACTGTTGAACACAGACTTGTCGTATTCGTCATAACCCAAATCGCCGCGCTTGTTTCCCAAAGCGAGCAAGCCAAGCAAACGCGAGCCTTCGCGCAGGATTATCAAGACTTCCGCCTCAAGTTCCGCGAAAAGCCGCTCGATTTCCTCGCGCTTCATCTGCAAGTCGTACATGACTTCCATATCGTCCAAAGAAAAAACATTCACGTTCTGCGCACAAATGGCTTCAAGCCCCGGATCCTGAACGGAAAGCGAGACTTTCGCGCCTTTCGAAGCGAAAACCGTGTTCAGCTCGTTGTTTCCTCCGACCACGAGGATTTTCATCGAATCCACGGAAACGCGCATGCTGAAAATATTGTAGAACGTGGAGCAGACATCCAAAGTTTCGTCATCATAATTTATCGCGACAAGATCAGCCTCGAACGCCTCGCCATACATCGACAAGTTTCGCACTATAATCGTGGAAATTTTCTTAATCAAAACATGGAAGACAAATGTCGCCAGCGCGACCGAAGCGAACAACGCCACATAATAAACGAAGCGGCTTTGTCCGTGAAGCGGTCTAAGCCATACATACAAGCCAGCTCCTATCGCGGCGGGCAGCGCGAATTCCATGATCATCCTGAAAAGCTGGAAAATCATCATCGTGGCGGTGTAGATTTTTTTGCAAGCCGCAGACCTTGCCAAAATTATCGTAACAAGGCAAATCACGATCGGGCAAAGCGAAACTATAAGCGGGATGTACGTCGCGCTAAAAAGCAGCGCAATGTTTCCAATCCATGAAAGCACTAGCGCGCCCGCGAAAAAAACCGAACGCTGGAAAAGCGACCACATGCGCAAATTTTCCGTGTAAACCATCAGAATCAAAAGCGAGAATCCAGGAACAAGGAAAACGAAAATTGCGTAGTAAAGGTCAAGCCAAGTGAATTTTACAGTGCTTTCAGCCGCCTGCGGAAAAACGTTTTCGGCGACAAAATTCAATTTCATATAGTCGCCAACGGAAATTTTCATCGCGGACATGAAAAGAGCCAAAGCCATCAACACAAACTGCAAAAAGAAAACGAACGACTTATTTTCAAAAACAAATCTCAAAAAGCACATGCCCACAAAGATGTAGAAAAGTCCCAGCAAAAAAAGTTCCGTGTGCTCCAAGAATACCGCCAAATTCTGCGGACCTGCAAGCACGACAAGAGTCATTATTCCCATCAAAAAGGCGAACGCGGCGGAAAGCAGGGCGACATTCACAATGGACACTTCGTTTTTGGATTTGCCCGTGTCTACGCCAAGCGAAAGCCTAAGCATCATCACCGCAAATATTGCGTCAATTAAAACATAAACCATTACCTGACCACCTTCGTTATCAACATCGTAATGTCATCGTGCAACGCATTGTCGCCCTTGTACTCAAAAATGAGTTTTACCACATCATCGACAAATTCTTGCGGAGTCTTTGACGCGCCTTTGATTATCGTTTCCTTGTAAATTTCAGTGTCGCCAAGTTCCACGCCCTCATCGTTCATCACTTCGCTCACGCCGTCGGACGCGAACATAATCAAGTCGCCGTTGAAAATCTTTCGCTCGTCGATGCGAACATTGTCCAAATCAATGATGCCGACAACGCCGCAATTCGAAGCGAGCGGCTTTATCGTGTGCCCGTCCGGAGCGCGGGTTATGATTACAGGGTCGGACATCGAGGCGTTCACATAGCGAATCGTCATTTTCTGCGTGTCGAGGACGCTTATGAAAAGAACGGTGTATTTGTCCTGCAATTTCATATTCTTTATGGCTTTGTCGATGTTGTACACAATAGAAATCAAGTCCTCTTTGTCCTCGGTGATTTTTACCGTGTTCATAATCAAGCCCATGATAAGGGCGGCCGGCAGACCTTTTCCCGAAACGTCGCCGAGCATCAAAAGCGTCTTGTGCTCGTCAATCGGAAGCGCAGTGTAGTAGTCGCCCGAAACGTTGACAAGCGGACGATAATACGCCGCCATCTTGAGCCGATTAGTTTCCGGCAATTTGTGCGGAAGGAAGACGCGCTGAGTTTCGGCGAGCTGCGCCCAGTCCTTGGAAAGAGATGCGATTTCCGACAAATTCGAAATTGTTTCCGCGCGGAATCCAAACCGAATGAATTCCTCGAACAAGGCATCGTAGATTCCCGTATCGAAAAGCCTTGTGTAGCGGCAGAAAACGAAAAAATGGTAATTCGAAAAACTTATGAAAAATCCGCGAGCATTTTTGTGGGAAGAAACAAGCCCGAGGTGATCGCTGAAAAAGAAAGACCCCTCCTCCCAAGTCTTTGGAAAATTCTGCCCGAGAACTTGAACTGTGCGCGGATCATTTGTGAGAGCGTCCGAAGAACAATACAAAACATAATCTTTCGCGCTGTCCAAAAAAATCACGGAACAATCGGCGTTACGCTCCAAAATCGTCTTTATGATTTCATAAAAGTCATCAAGCGAATAGCAGAAGCGCAAGGCTTCGATAAAGCGTTGCAAATAGGCGGTTTCGGTCTTTTTGAGCGTTTCAAATTCAAACTTGTCGCTCAGCACCTTTGAAACGGTGTTCGCCACAAGCAGACAGGAAAGCAGGAAAATGAATTCAATCACAAGAACATAGCGAATGTCCTTGCCCAAGAACATCGCCTGTCGCATAGCAGAAGCGTATTCAATTTGCTGAAAATAGAATTTATCGTTCCGAATTCCGTCCGGCGGCAAAATCAAGTACGAGACCAACAAAAAAATCGCCACGAACAAAAGATTCGAAATTATGAAGACATTCCGCTTTTTATTTTTTAGCATAAAGACCCCTAAAAATACACTTCATTATATCACATTATCGGCAAAAAGGGAAGAAAAAAAGATAGATTTTGAAAAATTCTTCGGCAAAGGAAAATTCAGACGCGGGAAATTCGCCGAAAAAAACAATTTAGCAAAATAATTCGAGGCGCAAAACCAAACGGCTAAAATCAGCAATTAAAATGAGTTGCCGATTTTAACGCCGAGAAAATATGAATTGCGCCGCCCGAGCTATCTTGCGAGCGATGAAAGCGGAATCAGCTTCGGCTCTTTCGTGGGATTTTCCGCCTCGGCGAACGCCTGAAGCAATTTCTTTTCCTGCGCAGAAAGTCGCTCCGGCACTTGAACCATAACTTTTATGTACAAGTCGCCTTTGCGCCCGCCGCCCGAATACGGAACGCCCTCGCCTTTTATGCGAAGCATCTTTCCGTTTTGCGTGCCGGCGGCGACAGGAATGTCAATCTTGCGGCCGTCAAGCGAGGAAACGGTAATTGTCGCGCCCAACGCCGCCTGCGTAATGGAAACAGGCACGGCGCAATAGAGGTCGTTTCCGCTGCGTTCGAAATATTCGTGGCTTCGAACGTGCAGCACGACAATCAAATCGCCGCGCGCGCCGCCGTTTTTGCCAGCGTCTCCCTGATGTGGAATCACGATCCTGCGGCCATCGTCCACTCCGGCGGGAATCGTGAGCGTTACGGCCTTGCTTTCTTTTTTGTAGCCGCTTCCGCGACAAGCCTTGCACGGATGCTCGATTATTTGTCCAGAGCCACCGCATTGCGGGCAAGTCTGCACCATCGAAAGGAATCCTGTGTTGCGCCGAATCTGTCCCGCGCCGCCGCATGAAGGGCAAGTCTTTTTGCTTGTTCCGGCCTCGCTTCCGCTGCCGCCGCATGTTGGACAAAGCTCGTTTCGCGAAAAGCGGAGTTCGGTTTTTGTGCCGTAAACAGCGTCTTTGAACGAAAGCTCCAAATCGTAGCGCAACGACGCGCCAGTATTGTCGTCCTGCCGCGCGCGCCTTGAAGAGCCTCCGCCGAAAATGCTTTCGAAAATGTCGCCGAAGCCGCCACCCATGCCACCGAAAAGGTCCGCGAAATCGGTGAAAGCGTGCGAATATTGCGCGCCGCCTCCGCCGCCCATGCCTTCAAGCCCCGCAAAGCCATATTGGTCATAAATCGGGCGTTTTTTGTCGTCGGAAAGAATTTCGTAGGCTTCGGTCGCTTCCTTGAATTTATCTTCCGCTTCCTTGTCGCCAGGATTGCGGTCGGGATGATATTTTACGGCGAGTTTTCGATACGCCTTTTTTATCTCGTCAAGAGTCGCCTTTTTGTCTACGCCAAGAACTTCGTAATAATCTCGCTTGCCCATTTTCTCAATATAATACTACAAAATTAAATGGAGGTCAACAGCCGGCGTTTGCCGGCCGCGACCCCATTCGCAATTTTAGTCGTGCACCTCGTAGTTCACGTCTTCCGCGCTGCCTTTGTCGAAGCCGCCCTGCGATCCCGCCGAAGAAGAGCCTCCGTCGTTCGCGTTCGGATTCGCGCCGGCGTTAGAACCTGCGCCCGCCGCTCCCTGCGCCGCCTGCTGTTTGTACAGCTCTTCGGCGATTTTGTAGGAAGCCTGCTTGAGGCTTTCGGTCTTGGCCTTGATTTCCGAAACGTTGTCGGTTTCCATGACCTTTTTCAAATCGGCGATGGCATCCTCGATTTTCTGCTTTTCCGCGGAATCAACTTTGTCGCCCATTTCCTTGAGCGTTTTTTCCGTGGCGTAAATCAGGCTGTCCGCCTCGTTTTTTGCGTCAATTCCTTCGCGCTTTGCCTTGTCGCTGGCTGCGTTGGCTTCCGCATCCTTCACCATTCGGTTGATTTCCTCTTCGGAAAGTCCGCTTGAAGAAGTGATTTGGATGTGCTGTTCTTTGCCAGTGCCCAAATCCTTGGCAGAAACGTGGACGATGCCGTTCGCGTCAATGTCGAACGTAACTTCGATTTGCGGAACGCCGCGAGGCGCGGCAGGAATTCCCACCAAGTCGAAATTTCCGAGCGTGCGGTTTTGCGCCGCCATCTCGCGTTCGCCCTGCAAGACGTGGATTGAAACAGCCGTCTGTCCGTCCGCCGCAGTGGAGAAAATCTGGCTTTTCTTTGTCGGAATCGTCGTGTTGCGCGGAATGAGCTTCGTGCAAACTCCGCCGAGAGTCTCGATTCCCAAAGAAAGCGGCGTAACGTCGAGCAAAAGCACGTCCTTCACGTCGCCGCCAAGAACGCCGCCCTGGATTGCCGCGCCCACCGCGACAGCCTCGTCAGGATTTACCGAGCGATTTCCTTCTTTTCCGAAAATCTGCTTTACGATTTCCTGGACTTTCGGCATGCGGCTTGAACCGCCGACAAGCAAAACTTCGTCGATTTGGTCGGCCGTAACGCCAGCGTCCGCCATAGCCTTTCGGCACGGCTCTTTCGTCGCCTCGAAAAGGCTGTCCGTCATCTGCTCGAACTGCGCCCGAGTGAGATTTTTCTGCAAGTGCTTCGGGCCAGAAGCGTCCGCCGTGATGAACGGCAAGTTGATGTCAACGCTCGTTTGGCTTGAAAGGGAAACTTTCGCGTTTTCCGCCGCCTCGCGCAGACGCTGCATCGCCATCGGATCGTTTCCAAGGTCGATTCCGGTGTCCTTTTTGAATTCGGAAATCAGCCAATTGATTACGACGCGATCCCAGTCATCGCCGCCGAGCTGAGTGTTTCCGTTCGTGGACTTTACTTCGAAAACTCCGTCGCCCAATTCCAAAATCGAAATGTCGAACGTGCCGCCGCCCAAGTCGTAAACGGCGATCGTTTTTTCTTTGGCCTGATCTTCTTTGTAGCCGAACGCCAAAGAAGCCGCCGTCGGCTCGTTGATGATGCGCTTTACGTCAAGGCCGGCGATTTTTCCGGCATCTTTCGTAGCCTGACGCTGCGCGTCGTTGAAATACGCCGGAACTGTGATTACAGCCTCGGTCACTTCCGAGCCGAGATAGTCTTCGGCGGTCTTTTTCATCTTCTGCAAGACGAACGCGGAAATTTCCTGCGGGCTGTACTGCTTCGTGCTTCCATTTTCGTCGATTTCGATTCGCAAATCCTGTCCGTGATCAACGACTTTGTAAGGCAATTTTGTCGCCTCGCCCTGAAGCTCGGAGAATTTGTGTCCAATGAGGCGTTTTGCCGAATAAACCGTGTTCTTTGGATTCGTGACCATTTGGTTTTTCGCGGGCAAACCGACAATGCGGTCGCCTTTCGCAGTGAATCCGACGATTGAGGGCGTTGTGCGTCCGCCCTCGGAGTTTTGGATTACGACCGGCTCGCCGTTTTCCATGACGGCGACGCATGAGTTCGTAGTTCCCAAGTCAATTCCGATAATCTTTCCCATAATTTTCCTCCAAATCTACCGAAACTCGTGGCTGAACACAAGTTTCAATTATATTATTTTTCATTCGGCATCGAAACCGAAACTTTTGCATTGCGAATAACGCGATCCTTGAGCTTGTAGCCCTTCAAGTACACTTCCTTGATGACGGGGCTTTCCACATCATCGGAAGGCTCGCTGCGAAGAGCCTCGTGCTCGTCGGGATTGAAAGCCTCCCCCGCCGCGCCGTAAGCCGTCAAATTGTATTTGTTTTCGAGCATGCTGACAAGCGACGCGCTTATCATTTTCACGCCGTCCGCGATGGACTTCGCGTCCGTCGCTCCTTCCGCCGCAGCGACAGTGCGCTCCAAATTGTCGATACTTTCAAGCAAATCCTGCAAAAGGGCGGCGTTGGCGTAGTCGAACGCTTCCTGCTTTTCCTTTATCATGCGCTTGCGGTAATTGTCGAAATCGGCCGCGCGGCGCAAAAGCTGGTCTTTCAAGTCGGCGTTTTCTTTTTCCAAGGCCTCGACGCGCTCTTCGGGAGAAGGCTCTTTTTCCGCCTCCTGCTCCGCGCAAGCGTCTTCGCCCGAAGTCTTTTCCGCGTCCGCGCATTTTTCGCAAGATTCATCCGCGGGAGATTCCGCCTGCGACGATTCCTGCTCGCAAGGCTGCTCCGCGATTTTCTCGTTTTCTTCCATTTCTTCCATATTTACAAAGATAATAAAAATCAGTGGAACTCGTCAAGAAAAAACGAAAAAAAATGAAGGGAATGTGCTCGGAGAAAAAAATAGGGTGCAGCGCGAAATCGAACAAAGCGCAATCAAATCCCGAACGCGGCCGAAAAATTCCTGCGAATGCCCGCGCAGAATTCCGCGAACGAAAAATCCTTTTCGCCAATCCCGCCGCGCCGCCCTACGAGGCATCGCATTTCAAACGCGCATTGGTATACGCGCGCTATGTCGGACGGCGCGGTCGCAAGTTCCCAGCGCAAGGTCTGGAAC
>CAMWIU010000015.1 GCA_947174385.1 uncultured Treponema sp.
TATTTTTTAGTCTGCTTCAATTTCCGAGCCTCAGTTAGCCTTATCCCCGAATTCGATTTTCGCGAAAATCGTTTCGCCTGCGATGAAATCCGAGAACATTTCAAACGCGCGTGAAAGTTCTTCGTCGCCGAAAACTTGCAAGGAAATCCTGTCGGTAACGGAAAGCCCCGCCTCTTTTCGAAGATTTTGGATTCCGCGAACGAGGTCGCGCGCAAGCCCTTCCTTTTTCAAATCGTCGGTAACATTTGTGTCAAGTCCTACGGTCAAAGTTCCGTCGTTCACCACTTTCAAGCCGGCCTTTTCAATTCGCTCGACAATGATTTTTTCTTCCGTGAGTTCCACGGACTTTCCTTCGATGTCAAGCGAAAGGTGCGAGCCTTCAAGCACGGTCTGAATTTCTTCCTGCGAAAGCGACGCAATTTTCTGCGCGGCAGCCTTCATCAAAGGACCGAGTTCCTTTCCGAGCGTGCGGAAATTCGCCTTTGCCTTGTACTCCACAAGCTCTTCCTCGCGGTCGTGGAAAACAACGCGCTTCACGTTGAGCTCCTCGCGTACGGAATCTTCCATTTCGGCGAGCACTTTCTTTTCGTCGGCGTTGCGCGTGACGAGAGCGACGGAAGCAAGCGGCTGGCGATTTTTTATGTTGAACTGGTTTCGCAAACTGCGTCCCATCGAAACGGCCTTTTGCACGGTCGCCATTTTGAATTCAAGTTCCTCGTCGTGCCACGCCTCGTTGCAAAGCGGATAGTACGAAAGGTGGACGCTCGGTGCGTCATCGGAAGTCTTGAGATTCTGCCAAATCGTTTCCGTGATAAAAGGAATGAACGGAGCGGAAACTTGCGCGAAAGTCTTGAGCGCGATGTAAATCGACTCGTAAGCCTCGCGCTTGTCCGCGTCTTTTTAGCCTTTCCAACAACGGCGGCGGATTCGGCGAATGTACCAGGTGTTGATCCGCTCGATGAAATCCACAATCGGATCGATCGCGCCCGAAAGGTCGTAGTCGTCCAACGCCGCGCCCACATTTTTCACGAGCGACTGCGTTACGGACAAAATCCATCGGTCGAGCGGATTCTGCGGAAGCGAATTTTCAAACTCGCGCCCGGTCGCCACGATTCCGTCGATGTTGGCGTAAGTCACGAAGAACGAATATGAATTCCAAAGCGGAATCAAAATCGATTTCAAGACCTCGCGAACTCCGTCATCGGAATAACGCAAATCGTCGGCCTTGACGACAGTCGAATGCATCAAAAAAAGCCTGATTGCGTCCGCGCCGAATTTTCCGATCGCCTCCTCGGGGTCGGTATAATTGCGAAGCGACTTTGACATTTTCCGTCCGTCGCTTGCGAGCACGAGTCCGCTCACGATGCAATTCGAGAACGCGGGCTTGTCGAAAAGATGCGCCGCCAAAACTGTGAGCGTGTAGAACCAGCCGCGCGTTTGATCCAATCCTTCGGAAATGAAATTCGCGGGAAAATGCGTTTCGAAAAATTCCTTGTTCTCAAAAGGATAATGCAATTGCGCGTAAGGCATCGAGCCGGACTCAAACCAGCAGTCGAAAACTTCGGGAATGCGGCGCATCGTGCCCGAGCATTTTTTGCAAGCGAACGTAATTTCGTCCACAAACTGCTTGTGCAAGTCTTCGGGATAAACGCCGCTCAAATCCTGCAATTCCTTTCGACTTCCGACGCAAACAGTCTCGCCGCATTTTTCGCATTTCCAAATCGGAATCGGATTTCCCCAGTAGCGGTTTCGGCTCACCGCCCAGTCGCGCGCGCCTGCAAGCCATTTTCCGAAGCGGCCTTCCTTTATGTGAGCAGGCTGCCATTTGATTTGAGCGTTCGCCTTGAGAAGCGCGTCGTTGTGCCCGGCGACTTTCACGAACCAAGAGCCAATTCCGCGATAAATCAAGGGCGAAGAACATCGCCAGCAATGCGGATATTGGTGCATAATCGTATCGCGCTTAATGAGCTTTCCTTCGCGCTTGAGGCGATCCATTATGTCCTTGTCGCAATCCTTTACGAAGCGGCCCGCGAAATCCGGAACTTCTTCGGTGAATTTGCATTCCGCGTCAATCGGCTCGACAAAAGGAATCTGAGCGTCTTCGGATTTTCCTTCGTTGGCTTTTTTGAAAACCTTGCTGTCGTCCTCGCCGAACGCCGGCGCGGTGTGGACGATTCCAGTTCCGTCTTCGGTGGAAACATAATCGGCATTGAAAATGCGGAACGCGCCGTCCGAACCGTCCTTGCATTTTTCAAGCGAAGCGAAATACGGAAAAATCGGCTCGTACTTCGCGCCGCAAAAATCGCTTCCCTTTCGCGCATAGATTATTTCGTAATCCGATTCGTTCTTGTAATACGCGGAAAGCCGCGAAGAAGCCAAAACGTAAAAATCGCCGGACTGTACGTCGCGCACTTTGACGTATTCAATTTCAGGACCCATCGTAAGTCCCAAATTCGAAGGAAGCGTCCACGGAGTGGTCGTCCATGCGAGGAAATAAACGCGGCCGGCTTCCATATCCTCGTCGCGGAATTTTTCGGGAGAAGATTTCGCCTTGAACCGAATCGTAATCGCGGGATCCTGCTTTTCCTTGTAGCCCTGCGAAAGTTCGTGAGTGGAAAGAACGGTGGAACAGCGCGGACAATAAGGAAGAATGTATTTTCCTTCGTAAACCAAGCCTTTGTCCCAAAGCGACTTCGCCACCCACCAAATCGATTCCATATAATCGGGCGACATAGTTTTGTAGTCGTCGTCGAAATCCACCCAGCGTCCCATGCGCGTTATCGTCTTGCGCCATTCGGCGGTGTACTTCAAAACCGAAGCCTTGCATTTTTCGTTGAACGCCGCCACTCCGTAAGCCTCGATTTCGTGCTTGGAATTTATGCCGAGTTCCTTTTCGATGAGATTTTCGACGGGAAGTCCGTGGCAGTCCCAGCCGAACCTTCGCGGAACATGCTTGCCTCGCATCGTCTGATAGCGCGGAATTATGTCCTTGATTGTCGAAGGAATGAAATGCCCGAAATGGGGAAGCCCTGTGGCAAAAGGAGGCCCGTCATAAAAAACGAATTCCTCCGAGCCTTCGCGCTGTGAAAGGGATTTTTTAAACGTGTCGTTTTCGTTCCAATATTTTAAGACTTCTTCTTCCTGCTTCGGAAACTCCGCTTTGGGATCAACGGGCGTATACAAAATTCTTCTCCTGAATATGTTTTTATTTTATTGTAAGAAAATTATATCACAAAAAGAAAATTTGTTCTACTGGTTTTGACACAAGATAGGACGCGGTGCGATTTAAACTTCTCCCCTGCTCGCGAGCATTTTTCGCATGTTCGCCAAAATGTCGGCGGCTTTTTTATTGTCCACGGCTTTGGAAGGCTCGTGGTATGTCACCAAGTTCGCGGGGATCTCGTCCAAAAAGCGCGAAGGCTCGCATTCGGCGACGCTTTGCATTTTGCGCCTTTTTTTGCATGAAGAGATGAAAAGCTTTTCCCTCGCGCGCGTTATCGCCACATAAAAAAGCCTTCGTTCTTCTTCCACATTGTTTTCGCCTTCTTCGAGGGCGCGCGCGTGCGGAATGATTCCGTCCTCCGCGCCCGCGATGAAGACCACCGGAAATTCGAGGCCTTTCGATGCGTGGATTGTCATCAAATTCACCTTGCCTTTTTTCTCGTCCTCGTCGCCGTCGTCGCGACTCAAAAGCGTGATTCGGTTCAGATAGTCGTAAAGGCTCGTTCCGCCTTCGTTGTCGGGATCGTTTTCCCAAACTTCTATCGAATGAATCAGGCTTTCGATGTTCATGTATTTGAATCGCGCGGCCTTTTCGCTTTTCGGATTTTCCAAAATCAAAAAATCCCAATAGTTGATTTCGTCCACCAGCGCGCGCACTTTTTTTGCAAGTCCTTTTCCGCCGAGCATCGAAGAATGGCTTTCGATGATTCTCATAAAGTCTTCCAAATCCGAAATCGACTTTTGCGAAAGCGCGCTTTCTCCCAGCGTGAATTCTTCGAACGACTTCATCGTCTGCCAAAGCGACTTTTTTTCCTCGGCGGCCGCTTCGTTCAAAACCGAAAGAGTCGTGCGCCCGATTCCGCGCCGAGGCACGTTTAGGATTCGCCTCAAGTTCACGTCGTCGTCGTGGTTCGCGATCACGCGAAGATAGCTCAAGATGTCCTTGATTTCCTTGCGCTCAAAAAAGCTCGTTCCGCCGCTCATCGTGTACGGAATGTTCGCCGCGAGAAACGCCTCCTCGATTTGGCGGCTTTGCGTGTTCGCGCGCATGAGCACTCCGAAGTCGCCGTATTTGAGGCCTTCTTCGGCGCAAAGACCTTGGATCGATTCCGCGATGAAATTCGCTTCTTCGGTTTCGTTTTCGGGCATGAAGATTTCTATCGGTCTTCCCGAGACTTTCGAAGACCAAAGCTTTTTGTCCTTGCGGTTCGTGTTGTGGCTTATCACTCCGTTCGCCGCTTCCAAAATCGTTTCCGTGGAACGGTAATTGTGCTCGAGGCGGATTTCCTGAACGTCGGGAAAATCCTCTTCGAAGTTGACTATGTTCTGGTAGTCCGCGCCGCGCCAGCTGTAGATGCTTTGGTCGTCGTCCCCGACAACGGCGATGTTCGCGCGGGATTGCCCGTTTTGTCCGCCCGGAATTCCCTTCGCCAAAATCCGCATCATCTCGTACTGCTGGTGGCTCGTGTCCTGGAATTCGTCCACCATTATGTACTTGAAGCGCGCGCGGTATTTTTCGAGCGCGTCGGGAAATTCGCGGAAAATCCTTATGGGAAGCACGATGAGATCGTCGAAGTCCACGGCGTTGTAAAGCTTCAAACCTTCCTGATAGGATTTGTAAAGCTCTCGGTAAATGTCGGTTTCCGCCTTCCAATTTTTTCTGCCAGTCTTGATGTCGGAAAAAAGAATCGCGATTTTGTAGCAGTCGAGCGCGTCGGCGGACATCTTGAGTTCGCGGCCGCTTTCCTTTATCAAGGCGATTTTGTCGCTTTCATCGTAAATCGTAAAATTTTCGCGCCAGCCCAGACGGGCGATTTCCTGCCGCAGGATTTTCACGCCGAAAGCGTGGAAAGTCGAGACTGTAATGTTTTTCAATTTTTGCCCGGTGAGTTCCTTTATGCGCCCTTCCATTTCCCGCGCCGCCTTGTTCGTGAACGTGAGCGCGAGGATTTGGCTTTGCGGAATTCCTTTTTCCAACATGTGCGCTATGCGGTACGTTATGACGCGCGTCTTTCCGCTGCCCGCGCCCGCTATTATGAGGAGCGCGCCTTCGGTGGTTGTGACGGCGCGGAATTGTTCTGGATTGAGTTCGTCTTTTAGCGTTTCAAGGTTCAATGGCATTTGGAAATTATAGCAGTTTTTCGAATGTTAGTTAATAGCAAATCGCGATTTTGCGAGAATTCGCAAGCGGCTTCAAAAAGTCCGCTCTTTGTGCGCCGATTTTATTTTTCCCTCATCACTCAATTTCATTTTTCCGATAATGAAAAAGTGAAGCCATTTTTAAAAATCGCAATTTCTATTTTTCTCGCAAACACATTTTTCGCGGCGGCGCAGGTTTCGTCCGGCAATTTTTCGCTTGGCGTGCCGGACGCTTTCGCGGGGCTTTGGGAGCGCGACGACCGTTTCGTGATGTTCGCAGAAAGCGACGATTTTTTGGAAAGCCGCGTGCAGGAAATTCTTTTGAACGCCGAAGCGAGCGAAGATGAAAAAAACGCGGCGCGCAATCAGGCGAAACACATTTCGATTTTGCTCAAAACTTTTTACGGCTGGTATTTGGATCGCACGGCAGAGCCTGAAAGTTTTTCTTCCGAAGCGCGCTTTCTGAACGATTCCACTTGCCCCGAAGCGGAAAGGATTCGCGTGGAATTCAGGCCGCTTTTGCGCGTTGCGGAATCGGGCGGCGGTGCGCAGGGCGAAGGCTCGGCTTGGGAAATTTTTGTGCGCTATCCCGGAGTGCGCGAACCTGCGATAATTCCGCTTGCGATAATCGGCGGAAATTTGTATTTGAATTTCGCGATAAAATTGAGCGCGGCGGAAAACGAAAATCTTGAAGGCGAGACCAACGAAAATGTTTCAGGCGAAAATCAGTCGGACGAACTTTTGGGATTTTGGTGCTCGCTTGTTCCCACCGACGGCGTAAAAGTTTCGATTCCAACGAGCGGCGAAAACATTTATTCCACTTACATCACGCGCGATGCGGTTTACACGATTCGATATTGGAAAACCGAAATGGAATACTCGCAGGACAAGGCGTTTTTTTCGGATGGCGGAAAAACTTTTTCGGTCGTGAAGCACATTCAAAGCGGCGGAAAGAATTTCACTTGCGCGAACGGGCGCAGCGTCACTATTCGCAACGTGCAAAAAACGCGCGCGCGTCCAGAAATCTACGAGCTTGATTCTTCCGCGACAATCTGCGGACTTGGCGAGCCATACTTGAAGCGCGTTCAAAACGCGAACGGCGTTCAAATTATCGCGCAACTTGTTCGGAACGCGATGTCGAAAAAAGCGCCAAATCCCGATCCGCCCTTCCCTCCCAGCAATCTCGATTTTCACATGGACGAAATTTATCGGCTTGAAGAAGGCAACTTGATAATACAATCGCTTCGCAAGCGAAACAAAGATTTTGGAAAACTGCCGCAACAATAATTTTCATGAATCGCAATCTTCATCTTGCGAATTGCCGTGCCTTGTCGCCGCCTGCACTTGCTTTGCAATGTTGTCCACGCTGTCATACGCCACGCGCGTTTGGGGCAGGCTTTGCATGAAAATCTTGCCATAAGGCTTTTCGACAATGCGGCGGTCAAGCACCACGACCGTTCCGCTGTCGTCGCTGCGGCGCACAAGGCGGCCGAATCCCTGGCGGAATTTTATCACGGCTTCGGGAACGGAAAGTTCCATGAAAGAAGAGCCGCCGCGCTCGTCGATTTCCTGCGCGCGCGCCGCGAACACAGGCTCTGACGGAACTGGAAAAGGCAGCTTCACTATGATGACTTGCCGCAGGGAATCCCCGGGAACGTCGATTCCCTGCCAAAAAGAATCCGTCGCAAAAAGCACGCTCGTCTTGTCGTTTTTGAATTTGTCCAAAAGTCGAAAGCGGTCGTCGTCACCCTGCCGCATGACATTTATTCCAAGTTCGGAAAGCCCGTTCTGAACTCTGCCGTATGCGTTTTTCAGCGAATCGTAGGATGTGAACAAAACTAGCGTGCTTCCGCCGCTCGCGGAAATCAATTTCAAAATCGCGCGTTCTATGAAGCCTTGGAATTCTATGCTGTTCGGAAGCGGAACATCGCGCGCGACGGCAAGAAGGACGTTTTTCTCGTAAGGAAAAGGCGAGTCAAAAATTTCCGTGGAAAGCCTTTCTTGCCCGACCAAAGAAAGCCCCGTGCGCCTCATCCAAAATCCGAAATCCGCGCAAATCTTGAGCGTCGCGGAAGTGCACACGACGCTTTCCATCGGCTCGAAAACGCCGTTGTTCATGAGCGGGGCGACATAAAGCGGAGTGCGCGAAAACACGACATAAGTCGAGCCGCCTTCAGAAACGAAGCCTTCGGGAAGCCGCTGCTTTTGAATCCAAAAAACCATGTCGCGCTTTTCGTCCCAAAGCGAAAAATCCTTGCAAAGAATCGCGCCTGCTTCCAAACGCCGCAAAATTGACTTCGTTTCCCAATATGCGTTTTCGGTTTTGTCCTCTTCCGAAAGTCCGTCCACGATTTTCCGCACGGCAGAAACAAGGCGTTCCAAATCTTGCGCCAAAGTTCCCAAAAGCGAAATCACGGGCGAAAAAGCAGAGCGAGTCTTTTCGTAGAGGCGAAGCGTTGATTCGTTTTGCATTATGTCCAAAGCCGCCGTCTCGAGATTCGCTATGTCGGATTTTATCAGATCCACCGCCTCCGCCACGTCATCCGAAGTGTCTTCCTGCGTGGAAAGCGCGATTAGCGTGAAAATATATCCGGCATAGCTTGAACGCCGCTTGCGATACAAAAGGTTCATCTGCTTGATTATTTTCATCCTCGTAATTTGCTCGCTGAAAAAACTCGTGGCGGCGTTTTCGATTCCGTGCGCCTCGTCAAAAACGATTCGCTTGTACGGAGGAAGCACCGCGCTGTCGTCATAGCCCACGCCGTTCATTCGCGACTCGATGTCCGCGAAAAGCAAGTGATGGTTCACCACGAGAATCTGCGCGTCGCTCGCCTCGCGCCTCACAGCCATTACAAAGCACTTGTCGCGAAACGGACAATGCAGTCCCATGCAGGCATCGCTTTCCGAGGACACGCGCGACCAGACGTTTTCGGGAGGAAAGAACGAAAGGTCGCTGCGGCTTCCGCTGGGAGAAAACTTCGCCCATTCGCGGATTTTTTCCAGCGCGTCGCTTTCGTTGTCGAACAAGTCGCGCTCCTTTCCTAATTCCTCAAGCCTTCGAAGGCAGACGTAATTGTTGCGACCTTTTACCAAAACTGCCTTGACATTTTTTCCGAGAATTTTTTGCGCGGCGGGAATGTCCTTTTCGCTCAACTGCTGCTGAAGGTTTATCGTGCCCGTAGAAATTACGACGCGCTCTTTGTTTTTCGTCGCCCACAAAATCGCGGGAATCAAATAGGCGTAACTTTTCCCAACTCCCGTTCCCGCCTCGAACGCGCCCACCTGCCCTTTGTTGAACGCTTTCGCGATGGATTTCAAAAGCCGTACCTGCACGGGCCGCTCTTCAAAATTTTCGGACATCTTCGAAAGCGCGCCGCCATCGCTTATGTAGGACGCGGCTTCTTCCTCATCAAGCATCTCAAGTTTTTTCGCAAGGACTGCTTCCATCACGACATACACTTCGGTGACGGAATTGTTCACGATATAAAATCCCTGCGAATTCTCGTTGGCGCGGGAAGCGGCGGACATGTCGGCTTCGGACGGCGTGAGATTTCCGCTAGGATGATTGTGTATGAGAACGCAAGGCTCGCGGCTTTCCGAAAAATTTATTGGCACGCTGTGCTCGTTTCCGCGCGAAAAAGCCTTTGCCGAAGTGACGATTCCATTTTCGTTTGTCTTCGCCACGAAAAAAACTTCGTTTCCGCCCGCGCGCTCGATTTCCCGCCGCATCAATATTATCGCGGGCATCGAGATTCTTGATGTTATGTCCATTGCTCGATTTTATTCTACACGGAAAAAGTGCGCGTGTCAATTATTGCAAAGACGCACCTAAATCCTCTGCGCGCTCTTGAGCTTTTTCAGGCAATGGTGGAACGCCGGAATCAAAAAGCAATCCGCCAAAACCCATGCGGCAGGACTTCCGAAAACCGCGCCGTATATTCCGAAAAGTGGAACTGCGAATATTCCCATCACAGTGCGCGCGAGCATTTCCGCAAGTCCCGAAAACATTGAGAACGCGGAAAATCCCATTCCCTGAATCATAAAACGATAAATGTTCACGGCGGCGAGCGTTATGTAAAATCCGAAATTCGCAAGAAGGAAAATGTATGCTTCCCGCAAAATTTTTTCGCTCGGCTCTTCCAAAAATATGTAGACGAAATTTTTTCCGAAAAAGAAAACCACTGTGAACGCCACCAAACTGTACGCCGCCGAAATCAGCATGCAGTCGCGAACGCCGTGCGCGAGCCTTTCGTACTTCGCGGCACCCGTGTTCTGCCCGCCGTAGGTCGCCATTGTAAGCCCGAAAGAATCGAACACGCTCGCAAAAAGCATGTGGATTTTCATTCCTGCGGCGATCGCAGCCACCGTAGAAGGTCCGAGCCCGTTCACCGACGACTGCAAGATTACGCTTCCAATCGCCGTGATCGAATATTGCAGTCCCATCGGAATTCCGAATCGGCACAGTTCAAGGCAATGCTTTTCCGCGATGACTTTTTCTTCACGGCTCATTTTCAAAATCGAAAATTTTTTCATCAAAAAAACAAGGCTTACGAAGCCCGGCAAAGCCTGCGAAATCACCGTCGCCAAAGCCGCGCCCGCCACTCCCATTGAGCAGACTCGGATGAAAAACAAGTCCAGCACGATGTTCAATATTGACGACGCGACCAAAAAATAAAGCGGCGTTTTGCTGTCGCCAAGCGAGCGCATCAAATTCGCGATGAAATTGTACAGGAACAAAAAAGGAATTCCAAAGAAAATAATCCTCAAGTATGAAACGGCATTGTCCAAAATCGGCTCCGGCGTTTTCATCAGAACGAGAATCGGGCGGCAAAGAATCGCAGTTCCCACGGTGAACACGACGGAAAATGCCGCGCACAAAAACGCGGCGTTCCAAACATAGGTCCGCATGAGGGGAAAATTTTTCGCGCCGAATTTCTGCGCGATCGGAAGCGTGAATCCGCCTGCAACGCCGTTGCAAAATCCGAGTAGCAAAAAGCAGACGCTTCCCGTGCAGCCCACCGCCGCGAGCGCGTCAGGGCCAAGCGCGCGCCCGACGATTGCAGTGTCAACGATGTTGTAGAATTGCTGGAAAAGCAATCCCAAAAGGACGCTCACCGAAAAGTTGATTATAAGCGCGAGCGGCTTTCCTTCCGTCAAATCTTTTGTCATATCGCTATCGTTATAATGAATTCGAAAAAATATTTCAAGTGGTGATTCGTGCGTTTTTTTTCATACCTCAATGCCCTGCGTCAAGGTGTTGATTTTTTTGGCATATTAATTTAAAATGAATTCAGATTCAAAAAAATCGGAGGGGAAAATGGAAAAGGCAAAAGTTTTTTTCACGGATTTTCGCGCCACAGAAGACGGCGGAATTGAAAAAAAATTAAAGCGACTTTTAAAATCGGCAGGAATTGAAAAAATCGATTTCGACGGAAAATTCGTCGCGATAAAAATGCACTTTGGCGAAGACGGCAACATGTCGTTCCTGCGTCCGGACTACGCGCGCGCCGTGGCGGAACTCGTAAAAGATTTGGGCGGAAAACCGTTCCTCACCGACTGCAACACGCTTTATCCCGGCTCGCGCAAAAACGCGATCGAGCACATTTCCTGCGCCGAAAAGCACGGATTCAATTCCGTCACGACAGGCTGCCCCGTGATTATTGGAGACGGTCTCAAAGGCACTGACGACATCGAAGTTCCCGTTCCGAACGGCGAGCTTTGCAAAACCGCGCTGATTGGACGCGCCGTGATGGATGCCGACATTTTCATCTCGCTCGCGCATTTCAAAGGGCACGAAGAGGCGGGATTCGGCGGCGCGATAAAAAACATCGGAATGGGATGCGGAAGCCGCGCCGGAAAAATGATTCAGCACAACGCCGGAAAGCCGCTCGTAAATCAAGAAGCGTGCCGAGGCTGCCGAAAATGCGCGAAGGAATGCGGAAGCGACGCGATTTCATACATTGAAAAAAAGGCCGTGATCGACCAAGAAAAATGCAAGGGCTGCGGACGATGCATCGGCTCGTGCAATTTCGACGCAATCTACAATCCCAACGAAGGCGCGTTCAAAGATTTGGGACGCAAGATGGCAGAATACACGCATGCCGTTTGCGAAGGCCGCCCTTGCTTTCACATAAACATCATTCGCGACGTGAGTCCGTGGTGCGACTGCCATGCGTTCAACGACGCGCCACTCATCCCGAATTTGGGAATGGCGGCGAGTTTCGACCCCGTGGCTTTGGACAAGGCTTCGAGTGATCTTTGCCAAAAAGCCGAGCGTTTCAAGGACACGCAAATCGGCGACCACATAAAGGCGGGCTACAAGGCGACGAGCGATTTGTGGCGCGATTCGACTCACGCTTCGGTTTGGGAAACCGCGCTCGAGCATGGCGAAAAAATCGGACTTGGAACGCGAGAATACGATTTGGTTTTGTGCAAATAATTAGTCGCCTTCGCAGGGCCACTTGTTTTTGACTATGCCAGCCATCTCGCACATTTTTTCGAACGCAATTTTCCGCATGCGGATCGAATCCTGCTTGGATGAAATTGTCTGATCGGAAAGGAAAGGTTCTCCGACGCGCAACGTGAGAAGCGGATGTTTTATCCCAATCAATTTGCGCAGACCTTTCGGCTCGCGATAAGTTATCACCATCGGAATGACTGGAATATCATAGCGATGCGCGAATTCAAACGCGCCGCGCTTGAAAGGTCTCAGCGGCTGATACCATTGCCAACGGCATCCTTCGGGAAAAACGTGAAACCATTTTTTCTTCGAATGAAGTTCGTCGAACGCCGCGTAGAATTTTTTCATTCCCGCGAAATTTTCGGCAATAGGAATTCCGCCCACAGAACGAATCAAAATCTGATCGCTTCCGCCAAGATTTTCCGCGCGCGCCGGAAACCATTCCCGTTTGCGAGTGGCCTGAACCACCGCCAGAAAATCCCATCGATAGACGTGATTGCAAACAGTGAGCGCGCCGTTCTTGAAAAGTTTTTTGTTGCGCCGAATGTTTTCTTTTCCCTCGATTTTTAGTCCGTAACGCAGATGCTGCAAAAAAAAGACGAGCGTGAAAACAATTGTGTAAATAAGATTGCGAAAAAACCAGCCTTTGAAAGTCCTGTCCAAAAACGGATAGTTTTCGTCAACTTTCACTTCGCGCAGTTTCTTTACTTGGAGAACAGCCTCGTCTGGACGTGCTGGCCAAACCGTGTCGGTAGGATGAATGTATACTCCCTCCCGCACAATGTGATCATTAGATTCCATTTGCTTTCTCCCATAAAAATTTGACGCACTTTTTTGCCGCGAGTTTTTTACAAATCTTCGCGGCAAACTTGGCAACATTATTTAGTCGCCAAGTCTTGTCTTCGCAAAATTATCTTGTCGTCGTAATTTCGTTCCAACCAGTTACGATTCTGTCAACGACGGTTTTTGCGAGCGTCATCGACATTTGCGCCTTTGCCATCGCCGTGGTAACGTCATGAATGTCAAGGCTTTCCGGATCCGTGATGAGCTGCTCTTCCATCGCCGCGACATTCGTCTGCTGCTTGTTCATCTGAGCTACGGCATCCGAAAGAAATTCGCCGAACGACTTTTCGTTGAGCCGCTGGCGTTCTTCTGCGGCGGAAGTCAGATTCAAATAAGGCGCGGTTTTCAGCGGATTCGTATTTTGAACATTTTCAAATCCTTTCATCTGAAGGACTTGCATTTCATTGATTTTCATTTTTCCTCCCATATCAAAGAAAAAAGCGACGCGCTATTTGCGCGATGCTTTTATTTTACTTACCTTGCAATTTCAAGTGCCGCGCTAAACATTTCTTTCGAGCCTTCTATCACCGTCGTGTTCGCTTCGTATGCACGCGAAGCCGAAATCAAGTCAACCATTTCGTTCACAATGTTCACGTTCGGCATTTCCACGTAGCCCGCATTCGGTCCGCTTTTTATCGCGTCGGGATGATCGGGATCGTATACGAGTTTTCCTTCCGAAGTGTCCTTCACAATCTCGCGGACTTTAACGCCTTTTCCAGGACCGTTGTCCAAATTAGAAGGAAGGTACGGAGTGCGGAACGTGGGATTCGAATCGCTCACCGGCTGAAAAACCACGCGCGAGCGTTTGAACGCGCCGCCTTCCTGAGTGCGCGTAGTGGAAGCGTTCGCGATGTTGTTGGAAATGACATCGGTGCGAAGACGCTCCGCGCTCAATCCTGTGGAAGCGATGTTTATGCTAGAAAAAATTCCCATATTATCCCCCATAAAAAGTCAAGAAGAAATTTTCAAAATTACATTGTTCCCTTAAATCTATCTGTTCGGCTGCATCGCCGTGCGCACTTGGCTGAATTCAAAATTCTCAAGCTGGCTCAAAAGCCTGTACTGCATTTGAATTTTGATGACGTTCATAGCCTCGGTCTCGACGTTGACGCTGTTGCCGTTCGAGTTTTCCGTGGAAGCCCAATCCACCGTGCGCCTCGGCTTTACGGACGCAGGATCGATTACGTTGTGAATCGAAACGTGCTTGGAATTCGTGCGAGCCAAGTCGAACGAATTGCGCGCGTTTTTCTGCGAGTCGAACGCCCGTTTCAGCTCGCTTTCGAAATTCACCGTGGAACGCTTGAAATTCGGCACTTCGGAATTTGCGATATTGTTCGCCGTAACTTGATAGCGCAACGCATTCACGTCGAGTGCTTTTTGCAATAAATCTACTGACCGCGAAAAACTGTTCATACCCAAATTTTCGGCAAAATAAAAAAAAAGTTTAGGCGCAAATCAACATACCTCGACGCAAACATCGAGGTATGAAACCCTCCGCGCAAATCATCGCAAAATTTTATTTGTCGATTACGGAAAAAATCGCGGCGGCCGCCAAATAAGCGAGCGTCAAAATCACCGTGAGAATTGAATTTGCGCCAACCATCCAAGCCGCTTCCAGCACCGCAGGAAGCAAAAGCGTGAAAGCGAGCGCACACGACAAAAAAATTTTTTTGGAATTGTCCATTATGTTCGTCCGCCGCTTTTCAAAAAGCGCGACAAGAATTTTCGACGCGGCAAGAATCATAGAAAAGCAAATCACGGGCTTCGCAAAAAGCAGGAAAAAAGGAATGGGAAGCCTTCCATTCAAAATTCTGAACGGAAGGTAAATGGCATAAAATCCCGCGCAAATCGGAAAAAAATTTTCGAAGCGCGAAAAAAAATCGCCGCGTCTTTCAAGCAAAAAGCATAGAACAGCCATCGCCAAAAGCGGCGCGAAAACATAATTGCAAAATACATAGAAGAAATTTCTTAAAAACGAATCTTGCGGCAAATAATAGAACGGCAGGAAAAAAAATCTGAACGCGCAAAAAACGGCGGAAACAAAAACGCCCAAAAAAGCGGACGGCAAAAATCTAAGCGCGCCATCTTCATTCGTGCGCGTCCAAATGAAAAATCCCAACGGAAAAAGCAAGCATAAAAACAAAAACATAAAACTATGATACGAAAATTTCGCAAAAAGTTCAAGTACTCCGCGAAGCAAAGAAACAAGCGCGTAATTGGCGCGCGAATTTTTACCCATTCGAGAAGATTGCACAGAAAAGATTGAAATTCGGGATGACAGGATTTGAACCTGCGACATTCTGCTCCCAAAGCAGACGCGCTACCAGCTGCGCTACATCCCGTAAAGTGAAAGTATTATAACACAAACAAAAAAATTGCGCAAGCCCTTGCACGATTTGCGGCACGAAAATTTAATTATCTGGAAAACTCGCGTCAATCGTAATCGAGCCTAAATAAGTTACGTTGCTGTAATATTTTCTGAAAGTCGTGTCGCGGCCAGCCGCCACAGCATACATGTCTACATAGTATTTATTGTCGTTCGGGGCGCTTCCCGAAAAATCGTCATCACTACTTGAAGGGGAAGCGTATTGTACTGTTGAACTTTCTGGATATTTAGCAGGATCTTTTTTTCTTCCAAAATCAAATGAATAACTTTGCCCACGCGAGCGGCGCGGAATTCCTATATCAATTCCGTCAACTTCAATTTGCGCCTTATTGCCAATTTCACCACTATCTTTTTCTTTATAATTCGTCAATCGAATATGCACACGTGTACCCGCAGCAAATGGGCTTAGAATTCCTTTGTCCGTGTTCAGTTCTCGATAGCCAAGACCAATCATGCGTTCGGCGGCGGCAGAATAGTTCGAGGAATTATTCACAGCTTCAATAGAATTGTGGTTCGAAATCATCGTGCTAGAACTGGAATAAATTCTGTAATAGACGTATGTTCCCAAAAAGCGGAATTCGGAATTTCCCGCATTTGAATTTTGCGCAGCATAGAATTCAAAATAACGTCCTAAATAATCATCTGCAATATAATTTGGAGTATGACCTACTCGCGGTGCGTATTCCAAAACATAATACGTGTCAAGTCCACAGGCGCAGAACGGAAAAGCCGTCAAAAAAAACAGGAATAGAGAAAAAAGAAATTTAGGAAAAATCGAGAAGTGTATTATGCCCCCACCCGATAATTCCGATGCACGTTTATTGCCTTTTATTGGATTTTTCCTTCAGCCCGAAGCACGATGAACCTAGTCTGCGCCAAATCATTCCAAATATCGCCGGAATATTCAAGCGAGGCTATTTGCTCGTACAAATCCGCCGCACCTTCAAAATCACCCAAAGATTCCTTCATGCGCCCAGCATCAAAATACGCGCGGCTTCTGACTGTAAATTCCGAATTTTCGGCGGCAAGAAGATAATATTTCAAAGCCGATTCCACATCGCCAAGTTCTTCCGAACACGCCGCCGCATTAAAATTGCAAATGGGCGCAAGGTAAGTTTTCCTGCGCTTTGCCGCGGCATCAAGCCACAACGCGCGCGAAGCGTCCCATTCTTTCCGTTGCATGTGAATATCGGCGGCGAGCATATCCGCGCGCGCACCGACGATTCCGCCCTTTTTCAAATACGGCTCAAGATTTGAAAGAGCCGTGTCCTGACGCGCGGTGATGGTGCTTTCTTCCAAATCTGCCGCGTCTTTCAAAAGCGAATATTCTATCACTTCCACAACGTCAAGATTTTTTTTGACCGAAGAAGAATAAACGCTGAACGCCACAGCATAAGCTACGACACCCAAAACGAGCACACAAAGAATCGCAAGCAAAACGATTCGGTTGTCGCCCAAAAACGCGCTCACTTTTTGCGAGCCTGAAGACTTTTTTTCGCCGTTCAAGGCGGCGTTCATTTTCACAATCTCCATAATTTATTTTCCTTCAAGCAATTCAATTGCGGATTCCAAGTTCGCCCACAAGCCGCGAAAGGTACGTCCGCTGGATTTCCAAAATCTGCGCCGCCTTCGTCTGATTGTGGTGCGTGGTCTCAAGGACGCTCCGAAGATAATTCTTCTTAAAAATATTTTCGGCATCCTTTAGGCGCACATGACCTTCGCTCATAAAAATAGAACGAAATTCGTCCCGCTCGGAATTTTCGTCCGAAACTTCCTCATCAAATCGAAAATCCAAAACCGGCACACGCAAAATCACCGCGCTCAAAGCGGAAAGCAATTCCCCACTAAAGCGACCGCAGTCAACCAGTTCTTCAAGATTAAAACGAGTGGCAGCCACAATTCTCGCCGTCTCTTCGCCTTTGCTTTGGACGAATCTCAACAAAAGCGACTGCGCTTCAAGCGGAAGTTCCGCCACTTCGTCAAAGAAAACCGTCCCACCATGCGCGAAAGAAAACGCATCGCGAATCTTCACGAGAATTTCTTCCCGCGCATTTTCGCCCGACGCGCAATTCACGCGCACGAAAGGATTTTCGCGCCGCGCTCCATCGAAATGAAGCATTCGCGCAAAAAATTCTTTTTCGCGCGAATCGCCGCCATCAAGCAAAACCGCCGAAGACGTGTTTGCCGCAACTTCGACGATTTTCAGCAAGTCCGAAAGAATCGCGCTTTTTGAAACAAAGCCTCGTTCCATCGAAAATTATTTTTTCGCGTTGAGCGCGTCTCCCAAAGTGTACGCGCCGTCGCTGTCGCCCGCCGAAGAAGTCATATATTGAGAAATCTCGTCGCGCTGCTGCTTTTTCTTGAATTCCCGGACGGAGAAAGCCACCTGTTCCTTGTCCTTCTTCACGTCCACGACATACACGTTTATCTTGTCGCCGACCTTGTACTTTTTCACGGCTTCTTCAAACGGAGTGTCGCGGTCTTCGCTCAAGTTGGACTTGTTCACAAGGCCTTCGATGCCGACCGGAGTTTTCACAAACACGCCGAAATCCGTAATCGAAGTGATTTCGCCTTCAAGCGTGCTGCCGGGCTTGTACTGCTCCGCGAATTTCTGCCACGGATCTTCGGTGGACTGCTTGAGGCCGACCTTGATTCGGTGCGCCTCGGGATCATTTTCGATGACAACGGCATCAACTTCCTGATCGAGTTTCAATTCGCTTCCAGGATGCTTTACTTTTTTCGTCCAAGAAATGTCGTCGCCGTGCAAGAATCCGTCTATGCCGTCTTCGATTGAAACGAACGCGCCAGAATTCGTGATTTTGACGATTTTTCCGTGAACCTTCGTTCCCACAGGATATTTTTGCGCGATCGAATCCCACGGATTTTCCGTCGCCTGCTTGAGTCCGAGCGAAACTCGTCCCGCCTGAATGTCGTAGCCCAAAACGGCGCATTTCACTTGGTCGCCGATTTTGAGAACGTCGGAAGCCTTGCTCACTTTTTTCGTCCAGCTGAATTCGCTGATGTGCGCCAAGCCTTCGATGCCTTCTTCAAGTTCGATGAACGCGCCGAAATCCGTGAGCTTCGTGACTTTTCCGTCAACGATGTCGCCGACATGATATTTTTCTTCAAAATGAACCCACGGATCTTCGGTAAAATGCTTGAGCGAAAGATTGATTCGCTTTTCCTCGGGATCCATTCGGATTACCTTGAGTTCGATTTCCTGGCCTTTTTTGACGAAATCTTTAGGGCGCGTGACGTGTCCCCAACTCATGTCGTTTATGTGGAGCAAGCCGTCGAAGCCGCCCAAGTCGATGAACGAGCCGAAACTAGTGAACGTCTTGACAACGCCTTTTACGGTGTCGCCAATCTGAGTTTCCGCGAAGAATTTGTCGCGAGCGCCGCTCGTCTGCTCTTCGAGGTATTTTCGGCGATTCACGACGACATTCGCCTTGTTGTCCGAATAAAGCCGCTCTATGTAAAATTTGCCCTTGACTCCCAAAAGGCTTTCGGGATTTTCCACTTTTTGGCAATCAGACTGGCTGATTGGCAAAAACGCATGGAGATCGCCGCCGAGCAAAACGTCGAAGCCGCCTTTCACCGACTTTTCGATCGTGCCGTCAACAGGAGTTTTTTCTTCGAACGCCTTTCGGACATCCTTCCAAACCTGCTTCGCGTCGGCCTTTGCCTTGGAAACTTCAGGACCATTCCTGCCATCTTTCTTAAGAAGAACAACTGTTACCGTGTCACCAATTTTAGGCAAGTCGCCCGCGAATTCCGACACGGGAATTTTCCCCTCGGACTTATATCCGATGTCGAGGAAAACAAGTTCGTTTGTTACGTCAATAACCGTGCCATCGACGAGCTGACCGTCTTCAAGCTGCTTGAAGTTATTGAGAGACTCTTCTAATTGTGTTTGGATTGAATCTTTTGACTCTTCCTTTTCCACTTCCATCTTTCACACACCTTTTTTAGGCACCTAGATGCCTTTGATTTTGCCTATTATTATTTCACAAACTTCATCTATTGTCAAGTGAGTTGTGTCAATATATTTCGCATCTTCCGCAATTTTCAGCGCGCCTTCTTTTTTGTTCTTGTCGATTTCGTCGCGCTTCAAAATCGCGGCCTTGATTTCCTCGAGCGAAAGCCGGCTCACGCCCTGCTTGAAACGCCGCTCGGCCTGCGCGTCAATCGAAGCGTCGAGATAGAACTTGTATTCGGCATCGGGAAAGACGACCGTCGTCATGTCGCGGCCTTCGCAGACGATGCTCAAGGATTTCGTGATTTCGTGGAGACGCGCGTTCACGAGATGGCGGATTTCGGGAATCGCGCTCACCTGCGCAGCGTTCGCGCTCACGGAATCTTCGTGCAGGCGGTCTTCCACGTCCACGCCGTTCAAGACGAGGCGCGAATTCTCGTAGTCCAACTTTTGCTTTTTCGCGAAATCCAGCACCGCGCCGGCATCCGAAAGATCGATTTTGTTTTCCAAAAGCGCGAGCGTGATCGCGCGGTAAAACGAGCCGCTGTTCAAATAAGTCACGCCGAGGCGTTTTGCGATGAGCGAAGCGATTGTGCTTTTGCCGGTTCCCGCCGGCCCGTCGATTGCGATTACCATAAAAACTCCGTTTTGAATTTTCAACAAGAGAATGAAAGTGTATCAAAATTCCCGGTTCTTTGCAAGCGCCAAAAGTTCGCCCACTTCGTATTCGTAAAGCTCGCGCATTTCACCCACTTCCATCTCGTTGATGTTGATGTTGCCGATGCGGACGCGCGTAAGGCGTTTTATGCCGATTTCTGCGGCTTCAAAAATGCGGCGTATTTCGCGGTTTTTGCCCTCGGTGAGGACAACCGCCATCCTGTGCGAATTGAGTTCCCGCGCTCTCACGGCCTTGTAAAAAACATTGTCAATCCTCACGCCGCGAACGAAATCTTCGCAAAGCCCGCGCGGAATCGGAAGGCTCGTGTCCACGACATATTCCTTTTCGATTTGCGCCGAAGGATGCGAAACAGTTTTTGCGAAGTCGCCGTCGTTCGTGAAAATTATAAGACCTGCGGAATACATGTCAAGCCGCCCGACATTGTAAAGCCGCTCGCTGTACCTTCGCCGAATCAAGTCGGCGGCGGTGGGCCTGCCCTTTTCGTCGCTCATCGAACAGACATAGCCCTGCGGCTTATTGAGAAGGACGTAGCGTTTTTCCTCCGAGGCGGAAACAGGAACGCCGTCAACGCAAACCTTGTCGCCCCTTCCGACTTTCGTTCCGAGCACAGAGACAACTTCGCCGTTCACAGTGACGCGGCCGTCCAAAATTATTTTTTCCGAAGCCCTGCGGCTCGCAATTCCTGCGTGCGCCAAAAACGCCTGCAAGCGTTCTTCCGCCCTGAACGAGCCTCCGCCTTGCGAAAAATCCGATTCCTGAAAAAAATCCCTATCGCGCAAGTTCGAACCTCTCGGCTTCCTCTTCGTCGAGGCGCGGCAAATCCGCGATGGAATTCAAGCGGAAAAATTTCAGGAATTCCTTCGTCGTCCCGAACTGTACGGGCTTTCCGGGCACGTCCTTTTTTCCCACTTCCTTGATCAAATTGCGCTCACTCAAAAGGCGAATCATATTGTCCGCGCTCACGCCGCGAATTTCCTCGATTTCCGCGCGCGTAATCGGCTGGCTGTACGCGATGATCGAAAGCGTTTCCATCGCAGAGCGCGAAAGCCTGCCTTCGCTTTTGCTTCCGTAGCGTTCCTTGAGCACGCTCCAAATTTTCTTTTTCGGAGTGAGCGCCCAGCCGCCCGCGATCATCACGAGTTCAAGCCCCGAGTTTTTTTCCGAATATTTTTCCCGCAGGATTTCGAGGCATTTTTTCACCACGTCCTCGGAAAGCTCCGAAATCGTAGCGATGGATTTTTCGGCGAGCGGCTCGCTTTCCAAAAACAAAACCGCCTCCACCAACGCCGCCTCGGACTCCAAAGAAACTTCTGTCGCCATAAATTATTTCTCCGCCAATTTCAAAAATCCGACAATTTTAATTCAAACGTTGCGAGTATAGCATACAATGCGACAATTTGCAAGTGGCGGAAAAATTTGGAGGGTGACAAAGGGATTCACGTTTTGTCAAAATAACGATTCTTCGTTCACGATGATTCGGATTTCGTTATTTTGACGATTTGTGCCGTGCGGTGATTCGGCGTTCGTCAAAAATAACGATTCGTGTTTCAGCACGATTCGGCAAAATTCTTCACGCGCTTGCGACAAATTTTTCTTCGGCGCGTTCTGCCACACGAATCAAGCTCTTTAACAAAGAATTCATGCTTGTTTCTGATAGGAAATTAATTTAAATCTGCGCTTCCGCTGGGGCTAGCCTCTGCACCGTTTCGCTTCCGTAAGGGGCTTCAAAAAATTTGAAAATAAAATTGCCGCGGGCCGAAAGCACTACGCAACAACTTTTTCGCCGTCGTTTTTGTATTTGCAGATTTTTATGTCGCCGAAAAGTCGGCTTTGGTAAATCATCGCCATCTTGAATTTCACGGCCTCCAAAATCGCCATGAACGCGCATACGATGTCCATCTTGTTTCCGCGCCGCGTGATCAAATCCGTGAACATGCATTCACCCGTCTCCTCGAGCTTTTCGTTCATCAGCGTGATTTTTTCGTTCACCGAAACTTCCTCATACATATTGAGGATTTTTTCGTTGGAATATTTGCTGATCATGTTGCGGAAAATTTTCTGCATCTGCTGCAAAAGTTCCCAAGTGTCCACGCGCTCCCATTGCGACTCCGCGTCGTCGAACGGAAGCATCCGCTGGATTTTCTTGCGCTCGAAAACGTAGTCGGAATCGTCCTCTTGCTCTTCCATCAGTTCCGAAAGCCGCTTGAATTTCTGGTATTCGATGAGACGATCCACCAATTCCTGGCGCGGATCTTCGATGTCGTCGTCATCGTAGGCGACTTCCACCGGCAAGAGCATCCGGCTTTTTATGTAGACGAGTTTCGCAGCCCAGCTGTAAAATTCGGAAAGGTCGGTCAAATCCGTATCGACGAGATTGTCGAGGTAGTCCAAATATTGGTCGGTGATTTGCGCGATGGGAATGTCATAAATGTTGATTTTGCTGTCGCGGATGAGCGTCCAAAGCAAATCGAGAGGACCTTCGAATTTTCCGGCAGAATAGCTTTTCGTCTTTTTGCCCGCCGATTTTTCCTGCGCGACTTGAACATCATCTCGAACTTCTTCCATCTTGCAACCTCGATTTTATAAAAGGTAAAAAATCTTGTGCCCGAATGATTTTCTCAACGCCGCAATCCTTTTCGCCCAAAGAAAAAAGCGCGTCCGAAATTTCATCGCGACCAAAGCAAAAGATTTCTCCTTTTATATTATCGGCATTCCATGCCGTTGCATGAGTGGAAATTATTTGAACCGCCGCTTTCGAGGCTGGCGCATACGGCGTACCGCCGTTTGCATGAGTGGAAGTTGCTTGAACCGCCGCTCGCGCGGCTTGTGCATACGGCGTACCGCCGTTTGCATGAACGGAAGTTATTTGATTCGCCGCTCGCGCGGCTTGTGCATCGCCGCTTTGCGCATTTTGCGCCGCTTCCTTGCTTTCGAGGCCGTTCAAAACTTCCAAAAGCGGGGTCAAAACGAACGCCCTTTCCTTTAGGCGCTGATGCGGAATCTGCAAATCAGGCTCGAGGATTTTCTGCCTGCCGAAAAATTCGATGTCGATGTCAAGCGAGCGCGGGCCGAATCGGATTTCCTTTTCGCGGTCGCGTCCGAACGCAGCCTCGATTTCATGGATTTTTTCGAGCAAGGCGCGCGCGCAGATTCCGTCGTCCAAAAGCCCGACCAAAGCCATGTTGTAAAAATCTTCTTGGTCAACGACGTACATCGCCTTTGTGCGATAGACCGAAGAAATTTCGATATTATGAAGGATTTTAGAAAGCTCGAAAATCGCGCCGCCGAGAATTTCTTCGGGAGAAAGGCAAGAGAATTTTTTGTTCGAGCCAAGTCCAAGCGCGACAGGTGTCATTTAACCCCACAAAGATTCTTCGCCCAGCAAGCGAGTTCCAGCCGCAAAGTTTTAGTCGCAAGTCTTGCGACTTGCTTACCAAGTTTTATTTACTCGCATTGCGAGCAAATAAAACTCGCATTCTGCCTGCTAGAACAAGTCGCCGGGAACTTCCTTTTTGGCGGCAGCCTTCGCATCGCTTTTCGGCGCGGAAGCCTTTCCAGCCGAAGGTGCGGGCTTGTCGGAAGAAGCCGCCTTTGCGGAAACGGCAGGCTGCGCCTTTTCGACAGGATTCGCGTCCGTAACAAGGCCGCCAGTGCCCACGCCTTTCGCGCGCATTTCGGCTTCGTACTTCTTTATTTGCTCTTCGGTCACGACCTCGCCTTCTTTGTTGCGCAGAATCTGCCCCGGAAAAACCATCGCGCGGAGCGAATGCTCCAATTCAAGCTTGTAGTCGGGATTGTTTTCGATGAACGAAACGGCGTTCTCCTTGCCCTGCCCCACTTTCTCGTCGCCGCGCGTGTACCATGCGCCGCGCTTGTCGATGAGGCCGTGCTTTACCGCGCTGTCCAAAAGGCTCGCCGCGCTTGAGATTCCCTTGCCGAAATAAATGTCAAGCTCGATTTTTCGGAACGGCGGGGCGACCTTGTTTTTGACGATTTTCACGCGCACTCGGTTTCCGATGGCCTCGTCGTCTCCCTTGCCGTCAATCGTCTCGATGCGGCGAATTTCAAGGCGGACGGAAGAATAGAATTTAAGCGCATTTCCGCCGGTCGTGGTTTCGGGATTTCCGAACATCACGCCGATTTTCATTCGGATTTGGTTTATGAAAATCACGGTGCACTTGCTTTTGCCGACGATGGCAGTGAGTTTTCGCAAGGCCTGGCTCATAAGACGCGCCTGCATTCCCATCACGGCATCGCCCATCTCGCCCTCAATTTCTTTTTGCGGAGTGAGGGCTGCCACTGAGTCGATTACGATTATGTCAACCGCGCCCGAGCGCACGAGATTTTCGCAGATTTCCAAAGCCTGCTCGCCGGTATCGGGCTGGCTCACCCAAAGCTCGTCGATGTTCACGCCGAGATTTTTCGCATAGATAGGATCGAGCGCGTGTTCTGCGTCGATGAAAGCCGCGATTCCGCCGAGTTTCTGCGCCTCCGCCACGGCATGCAAGGCGAGAGTCGTCTTTCCCGAACTTTCAGGGCCGTACATTTCGATTATTCGTCCGCGCGGATAGCCGCCGATTCCCAAAGCCTCGTCGAGCAAAATCGAGCCGGACGGAATCACGTCGATTTTCGCCACGTCCGTGTGCGCGCCCAATTTCATCAGAGAGCCTTGCCCGAACTGCTTTTCAATCTGCAAGCGGGCGGCTTCCAAAGCCTGAAGCTTTTCCACAGGAGCCGCAGCGTCTTTTTTTTCTGCCATAAAATGCCTCCACCCATAACATATAATTTTTTTTAAACTTTTTAAGGCAACGGAAAGGATTTTATCAAATTTTTTGGATTTCTTCAAGTGGGAGGGCGGAAGCGGCGATTCAACATACCTCGACGCAAGCATCGAGGTATGTTGTTCTCATAAGGTAATTGCTGTCGGGTTTCCTCCCCTTTATTGCGACGCAAGCGTCGGGGTATGAACCCTCCGCACGAATCAAACAATTTCCCAGCGTCCATTCTTATCTGCGCCGAGTCGTTTAAGGACATTGCGCTCCTGAAGCTTTTTCATGTTGCGGTTTACAGTTTCCCTTGCGATGCCGAGTTCCGACGCAATCGCTTCCTGCGATATGTCCGAATTTTTCTTTACAAGGTCGAGGATGTTTTTCTGATTTGCAGTGAGTTTTACTGTGACGTTTACAGTGACGCTTGGCGAGGCGATTTCCGCCATTCCTTCATCGCATATGAGCCTTGTGCAACGCCGTCCGCACAAAGTGCGCGGAACGCACGGGAAGATTGCCTTATAGGCGCGAGTTTATGTGCCCGCAACGCGGACACATAAACTCGTTAAGCAGCGCGCTGCGACCAATGCCCCGCGCGTTCCTGTTATCTGCCGATAACGCCGTCCGTGCACTGTACGGTCGCAGATATCCAATAAGCACTGTTATCAATCGCGTTCCACTGCGCCTTTGTGCCGTCATACTGAACCTTGAGGTTCCTGCAACCACCAAACGCCCAGAACAGAGAACGCTTCCTGCCCCAAACAAAAGCGGCATCCGCAGGACGCGGAAGCCGCAAAAGATTGCCTAATTCTGAAAAGGACTGTCATTTTATACGAAACAGATTTGCAGTGATGATAGATCGATTTCTTGGAGTTGGGACAAAAGCAAATCGGTGTGAAATTGCGCGATGCTCCATTTGACTGGAGGGAATTTTCCTTGTGAGTCTTTCAATGAGATTAGGACACCTATAAATGTCCTTATTTCTGTTTCCAATGTGCAGAATATCGAGCCAACGTCAACAATGCCGTTTTTTCCCAGTCTATCTAAGCAGATAAGATCCAAAAACGCATTGTCGATGTCCGATTTGGATGCATTCGGCGCATTTGCCTTGCCGAGCGAGATTTTGAGTTTTTGAGTCATTTTTTTTCTCCTTGAGGAAGTTTCCTTTCCTTCCCCGCATGTGTTTTATGCTTCCCGCGCCGCGTTTAGTTTTGCGCGGGAAGATTGCCCCTTACGCGAGCCTTGCAACGCAAGCCTCGCGCAGGGTACGGGCAAGCACATGCGAGTTTTCAACGAAAACCCGTTGCGCAAGCCATGCGAGTGCCGCCCGGTTATTCCTTGTAGTTGTACGTTATCGTATAGTAGCCCGTGTTATTATTCCACTCCATGCCCTTTGTTATGGCATTCCAGTCCTCCTCCGTGCCGGTATAGTTTATGGTCGTAAGGCTCGTGCACCCATCGAACGCGGAGTTCCAGATGCTCGTCACACTTGCTGGAATCGTCACGTTCGTTAGGCTCGTGCAGCCATGGAACGCGCCGTCCCCGATGCTCGTCACACTGTCTGGAATCGTCACGCTCTCAAGGCTCGTGCACCCCCGGAACACGTAGGGCCAGATGCTCCTCACGCCGTCGGATATCACCACGCTCGCAAGGTTCGTGCATCCTTCGAACACGGAGTACTCGGGGCTCGTCACACTTGCGGGAATCGTCATGCTCGCGAGGCTCGTGCACCCCTTGAACGCACCGTCCCCGATGCTCGTCACGCTGTCTGGAATCGTCACGCTCTCAAGGCTCGTGCACCCTTGGAACGCGTAGTCTCCAAATTTCGTCACGCCGTCGGGTATCTTTACGCTCACAAGGTTCGTACAGTCCTCGAACGCGCGCGCTCCGATTTCCATCACGCCCTCGGGGATATTGACCTCCGCAGCCTCCCCATCGTATTTTTCGAGTATGACTGGGTCGTACATAATATACGCCCAAACACTAGAATAGGATATTTTTCCACCCTCAAGTACTGGCTTCGGAAATCCGCATTCATCACATTTGTCTCCTTCGTCGGGATAGACATGGGAGCACACCCTGACTGGGCATATCGCTTCCTTGTCGCCCAAATGTGCGATGATAGTCGTAAAGCCGCCTTTCTTGGTCGCCGTGACCCTGCCGTTTTCATCCACCGTCGCGACCTCCGGATTTGACGACGACCATGTCACAGTTTTGTTGGCAGCATTATTTAAATTTGCCGTCACCGTAAGCTTTCTCGTCTCGTTGGGCACGAGTTTGATTCCATGACTGTTGATATAGAAGATATCAATCGCGCCGCCCTCACCAATGCTGTTGTCGCATCCGGCGGCGAGCAGTGCCAGCAGCACCATCATCGCCGCACCGAATACTGCGATCCATGTCGTTCTTTTCATATATTTCTCCTTGTCCGTCGCAGGGCTTGCGACCTGCTTGCTTATTCTGTCGCAAGGCAAAGCCTTGCTTACCGAGTTTTCTTCGAAAACTCGCGCTTATTCTGCGCCCTTCTTTTTCGAGCCGCCGAGCACTTCCTGTTTGAAGTGGTCGATTTCCGTATTCGCGTAGTCGATGAACGAGCTGTAAGCTTCCTCGCCCTCAAGCAGCGCGTGCGCGTTCACGTGAAGCACGAGCATTTTGTACGCCTCGTCACTCACCGCCCGAGCCGCCTTGAGCGCGCCCGCAGTTTTTGCCGAACGCTCGTCCGTGCGCTGCCCCGTAAGAGAGCGCACGTCCTCGTTCGCCGCCTTCATTTTTTCCACGAACGCCGTGAGCGAAAGTGCCTTCACCTGCTCGGCGAACTTGCCTTCCAAGTCCTGAATGAAATTGACGAGCAAGCCGGTTTCCTTGTCCAACTGCGCCTGCACGTCGATTTTGTAGTCCTTTATGTGCTGATTGAGGACTTTCGCCGCTTCCGCCATTTCCTCAATGGGAAAATTCGTGTAGCCCGCGACGGCTTTCTTATAGCCGGCATACAATTGGTCGCGCAGGCGATCCGCCGCCACGATTTTATCCGTGACGAGGCTTTTCGCGCTGATTTTAAGGTTCTCGTCTTCCGCCTGCACTGCAGAACGAAGCGCGGCGACCTGCGCCTTGCATTTTTCCGCCACAGTCTTGTCCTTTTCCGCGCGCTCCGCCATGTTCGAGACGAACAGGAAATGCGCCGCGTTGTTCATTCCGCCGATGTAAAATGTTTGGATTTCTTTCGTCATAAAAAACTCCTATAAAATGTCAATAAGAAAGTTGCAACTTTCTTATTGACATTTTTACGCACATTCGCAACGCAGTTAGAATGTGCATTAAATATGCAAGTTTCCAACGGAAACTTGACATGATAAAAGTCCGCGCCATCTGTGCGGGCTTTTATCATAACTCCTTGTGCTATTTTGTTCCGCCGACTGCGCGACGGTTGATTCCGGGTGAGTTGAGGCGTGCACATAAAGTCCTGCGGACGCATCTTGTGCACCGAATTTGTGCTTTTTGGACGCTGGGAAGGAATTTGTTACAGCAAATTTATATTTGTTGAACGCTGTGAAGGAATTTGTTGCACAAAATTTGTCTTTGTTGAGTGCTGGGAACGAATTTGTTGCACCAAATTCGTATTTGTTGAGTGCTGGCAAAGAATTTGCCACGCCAAATTCGTGATTTTTGAATGCTGGGAAAGAATTTGTTGTGCTAGATCTATACTTTTTATGCGTAGAATGCGCTAGTGGCGCAAACGCTATACATTTGTGCAACAGGGGGGGGGTAATAACTGGCGGGTTTTCGCTTTCTGCGGCTTTTATGCGCGGAAAAATCGCGGCATAAAGAAGC
>CAMWIU010000016.1 GCA_947174385.1 uncultured Treponema sp.
CTCGTATCATATTTGTATGGAAAATCTAAGTTTTTTGAAAAAATCATTTTGCAAAAAATGCGAAATTCTTAAAAGAAAAATTTTTCTTTGCACAGGAAAAATCTTTCGTTCGAAATTAAAAACCGCGCCTCGAATCGAAAATATTTTTGCTCGCGCTGAAATTCCGCCAGAAGATGATTTTCCCGAAGAATTGCGCGGCGCGGTTTTTTGCGCCGATGAAATTGAAGTCGATGATGAAATTCTTCGGACGGCGAAAAAAGTTTTTGGCATCCAGCATCTTATGCCGTGGCAAAGGCTTGTGGTCGGAAACATTTTGGATTCGGCGGAAGATTTGCAAAGCGGCGCGGCAAAAAGAATTCAAAAAGAAAATTCGGACGTGGATTTTACCGACGTTTTTTGCCTCGGTCGCCAAATCGTGCTTTTGCCCACGGGCGCGGGAAAATCGCTTTGCTTTTTGCTTCCCGCCGTTTTGCTTTCAGGCCCAACTTTGATTTTTTATCCGCTTCTCGCGCTGATGTCCGATCAAGCAAGAAGAATCGAAGAGCGCGGAATCGAATGCGTCGTTTTTCGCGGCGGACAAAGCGAAGAAGAACGCGAAGAAAATTTCAGGCGAATAAAAAACGGCGCGAAAATAATTCTTGCGAATCCCGAAGTTTTACAAAGCGAAAAATTGATTTCGAAATTGCGCGAATGCAAAATCTCGCACATCGCAATCGACGAAGCGCATTGCGTTGCCGAATGGGGCGACACTTTTCGTCCGGCGTATTTGACGCTTGGAAAAATAATTCAAGATTTGGGAATCGAGCTTGTTACGGCTTTTACGGCAACGGCTTCTCCACAAATTTTGGAACGCATCGCGCAAGTGCTTTTTGGCGGAAACGCGCATTTAGTTCGTGGCGAAAGCGATCGTCCGAACATTCATTATTTTGTCGAATATGCATGGGCGAAGCAAAAGGCCGCGTGCCGACTTGCCGCCACGGAAAAAAAGCCGATGCTGATTTTTTGCGGAACGCGCGCTGCGTCTGAAGAAATGGCTCGCGAGCTCGTCGAATGTTTCGGGCATGAAAAAGTTCGGTTTTATCACGCGGGACTTTCTCGCGAAGAAAAATCCGCCGTGGAAAAATGGTTTTTCCCGAATTACGACGCGATTCTTTGTTGCACTTGCGCGTTCGGAATGGGCGTTGACAAATCGGACATTCGCACCGTGATTCATCTTGAGCCGAGCCTTACTGCTGAAAGTTACGTTCAAGAAGCGGGGAGGGCGGGGCGCGACAAAAAAATCTCGAAGGCGATTTTGCTTTGGAATTTTGATGACAGCGAAAAGTTTGAAAAATTTCCAAAAGAAAGCCGCGAGCGCGTTATAAAAAAATTCGCCGAAAGCAAGACTTGCAGGCGGCAGGTTTTGCTCGACGCGCTCGGCGGCGAACAGGCGATTTGCTCCGGCTGCGATATTTGCGAAGGCGGGGAGGGAAACGAAAATTTTTTGCCGCCGGGAATTTTCGATGCGGCCGACGCGAATCAGGTTTTTAATTTCATTCGGAAAAATCGAAATTATTATGGCAAAAATGAAACGCTTGAATTTGTGAAGCGCAGATTCAACGAGCGCGAAAGAAAAATTTTTGGAAAGAACATTTGGACGACGGGCGACGTTGAAATAATATTGGAGCAGTTGCAAAAAAGCGGCGCGATTTATAATGTTGGAGCTTTTTCCAATTACAAACTCGCCGCCGCAAAGTCAATTAAATTTCCGCGTCGTCAGCTTCCGATTCGTCGGACATGCTTTCCGCAGGTGTGGCGGCGACTGGCGCGGCGACTTTTGGCTTCCTAGGTTTTGGCGGCTGTTTTTTATAATGTGCGACAAAAAATACAAAGTTCAAATAAAGCAGAACGACAATCATCGTTCCGATTACGACGGGACTCTTTAGAACTTCGCCAACGATTGGCATGACCACGTTTAATTTCATACTTTGATTATCGGTATCTTGGAAATTTATTTTATACCGTGGTGAAAAAAATTCGGGCAACCCGGATTTGAACCGGGGACCTCTACGTCCCGAACGTAGCGCGCTACCAGCTGCGCTATTGCCCGAAAAAAATACCCATTCCAATGCCCGCAATCGCGACCAAAAAAGAATGGGTTTTGCGGGAGCGAAGGGGCTCGAACCCTCGATCTCCGGCGTGACAGGCCAGCGCGATAACCAGCTTCGCTACGCCCCCGTGATTTTTATATTCTATAAAATTTTTGAAATCGTGTCAATAGGGAAGAGCGTTTTTTTATGAATTTTTTTACCATCGCATCGCGTTTTTGATGCAAATTTTTTGCGAAAAAATTCTATCTTAAATTATGAGGAAATAATGGCAAACTTAAAACCTGATTTGCGCGAGCGAGTTTTTTTGCGTGGACTGAGTTATCCAAGTGACGAAGAACTTTTGATGCTGATTTTGGGAAGCGGAACGAAGGATTATCCTGTGGAAATCCTCGCGCACAAAATACGCGACGCAATTGACTCTTCAAGCCGCGAAACTTTGATTGAAGAACTTTTGAAAATTTCTGGAATCGGATTGGGCAAGGCTCTTTCCATCGCGGCGGCCGTGGAATTCGGAAGACGCAAATCGCAGATGTTCAATATCAGAATTGAAAGCGCGACGGACATCATTCCTTATATCGAACATTATGGCTTTAAAACAAGCGAGCATTTTTTGGTGGTTTCGCTTTCTGGCGCACACGAAATTGTAAGCAAAAAAGTTGTGGCAGTGGGGAACGCAAACAGTGCCATTATAAGTCCTCGCGAAATTTTTTTCGAGGCGGCAAAAATGCACGCTTCTGCAATCATCGTGGCGCATAATCATCCGAGCGGAGTTTGTGCGCCTTCCGAGTTGGACATTGAAACGACTCATCATATCTGCGCGGCTGGGGAAATCTTGGGCATTTTGGTTTTGGATCACGTAATTTTGGGACGCGGAAAATATTACAGTTTTTTGGAACATGGACTTTTAAATTCGAATTTTTAGAATTGAATTATTTTTCAATTTTGCCGATATTTCTTTTATGAAGAATTTCGTTTTAAAAAAAATCTCTGCACGTTTCATTTTTTGCGCCGCTTTTTCGATTTTGTTTTTTTCGTGCGTTACCCCTCCACAAAGAGAAAGTGTTTCCCGCGAAATCTGCGGCGCGCCCGTAAAATCCGCAAAGTCGCTCCTTGAATTTTTTCTTGAACGAAATCCGTCTGCCAAAAAATCTCAAATCGCGCGTATGGCGAAATTTTATGTGGAAGAGGCTGCCGCCGAAGGAATCAATTCAGACGTGGCGTTCGTGCAAATGTGCTTGGAAACGAATTATTTGCGATTCGGGAATTTGGTGAGCGCGGAAATGCACAATTATTGCGGGCTTGGCGCAATCGATGAAAATCATCGCGGAGAAATTTTCGAAACGGAACGGCTCGGCGTTCGCGCGCACATTCAGCATTTGCACGCCTATGGCACGACTTCCGATTTCGAACTGAAAAACGCGCTCATCGACAGCCGCTACAAATATGTGAATCCGCGCGGAAAAGCTCCCACCGTTTTCGAGCTGGCAGGAACTTGGGCGGCGGACAAAGAATACGGCAGAAAGCTCGACGCGCTTCTTTCCGCCCTTGAGGAATTTTAATTTCGAATCGTCGTGCCGACGTAATTTTCGCCGCGCAAAATTCGCCGCGTGTTTTCGATGTTTTTTCCCGCGCTGCAAATCACGGTCAAATTCGCACCTTCTGCTTCGCGGCTCGCAATCGGATCAAACGGAACATTTTTTCCGGGAATCCATTCATCGCCGACCATCGCGCGAAATTCTTTCCAAGAAATTTCATCGAGCGGCTTTGCGTCGGGATTTTTTCGCGGATCGTCGGTGTAAACTTTTTCGATGTTGCTCAAATTGACGACGGTGCTTGCGCCGAATTTTTTCGCAAGCAAAACCGCGTCATTGTCGCTCGAAAATCCTGGCTTCCAGCCGCTTGCCACGAGAACTTTTCCTTTGAAATTTATTTCTTCCGTTGGATTGTAAACCACATCGTTTTCGCAAAGTTCGCCAAAAACCGCCTTCACCAATTGCGCGTTGATTCGCGTGGCCATGATTCCAATCCAGTCGGCAGCGTTGTCGCAAGGCGGCGTTTGCAATGCGGCGCAAGTTTCCTTGTAGGCGTTTTGGTAGATTCGCGCGGGCGCGCCGCCGCCCACCACAAGCACGAGCCGATTTTCTTCTGAGGACGAAATCCATTCTCGCGCCATTCGCACGAACTCATTCAAAAATTGCGTGTCAGGTTTTTCAGGCGCGACAATCGAGCCGCCCAGCGATAAAACTTTTGTGTTCATTTTTCAATCCGATTTTTGTTTTTATATTTTTCGCAGCCAACGGCTGTGTTAATAAATTCCCAAAACGCTCGGCACTGGCCAATGCGAACTGTAACTTTTGATTTCGGCGGGCGATTCTTCCCACACGGACTGCGCGGCAAAACTATGCGGAATACGCACGATGTTGCTGTTCAAAGCGGAAGGCTTGATCACATTTTGCGCAAGCGAAAATGCAATGTGCTGCGCGTCGATATTTCCAAAATAATATTTCGGCGAATGTCGCTCGTTTTGGAAAGGCTCGAATTCCATTCCCGCGCCGAGCGCGGCATCCACCGGTACCCATCCGAAATCTTCCAAATAAAATTCGCTCCACCAATGATTTTGCGTTCGCCTGTCTGCGTTCACCAAAATTCCGCTCAACATTCTTGCAGGAATTCCAGCCGCGCGCAAAAGGGCGGTATAGACGACTGCAAAATCGTAAGCGTCGCCGCGTTTGTGCTTTGTCAAGTCGAGCGAATCAGAATCTTGGCGGCGGCTTTTTTCGGTGAGACGAAAATTCGTCGTCATATAATCGAAAATCATTTCGGCGCGTCGATATGGATTCGTGACATTGGAATAAATATTTGGAAGCAATTCCAAAATTTCAGGCGCGTTCGCAGGAATGATTTCATCGGCGCGAGTGTAAGTGCGATAGAGCATTCTATTTTTTTGATTGAATGCGTGAACGTAATCGCGATTTATTTTCGTTTCCGCCGAAGAGCGTTCGATTACGAAAGTTTGCTTCGCGCTGAATTTTTTTTCCGAAGAATTCGGCTTGTCGGAATCCACGTTCAGCGTAGTTTGAAAAATCGAAGTGCCCCGATAATTCAAAAGCGCAGGAGCGGGAACGGTTTCCGTTATGTTGATTTGTGTTTGCTGCGAATATGCTACAGGATGCGGAAAATGCAATGTAATCGTGCCTCCGCTTTTTCCACGGATTGAAGAAATGCTCGTTTCTGTTTGAATCAAATAAGTGTGCTTCGTCGTGAATTTTTTTTCGCCAACTCGACGAGTTATCGAAAGCGGTTCTCTCGCAGAAACTCCGTTTTCTGTGACTACGAAAAGCGAGCCGTTCTGCGTGCCGTCCGGCACTCGCACGCGGATTTCCGTTTCGCTCCAATATTCGTAGTCAAAATCATAATCGGAAGGCAAAAGAAAATTTTGGAATTTCGAGGCAAGCGGAATGTATTCATTTTTTTCTGAATCCGAGCCAAGTTCGCGAACTGCTTCAACTGAAACATCCTGCGGACGCGAAGAAAAATAAACTGCGGAATTCCTTTTTTCGTTGCCGAAATTTTTTCCCGTAATCGTTATGAGTTGCCCAATCGAAGGATTCGCGGGCGAAATTTCGGAAATTATAGGAACATTCAGCATTGGATTCGGCGGCGCGAAAATTGGAATCGCTTCTTCGTTCGTGAAAAATTCAGGCTCGGATTTTCCGCCGTGCGTCACGACGTAAACAAAGCCGCCGTCGATGTTCGCGGGAATCAAAACTCGGATTTCGTCGTTTTTCCATGAAACGTATCCGCTTCCCGTGATGCGGCTTCCGCAAATCTCAACGTAGCCTGAGCCGCGCTCTTCTCCAAAATCATTTCCGCGCAATACAAGGATGTCGCCGGGCTTTCCGACTTCGGGACTTATCGCCGAAAGCGTAGGTCGCCGGGCAGTGTTTTTGCTGAAAAACAAAAGCAAGAAAATTCCAATCGTCACTAGTGCGAAAATCGCGGCAAGTCTAGCGACGGGATGTTTTCGCAAAATGTAAGAAAAGCGCGTCACTTTATAAAGCCTGACGCATTGAATTGTCCGAACGAAACATTTGCTGCGGAAATCGAGCCGAGATTGGAAAGTTCCGTAAGGCGGATTGTCATTTCACTTTCTTCGTTTTCTTCAGATTTCAATATTTCAAATTTTGAAGCCTTGAGTTCAAGCGGCTTGGCATTTCCAGCTGCAGTCAAAGAATTTCGCTCGTTCGTTTTTTGAAGCGCGACATCTTGAATTCCGCCTTCCACAATGACATCGCTTTTCGCAATTGGCGTGATTTCCTGCGCCTTCGAAATTATCGGCAAATCCTGCGCTGCCATATTTGCGTTCTGCGCTGAATTCATTTTTTGCGGAAGCATAATCGCGAAAACTGCGGCGACCGCTGCCGCCATCGGAATGAAAGTGTGGCGCATTGGCACGATAAATTTCTTCGGCTCGCTTTGAGAAACGATTTTTTTGAAGCGCATTCGACCTTGAAGCCGCTCGAAACTTTTTTCCATGAAATCATCGCTCAAGTTGAGCGACGATGAATCTTTCGAAAGGATTTCGCGCATCGTGCGCAATTTTTCCAATTTGGCGCGGCATTTTTCGCAGGAAACGATGTGAGCCTCGTAGTCGCGAGCGAATTTTTTTGGCAATTCGCCGTCGAGATAAATTGAGTGAATGTCATTTTCAGGACAAGTAAACATCGTCTTCTCCTATCAATTTTGAAAGCTGCTCGCGCGCCCTGAACACGCGGACTTTTACATTTCCTTCCGTGATGCCCAAAGCCTTGCCGATTTCCTTATAATTCATATCGGCATATTCGCGCAAAATCAAAACCTGCCGAAGATTTTCCGGCAATTTTTGCAACGCTTCCTTCGCCTTTTCGATGGTTTCCGCCCGCAACAAATCCGTTTCGCCAGAAACGCTGGTTTTGCGCTCTTCGTAAAATTCGCGCTGCAAAGCCTTTTTTTCGCGCCCTTTCCGTTTGACGTAATTCAGCGAAGCGTTTTTGACCACTCGAATCAGCCAAAATGTCGCGTCGCTCATCGTGGGAAAAACCAATCCTTTTTCGTGCGCCTTGATATACGAATCGTGAACGAGATCTTCCGCCGCCTCGCTTTCGTTCACAATTCTGAACGAAACTTTGAAAAGCAGATTCATCGTCGCGTCGTATATCTTTCTGAAATCAGATTCATTGGCAGCGTTCAAAGCATTGTTTTCCGCAGAATTCTGGTTGCCTATATCATTTAACAATTAAGTCTCCTTTTCGTTACAAGGAAAAATGCGGTTGAAAAAAATAGAATGAAGAAATGCACTTTCGCAGAGAACCCGCCACGAAAAAAGGCTCGCTAGAAACTTCGTTGCGAGAACCGCGCTCCGCTTGTGCAGATTTTTTTCGTGGCGGAACCTCTGCTCCGCACATTTTCTCTTCTTCTGTTTTTCAAATTGCTTCCACAATTATTCACTATTCAATATTAACTATTCCCTGTTCCTTTCGCTTTGCCCAAATACGCTTCGCGCACTTTTTCGTTCTGTAAAAGTTCCGCGCCGCTTCCCTGCAAAGTGATTTCGCCGGTTTCCAAAACATAGGCGTTGTCGGCGATTTTGAGAGCCATGTTCGCGTTCTGCTCGATGAGCAAAATCGTAACGCCGCGCTTTTTTATCTCTTCGATGATTCCGAAAATTTGCTGGACGATGAGCGGCGCAAGTCCGAGCGAAGGCTCGTCCATCATCATAAGGCGCGGGCGGCTCATCAAAGCGCGTCCCACCGCGAGCATTTGCTGTTCGCCGCCGCTGAGCGTGCCCGCGTATTGCCACGAGCGTTCTTTGAGGCGCGGAAAAAGCTCGTAAACCCAATCCGTGTCTTTTTGAATCTCTTCTTTATCGTGCCGCAAGTACGCGCCGATTTTCAAATTTTCCGCGACGGTCAAATCCGTAAAAACTCGCCGCCCTTCCGGAACAAGCGCGATTCCTTTTTTGCAAATCGAGTCGATCGCGTTCCCTGAAATTTCTTCGCCGCAAAATTCGATGCTTCCGCTTTGCGCTTTTACCAAGCCGCTGATTGTCCTGAGCAAAGTGGATTTTCCCGCGCCGTTCGCGCCGATAAGCGAAACGATTTGTCCTTGCTCCACATCGACGCTCACTCCGCGAAGCGCGTTTATTCCGCCGTAAGAAACGAAAAGATTTTTTACGCGCAAAATGCAATTCGAATTTTCGCCTCGAGAAATTTCCGCCGAGCGTGAAAGATTTTTTTCTTGGTCTTCTGTTTTCATCTTTCTTCTCCCAAATACGCGGAAATTACAATCGGATTGTTTTGCACTTCCTGCGGAGTTCCTTGCGCAATGAGCGCGCCGAAATTCAAAACATAAATTCTGTCGGAAATGTTCATCACCAAATCCATATGATGCTCGATCATAAAAACCGTGAGACAAAAGTCGTCGCGAATTTTTTGAATGAATTCAGTAAGTTCGAGCGTTTCCTGCGGATTCATTCCGGCGGCAGGCTCGTCAAGCAAAAGAAGCTTTGGCTTTGTCGCTAAGGCGCGCGCGATTTCGAGCCTGCGCTGCAAGCCGTAAGGAAGCGACGTGCAGATTTCGTTTCGCACTTCGTACAGATTCAAAATTTTCAAAAGTTCGGAAGTTTCTTCGCGCTGGATTTTTTCTTCCTTCGCGTTCAGGCGAAAGGTCGCCGAAAAAACATTGCTCGTGCGGCGCAAATGCTTCGCGATCAAAACATTGTCAAAAACAGTTTGGCTTTTCCAAAGGCGAATGTTTTGGAAAGTCCGCGCGATTCCGGCCTTCGTGATTTTGTCGGGAGTCGGCTCGATTCGCTTGTTGTATTTTCCGCGCTCCGTTCCGCCGTACATTTTTTTCATTTTGCCACGCGGAAAATTTTCCACGATTTCTGCGCCGTCAAAAAACACTGCGCCGTTCGTCGGAGCGTAAACGCCGGTCACCACGTTGAACGCCGTAGTCTTGCCCGCGCCGTTCGGTCCGATGAGCGAAACGATTTCATTTTTGTTCACATGGAGCGAAAGCGAATTCACTGCGACCACGCCGCCGAATTGCATCGTAACGTCGCACATTTTCAAAACTTCGTCGGAGGAATTCATTTCGCGCCTCCAATTTTTTCAGGATTTTTTTTCGAGAATTTTTTCGGAATGGATTTGAAGAATTTCAAAATCGCGCACACGGAAAATTCTTTTTCGCCCATGATTCCGCGTTGATAAAAAAGCACGATCGCCATGATTGCCACTGAAAAAACGACTTTGCGAAATCCCGGCCGCAAGAAAGGAATGCCGAGCGAATCGTTGTCCAAAAAGCGCAGCCACCATTCGGAGAGCGCGATGAAAAGCATCGAAGAAATGCAGCTTCCCGTGACGCTTCCGATTCCGCCGATGACGACGATGAGCAAGATTTCGTAAGTCATCGCGCTTTTAAATTGGTTCGCCTGAATCGTCGTCTGGAACATCGCCAAAAGCGCGCCGGAAATTCCTGCGAAAAACGACGAAATCGCAAAGCTCATTCTTTTGTGATGCGCCAAATTTATTCCCATCGCTTCGGCCGCCACTTCGTCGTCGCGAATTGCCTTGAACGCGCGTCCGTAAGTGGAATTTATCAAAAGCACGATTATTGCGATGCACGCCGCGCTCACCGCGAACGGAAAAAGCGTCGAGCGGAAAACAGGATATTTTCGCAAAAGGTTCGAGCCGTTCGTGACAATTCCAAGTTTGTCCCATTGAAAAATCGCGCGCATGATTTCGGAAAATCCGAGCGTCGCAATCGCAAGGTAGTCGGATTTCAAATGCAGGACCGGAAGCCCGATCAAAAACGCGAAGAATGCCGCGACAAGTCCCGCCAAAATTATCGCCGCGAAAATCGGAATCGTGAATTGGATTATTCCGCCGTCAAAATATTGGTAGACCGCCGCGCGTTGCGCCACTGGAATCGTGAACACGGCGTAAGTGTACGCGCCGATCATCATAAATCCCGCCTGCCCCAGCGAAAAAAGCCCCGTAAATCCATTGAGCAAATTCATCGAAACTGCGACAAGCGCGTAAATCGCGCCTTTTTTCAGCACCGTAAAAAGCATCGAAGTGCGCGGAAGAATTTTTTCGAGCACGAAAATCAAAACGAACAAAAACGCGAGCAGCGAAAATCCGACAATCGCGTCGCGCAATTTTTTGCCCTGCGGAATTTCGCCGCCAACTTTTTGAGAATCCAATTCATTCATATTCACATCATTCATAACAAAAAAAGTCGCCTTTATCTCAAACTTTGTCGGTCGCCTTTTCTCCGAAAATTCCTGTCGGCATGAACATCAAAACCAAAATCAAAAGCACGAAAGTAAAAGCGTCGCTGAAAGTGGTAAGTCCCATTCCCTTGATGATGTTTTCGCAAACGCCAATCAAAAACGCGCCGATGACCGCGCCCGGAATCGAGCCGATTCCGCCGAACACCGCCGCAACGAAAGCCTTCAAGCCCGGCATCGCGCCGACTGTCGGAGTGACGCCCGTATAATTCGAGAAAAACAAAATCGAGCCGATCGCCGCCAAAAAAGTTCCGATGACGAAAGTCGTGCTTATCACGGAATCCAATTTTATCCCCATAAGCTGCGCGATCTCGAAGTCGCGCGAAACTGTGCGCATCGCCATTCCGATTTTCGTCTTGCGAATCAAAATCACCAAAGCCACAACGAGCGCAATCGTCAAAAACGGAGTGATTACGGTAACGCGCTTTGTCATTGCTCCCGCAATTTGAATCGAATCGCTGATCCACGGAATCGGAGGATAATATTTTGTAAGCCCGCCCGTAATGTAAAGCGCGAGATTTTGAATCAAATACGAAACGCCGATCGCGGAAATCATCACCGACATTCTCGGCGCGGAACGCAGCGGACGGTAAGCCACTCGCTCGATCGCAAATCCAATCGCGACAGTCACGACAATCATCAGCGGAATTGAAATGAAAAGCGGCAAGACCGTAGCGGCATAAATCAAAACCAAGCCCGCCGCCATGAAAACGTCTCCATGCGCGAAATTTATCAGGCGGAGAATTCCGTAGACCATCGTGTAGCCAATCGCAATCAGTGCGTATTGACCGCCTGTGGAAATTCCCGCGAGAATGTAAGGCAAATTTGTTCTAAAAAAATTTTCCATAAAAATAAAAGACACAATATGAATATGGGCGTGCCCGCTACGCAAATCTTTGATTTGCATAGCGGTCGGGCTGCTACAGGTTCCGCTCTCGCTTCATTCCGGTCGTTGCCGCCCGGAACGCTTCGCGCCCTGCGCATACGTCGCTACGCGCCGTTTGCATGAGTGGAAATTATTTAACAAGTCGCTCACGCGCCCTGCACATCCCTCACGCACACTTCGAAAAACTCGCGCCACATTGCCAAAAAGCAAAATTTATTTTACGGATTGAATTGCGACGAATTCCCACGCGCCAGTCTTGTTGTTCGCATGCTTTACGTAAGCCACGTCGCGCTTTGCGTCGCCGTTTTCATCGAATTCAATCACGCCTGTAATTCCCTTGTAGCTGACTTTCGGAAGCGCGTTTTTGATCGCATCGCCGTCCGTGCTTCCGGCAATTTTCATCGCCTCAAGCGCGACATTGTACGCATCGTAGGTCATCACAGGATTCGCCGCCACGACATCGTTTCCGCCGTTGTCCGTAAGATGCGCCGCGTCCGACTTTATCCACGAGCGGAATTTCTCGACGAATTCGGAAACCGTGGCATCGGTGCTTCCTTCGGCGAAGAACGTCGTCACGTTGATGTCGATGTTCGTGCCTTTGCCCGCGCCCAAAATTACGTTCGAATCCCAAGTGTCGCCTGCCAAAATCGGCATTCCCAAATTCTGCGTGTTCGCCTGCTCGATTATAAGCGCGGCGGCTTCCGTGGAAACCGGCGAGCAGAAAACTTGCGCGCCGGCATTTTTCGCGTTGGCGACATAAGCCGCGAAATCGCTCGTGCCTTCGGGGAAAGTCTCGTAGACGATTTCGCCGCCGAGTTTTTTGAACGCTTCGATAAAATAATTTGAAAGTCCCACGGAATAGTCGTCGCCGAGTTTCGCCAAAACGTAGGCTTTTTTCGCGCCGAAATTGTCCACCGCGAAATTCGCCAAAACCGTTCCCTGGAAAGGATCGAGGAAGCAAATGCGGAAATAATGGTCGTTGCCCAAAGTGACTTGCGGATTCGTGCAAGTGATTCCGATGGCTGGAATTCCCGCCGCAGCGAAAGTGTCGCTTGCCGCGATCGAAACGCCAGAGCCGTAAGAGCCGAGAACGACGCTCACGCCTTTGCTCACCAATTCGGAAGCCGCAGTCACGGCCTTGTCGTTGGAAGATTCGTTGTCCACGCGGACAAGTTCCACCTTGTATTCCTTGCCGCCGATGTTCACCGCAGGAATCGTGTCGTTCGCGAAAATCGCGCCCAAAGTTTCCTGCTTTCCGCCCGCGCCATTGTCGCCCGAAGCCGGCTCGTAAATTCCGATTTTCACGACGGCGCGTTTGTTTCCGCCGCAACTCGCAAGCAACGCCGCGCAAACGGCGGCAAAAATGATTTTCTTCATTTTATTCTCTCCTAAAAATAATGTAAAAATATTATACAAAAATTTTTCACAATATTCAATAACATTGGAAATTTTTTGCAAAATATGATAGAATCTTCGCAAGGTTTGACTTGCGTTTTAAGTTGAATTTTTGCTGCGAATTTTTCGTTTCGACGCAAAATCGCAAATTGTTTTTATTTTCGAAATTCATCGAAATTGGAATTTCGGAATCGGAATTTTTATGGACAAAATCGCGCTTTTGAATTCAATCGAAAAAAATATTCGATTCACGTTTTCGCGCTCTGGCGGAGCAGGCGGCCAAAACGTGAACAAGTTGAACACGAAAGTTCACGCCACGCTGGATTTCGCATCGCTTGAAGGACTTTCGCAAACGGAAATTACGCTTGCAAAAAGTCGTCTCGCCGGCAGAATGAATTCCGAAGGCGAAATTTTTATTGACGCGCAGGAAGAACGATTCCAAGAACGCAACCGCTCCATCGCTTTGGACAAAATGAAAAGCATTGTCGTGCAAGCCGCGCTCGTTCCCAAAAAGCGCAAAAAGACAAAGCCCACCGCCTCTTCGATCGAACGCAGAATAAATTCCAAAAAGATTCGCGGAAAGATAAAGGAATTGCGGAGAAAATTTTGAATTTAAAAAAGCAAAAATCGCGGGCAAAGTGCGGATTTGTTTTTATGGGAAAAAGTGTAGGCGAAAATTCGGATTTTGCGGAAAGAAAAAAAATTTGCAAAACGCGAATTTAAAGGAATGCGAAAAAGCAGGCGAAACTCATACAAAAAAGAGCCACCAAAAGGTGGCTCAAAATATTTAGACGAAACGCGATTTTGAAAAAAAATTTTCAAAGCATTCCGAAAAAAAAGCGGCCTGCAAAGACAAGCCGCTTTTAGGAGTCTAGCGGAATCGAACCGCTGCATAGAGGTTTTGCAGACCTGTCCCTTACCACTTGGGTAAGACTCCATATAATTAAAGAATATCAAAAAGTTGAAAATGTGTCAAGTTGTTTGCGCAAGGAATTTTTCCATTTTCGCCATTGCTTCTATTTATTGTCCGTTTCGTTTCCAAATCGTTCCTTGCGGCGTGTCCACAATTGTGATTCCGCGCGATGAAAGTTCTTCGCGAATTTTGTCCGCCGTGGCAAAATCGCGGGATTTTTTCGCTTCCGCGCGTTTTTCCAAAAGCGCGTCGATTTCAGCAGCTTCGCTGTCACCTTGGTGGGAATTTTGCGCCTGCGCGTCTTGCGCGATTTTTTTTGCGGAATCTTCTATTTTCAAGCCCAAAACGACATCCATTTTTTGGATGAGCGCGTGCGCTTCGCTCGCCGAAACATTCGAATCTTTGAGCGCGACTTGAAGCGCGGCCAAAGCCTGCGGCGTAGAAAGATCGTTTTCCAAAGCCGCACGAAATTCTTCCAAATGTTTTTTCGCCGCGCTTTGCAATTCGTTTTCGTCCGCCGCCGTGCCGCCCGATTCTTGAATGATTTTTGCCGCGCGGTTTGCCAAGGATTTTCTTGCCGCCGCCGCGCCGTCGAGCGCGTTGAAACTAAAATACGAAGGGCTTCGATAATGCGTTCCCAAAAGAAAATATCTGTAGTCGAGCGCGTCGTAGCCTGCGTCAATCAGCGATTGAAGCGTGAGAAAATTTCCCGAGGATTTTGACATTTTTTCTGCGGAGATTTCGTTCGATGAATTTTCGCTGGATTTTTCTTTTGAACCTTTCGCAATCACAAGAAATTCATTGTGAAGCCAAAAATTCACCCAAGGACCTTCCGCGCGTTCTTCCGCCGTCATCGCGCCTTCGCTTTGCGCAATTTCGTTCGTGTGATGAACTGGAACGTGATCGATTCCGCCAGTGTGAATGTCGAAATGCGTTCCCAAATATTTTTGGCTCATCGCAGAGCATTCGATGTGCCAGCCCGGATATCCGCGTCCCCAAGGAGAATCCCAAGTGAGCGCCTGATTTTCGAATTTGCTTTTCGTAAACCAAAGCACGAAGTCCGAAGGATTTTTTTTGTTTTCGTCAACTCCGACACGCGCCCCGGCCTTCAATTCTTCGATGTTCAAATTGGCGAGCTTTCCGTAATCCGCGTAAGTGGAAACGTCGAAATAAAGATTTCCGCCGGCTTTGTAAGTGTGCCCATTGGCTTCGATTTTTTTTATCAGCGAAATCATTTCTTCGACATGCTCGGTGGCTTTGCAAACGACATCGGGGCGGCGAATGTTCAGCCGTTCAATGTCGCGGAAAAATGCGTCCGTATAAAATTGCGCCACTTCCAAAACGCTTTGATGACGTTCGGCGGCAGTCTTGAGCATTTTGTCTTCGCCCGAATCGTCGTCGCCCGAAAGATGGCCGATGTCGGTTATGTTCATCACGTGGCGAATTTTGTAGCCGAGAAAAGTGAGCGTTTTGTCCAAAATGTCAAGGAAAACATACGCGCGCAAATTTCCGATGTGGGCGTAATTGTAGACGGTCGGACCGCAGCCGTAAAATCCAACGAAGCCTTCTTTGATTGGCTTGAATTCCTGAAGATTTTTTCCCATCGAATTGAACAATTTCAGCGACATTTTTTCTCCTTAATTTTCAACAATGAAAAAATTTCAATTTTTGAATTGTTGAAAAACGCCATCTTGCAGCGCAGCATTTTTGCAATTAAAAATTTTCACATATCGATTGCAAATCGAACGCAACTAATTTATAATGATTCTATGATAAATATAGAACAAATCGCGCAAAAGTTCAAGTCGTGCTACAAAATCAAAATTAGTTTCGGCGAAAAACTTTGCCGCCACGATTCTTTTAAAATTGGAGGCGAAGCCACGCTTTTTGTGGAAGCCGAAAATGTCGATTCGCTTTGTTTTATAATGGACGAAATTTGGCGCGAAAAAATTCCGTATTTTATTTTGGGCGGCGGGACGAATGTCGTTTTTGCCGACGAAGGTTTTGAGGGAATTGTCGTTTCCACGAAAAAAATCAACGCGATTTCAATTTTGGAAAATTGCGAAAATAAAATCGACGAAAATTTTAAAAGAAAAAATGACGACGCGAGTTTTTGCGCTTTTCGCGAAGCGAAAATGCGAGATTCGCGAGCAAGTAAAAACTCGTTAGCAAGTCTGAAAGACTTGCGACAAAAGCCCGAAGAAAAAATCATCGTTTGCGAAGCGGGCGCAGGCACAAATGCCTTGGTCAATTTCGCATGTGCACACGGAATCGCAGGCCTCGAAGAATTTGCAGGGCTTCCCGGAACTGTCGGAGGCGCGGTTTATATGAACGCGCGTTGCTTTGAAAAAGAAATTTCCGACGTGGCGCGAAAAATTTCATGGATTGAATGGGACGGCGAAAAATGCGTTCGGCGCGAAAAAATTTTTTCCAGAGAAAATTGGGGCTACAAAAAATCGCCTTTTACAGGAACGCAAAAAATCGTGACGCGCGTGGAATTCGCTTTGCCGCAAAGTCAGAAAAATTCCGAACTGGAAAAACGCGCGCGCGAATTTGTCGCGCTTCGAAAACAAAAAGGCCATTTTGAATTTCCGTGCGCGGGAAGCGTTTTCAAAAATAATCGCGCGTTCGGCGAGCCTTCCGGAAAAATCATCGAAAGCCTCGGACTTAAAGGCACGCAAATCGGCGGCGCGCAAATCGCTCCGTTCCATGCGAACATCATCATAAACACAGGCGGCGCGAAATGCTCGGACGTGCGCGCGCTCGTGGAACTTATAAAGCGCGAGGCAAAAAGCCGGTTCGGATTTGATTTGGAAGAGGAAATAATTTTCGTTTGAAAAATCCGCTTGCTTTGTTGCACGATTTTCGTTAAAATAAATTTATGGTAATTTCTTCGATTGATTTGAAAGGCGGGCGCGTCGTTCAGCTTAAGAACGGAAAGGATTTGATTCTCGAGCGCGATGATGCCGAGGCTTTGATAGACGAATTCAATTTTTATGGCGAAGTCGCGGTGATAGATTTGGATGCCGCGATGGGAAAAACCGATTTGAAAGGCGACACCGCGAACACTCCGATTTTGAAAAAACTTTTGCGAAAGGGCAATGTTCGCACGGGCGGCGGAGTGCGTTCGGTGAAGCGCGCAAAAGAATTGATTTCGCTTGGCGCGGAAAAAGTAATTGTCGGGAGCGCGGCATTTAAAAGCGATGCGAAATCCGGCGGCGAAATTTTGAACACCGAATTTTTGGAAGAACTTGTTGCCGCCATCGGAAAACAGCGCGTCATAATTTCCGTGGATTCGATTAATGGAAACATCGCCGTAAAAGGCTGGACGGAAACGCTTCAAGTGCCTTTGACGGAAGCCGCGTGCGCCGCAGAAAAATATTGTTCGGAATTACTTTTCACTTGCGTGGAAAAAGAAGGCTGCATGCAAGGCACTGATATGACGCTCGTAAAAAAATTGCGCGATGCCGTTTCGTGCCGAGTGGTGGCGGCTGGCGGCGTTTCTTCGGTGGAAGAAATTTCCGAGCTTGAAAAAATCGGATGCGACGTTCAGCTTGGAATGGCACTCTACACAAAAAAAGTTTCGCTCGCGCAATCTTTTGTGGAATGCTTGGATTGGAAAAAATGCGGAGAACTTGTTCCCGTGATTGCGCAGAAAGAGCGTGGAGAAGTTTTGATGCTCGGTTACGCGAATCGCGCCGCGCTTGAAAAAACTTTCGAAACGAAACACCTCACATTTTTTAGCAGGACGCGAAAAACTCTTTGGACAAAAGGCGAGACGAGCGGACATTTTTTGGAAGTGAAAAAACTCCGCGCCGATTGCGACCGCGACACTGTTTTGGCGACCGTCGTTCCGCATGGACCGGTTTGCCATACGGGAAGTTTCACGTGCTTTTCTTCCGAGGCGGACGAGGCTTCGAGCCTTGAGCGGCTTTACGAAACAATTCGCGACAGGTTTGCAAATCCTGCGCCCGGTTCGTACACTGCCACGCTCGACGCAAAACGTATCCGCGAAAAAATTTCCGAAGAAAGCGCGGAACTTTGCGAGGCGCAAGGATTCGACGAAGTTGTTTGGGAAGCCGCCGACTTGATTTATTTTGTGAGCGTTTTGCTGCAAAAAGAAAATGTTTCTTGGAACGACGTTCTTGCTGAATTGGACAGGCGGCACAAAAAATAAATTTTCGGGCGAACGCGAATTTGCGACGATGTGATTGACTTTGCAAAACAGGAATTTAAAATGAAATGCGATTCTGCGGATTACAAAGAATTCCTCATCGCGAATGCGCATAAAATCCATACGACCGAACTTGGCGTTCAACGAATGTCGAAAAATCTTCACATAGAATTCGAAGGCGAAAATCCTCGGGTGCGGGCTGTCGAATTTTGCGTGAAGAAAATTCTTTCGCCGAATTGCCGAATTTTGCGGCGTGGCAAAAATTGGTATTGCCGCGCGGACGGAATTGAAATCACGGTGAACGCGCACAGTTTTACGATAATAACTGTGCATCCGTTTTGACGCGCCGCGATTTCATTTGCCCCCCCCCATCCCAAGCATGCAAAATCAGTTGTTTTCTTTTGCGAATTTTTCCATGAAATCGACGAGCGACTTCACGCCTTCAATCGGCATCGCGTTGTAGATGCTCGCGCGCATTCCGCCCACAAGCCTGTGCCCCGCAAGGTTCACCAAACCTGCCGCCGATGCCTGCGCCACGAATTTTTTGTTGATTTCGTTTTCCTTTGCGACGCTCGCTTCGTCCTTCGCGCCTGTGGAATATTTCGTGAGGAACGGAACGTTCATTAGCGAGCGGCTTCCGACTTCCGCCGTGGCTCTATAAAAATCGCTCGAATCCAAATAGTCGTAGAGCAAATTCGCTTTTTCGGCATTGCGCTTTTGCATTCCGGCAGCGCCGCCGTTGCGCTCAATCCAGTCGAGGACTTTTCCCAAAACGTAAATCGTGTAGCAAGGCGGAGTGTTGTACATCGAATCCGAATCCGCGTGGGTTTTGTAAGAAAGCATTGTCGGCGTTCCCGCAAGCGTTTTTTCGGAAATCAAATCTTCGCGAATGATGACGAGCGTAACTCCGGCCGGCGCGAGATTTTTTTGCGCGCCCGCGAACAAAAGTCCGAATTTTGAAACGTCAAGTTCTTCGCTCAAAACGCACGACGAAATGTCTGCGACCAGCGGAATGTTTCCTGTTTCGGGAATGTATTCGTAATGCGTTCCCATAATCGTGTTGTTGAAGCAAATGTAGGCGTAATCGTATTCGCCTGAAATTTTTTCCACGCGCGGAATGTACGAATAATTTTTGTCCTCACTTGAAGCGATGACATCAACTTTTACACCGAGTTTTTTCGCTTCGGCCGCGGCTTTTTTCGCCCAAACGCCGGTCTGAATGTACGCTGCCTTTCCAGAATGAATCGCCAAATTTTGCGCGACCATCGCAAATTGCGTCGAGCCGCCGCCCTGCAAAAAAAGCACTTTGTAATTTTGCGGAACTTTCATCAGCTTGCGCACTTGAGATTCTGCGTGCGCGATAATCGGCTCGAACGCGGCGGAACGGTGGCTCATTTCCATGACGCTTTGGCCAGTTCCGTTGCAATCAAGCATTTCGGCGGCGCATTCTTTCAAAACTTCTTCAGGAAGGCAGGAAGGTCCTGCGCTGAAATTGAAAACTCTAGACATATTCACCTCTTTTTTATGTAAAAAAAATTACAAAAATTTCTGAACTTTTTTTATTCTATTGGATTTTGCAAAGTTATTCAATAAAGTATGCAATAAAAAAGAGGCGGAATTTCCGCCTCTTTGAAAAGCCGCCTTATGGATTTAAATCCACTCGACACAATTTGTATGACTTGTTTTTGAAGAGTCTGTTCAGTTCTTCCTGCGCTTCGTCATACTCGTCAAGAATTGTTATGCGTTTGAGCGAAAAATCATCGCCCTCAAATTCATAGACGAGCGTTCCGACATACAGAAAATTTTCTCCTTCGGGAACTTGAATATTGTAACTGATTGGAAGACGCAATTTCATTTTGTTGCTGCCATTGAAATAGTAGGATATTGTGTCATACCATATTGCGGCATTGTCATCCCTGTTTTTTAAAGAATCTCTTTGAGAAGTGATTCTTTTTTCGGCAGAATTGATGAAATCGATGGCGGTGCAAAAAACTTCTCCTTCAGAATAAAATATCTTGTCGGCAACACCAAATGGTCTGTAGATATTTTCCTTTTCGGCGAACCGGCTTCCTAAATCGCGGAAAGTTTTTACGCGCTCTAAATCGCCATTGTATTTTACAATGACCTTTCCAAAAACTGCGACGGCCTTTTCAAAGTTTTTAGGTTTCTGAAAAAACTTTGAACCTCCGCCTAAAATTAACGTTCCCGACGCTTCTTTTATTGCATCTTCATTTGCATCATAACTATATTTTTCAGCATGCGCAAAGAAAACAGACAGCAAGCATATCAATGTTATAGCAACTCTTTTCATTTTGATTCTCCTTTGAGTTCGTCAATTCGTTTTTGGATCACTCCTTCCCAGCTCGTTTTTTTGAATTCCTTTTTCAATTCTTTAAGGCATTCCAGTTCTTCTTTTTTCGGATCTGCATTTGTTGTGACACGTTCACCTTCTTCGTTCGACTTTATAAAATCATAAGAGCCGTAATAGTAAAGCCCTGGCTTTGAAGGTGTCCTGAAATCCCACATAGAGCCGCTCAAAGGATAGAAGCCTGACACAGAAAACGATCGCCCTATAAATTTCTTTATAATCATTGTATTGGCATAACCTGCCATGTACAATGAACCGGGAGCGACAGGTGCCAGGCAGAATACCCAGTCAGACAAAAACTCAATGTCTTGCCTGTCAGCAGGAAAAGACGAATCCATTTGAACAAAATTCATCTCGTTGCCTGGCGTAATCTTTCCGTACACAAGGACGGAATTCTCGGGCGTTCCTCGTTCGTCAGCCGTTTTCAACAACTTTGACACAGGAACGCTGTTTCCCAAGCCCAGCACTAAAAAGAGCAGGGCAGCCACCATCACATAATTTTTTTTCATTCCAAACCTCCTATTTGTTTTAGAATGCAATTTTTGCGTATATTTTCAGGATTTTAAATCCTTCATGAATACTTCCCTCGTTATCGCCGACGCTGGACAATTCGTTTTGCCTTGAGTATTTGAAGGTAACTCCAAGCCCTGGCTTTGCGTTGGTGCCGGTGTATAAAAATTCGAGTCCGGCTTCTGCAAAGAATCCCAAAACTCCCCAGTCATTGTATCTTCCCGCGTCAACTCCAATCCGTCCCACGAATCCCAAATTCATTTTGTCCGAAACATTGAACGGAAGCCTTGCGATGAATCCTGCGCCGCCAATATTGATTGATTTGCCCTCAAACGAAAAATGCTCAAACATAAGTCCAAAGCCCGCGTAGGAAAACTGCCACCAGTCAAAGTTCAGGTGGAATCCCAAATTGTTTTCAGGAAGGCAAATCAAAAGCCCTGCGCTAAAATCAAAGAGGGTCGGCACTTCAAAAATCGGCCGCTTGTTTTCGCTTTTTTCTTTTTTTCCTTTGCCGCTTTCTTTTTCGCTCTTTTTTTTAATGGGATTTTTATTAGGATTTTCATTGCAAGATGCGCTGGCTATTTTCCACGAGCCGTTTTCCTTTGTCCAAAGCAATTCTACGGATTTGCTTTCATCGTTCGACGCAAGAGAAAATTTGTATTTGCTGGATTCTTTTTCGGAAGAAACAATTTTGAACGCTTCCGCATCTTCTTCGGAGCGGAACTTTTCCCACATTTGATACGCGCTCGCGCAACGAAATCCTTCCACCGGAAACTGCTCGAATTCGGCGGCGATGCGGCTTCTTTCCGAGGTCGGCGCGAATTTCAGCACGTCAATGAAATCCTGCGTTCCCGCGTCCAACGCCATCTCGACGGAAATCATTTTTACAAGCGATGTGAAATCGGAATCGCCGTCATTCAAAATCGAAATGAATTGCTCCGCGCAATCTCGGACATTTTTTTCTTCGGATTCGGAAGATTTTTGGCGGAAATTTTTTATGAATGATAAAACGGCGGAAGCGGGAACTGCGAAATTTGTGTTCTGCCGATATGCGGCTTTCCAAGTGTTGATGCCGACGACTTCATAGCCGGAATTATTTTTGGATGAAACAAGAAGAGGTCCGCCTGAATTTCCGCGGTCGATTTCCGCAGAATGCTGAATGATTACAGAAACGGACGGATCGATAAGTTCTTTTATGCGGGCAGATGCATTTGTGACAACTCCCTTTCCGAACTGCCAAACAGGTTCGTTTCCAAGCCCCGGAAATCCTGCCGACCAAACTTCCTGTCCGTCTTTTACAGGCGCAGAAGAAAAGCGAAGCCCTTTTAGGGATTTATCGCTGTACCCCCCCCCACATTCTTGTTCGACGGGAACGCAAGAATCGCAACATCAATGTCTTCATTCATTGCGACTACTGCCAAATCTTCATATATTTCGGATTTTCCGTCCGAACTTTCAAATTCAATGCTCGCTTTGTCGGCTTCCATTATGACATGGCGATTTGTCAGGACGTAAGTTGTCCCGTCGTCGGCCGCATAGACGAAGCCCGAGCCGAATCCACCCGCTAAATACGCATCGATTGCCTTTGCGTAAGTCGTATATCCAGTGCCCCTGATTTTTTCGCGGCAAGATTCCATTTTGCTTGTGAAATCCTGGGAAAACTGTCCGCGCACAATTCCGACCTGCGAACGGATTTGTGAATGCGCGTTCATCGTAAAAAGCGAAAGCAGAACGGCAAGCGCGAGAATCTTTTTGTGCAAAGATTTTCGCGCGTTCGCTTCATTTTTATTTTTGGGAATGAGATGCGCGGCATTGCGGCGCGATGTGCCAAAATTTTTTTCCATTTGAAAGCCTCGAAAAATTTCGTATTGCATTGTGAAAATCACAAAAGATAATTTGAGTCTAGCATCTCTGTGAAAAAAAGTCAAGATTTTTGATTCGTGCGGAGGATGCTCGACGAAGCCTTGGCAAAATAGCGCGAGTGTGAAAGCACTTTACCTTGCGTAATTTTCCTCCGATTGCACATTTTGAAAATTTCTGCTATAATGTTTCTCAAAAAAATTGGGAGCACATTATGAGCAGCAATTTTCCGCTTTCGCACGAGCGGCTTGAAGATTTGGCGCGGCAATTTCCCACGCCGTTTTACATTTACGACGAGGCCGCGATTCGTGAAAACATGGCGCAGTTTTCCGAGGCGTTCAAAATCTTTCCGAAATTCACGGAGCACTTCGCGGTCAAGGCTTGCCCGAATCCTTACATTTTGAAAATCCTCGCGGATTGCGGATGCGGCGCGGATTGTTCGAGCCTGCCAGAACTTATGCTTTGCGAAGTGAGCGGAATCACTGGCGAAAAAATCATTTTCACTTCGAATGAAACTCCTGCCGCAGAATTCGTTTTTGCGTTCGAGCATGGCGCGATCATAAATTTGGACGACATCACTCACATCGATTTTTTGCGCGATTCGCTCGGCGGAAAATTTCCCGAGCTGATTTGCTTTCGATACAATCCCGGCCCGCTCAAAGAAGGCAACGCGATTATCGGAAAGCCCGAGGAGGCGAAGTACGGACTTACGCGCGAGCAGATTTTCGAGGCGTACAAAAAAGCACGCGATTATGGCGCGAAACGTTTCGGCTTGCACACGATGGTCGCATCCAACGAGCTGAATCCCGAATATTTTGTGGATACTGCGAAAATTCTTTTTGAACTCGCGATTGAATTGAAAAAAAATCTTGGCATAAAAATCGAATTTCTCGATTTGGGAGGGGGAATCGGAATTCCGTATCGTCCCGAACAAAAAAAAGTCCCGCTTGATTGCGTCGCAAAAAAAATCCGCGCACTTTATGACGAAATGATTGTTCCGGCAGGGCTTGACGGCCTTGAAATAAAATGGGAATGCGGCCGCCCGATCACAGGTCCTTACGGCTGGCTTGTCACGCGCACGATTCACGAAAAAAATATTTATCGCAATTACATCGGAGTTGACGCGAGCATGGCGGACTTGATGCGGCCCGGAATGTACGGCGCGTATCACGAAGTCACCGTGAGCGGAAAGGAGGCGGCGGAAAAAAATCGCGTCTATGACATTGTGGGAAGCCTTTGCGAAAATTGCGACAAATTTGCCGTCCAGCGCGAACTGCCGAAAATCGACATTGGCGATTTGCTCGTGATTCACGACGCGGGCGCGCACGGACGCGCGATGGGCTTCAACTACAACGGCAAGCTTCGTTGCGGAGAAATTCTTTTGCGCCCCGACGGTTCTTTCAAGGAAATCCGCCGTCGTGAAACTGTCGAAGATTATTTTGCCACGCTCGACTTGGACGGAGTGAAGAATTTCAAATGAGCCTTGGTTTGGAAAATGCCCGAAGCACGAACATTCTGCTGGGCATTTTGGGAATCATCTTCTCGTCATTTTGCTTTGCGGTGATGGGCGCGTTCGTTCACCTTGCGGGCGACTTGCCTTTTATGCAAAAAGCATTTTTCAGGAATTTGATTTCGTTTTTCATAACGATTCCGATGCTCGCAAAAGACCGCGAAAAAATTTCTATTCCGAAAGGCACGCTCAAATTTCTTTTTCTTCGCGCCGCAGTCGGCTCAATCGGAATCTTCGGAAATTTTTATGCAATAGACAGAATCCCGATTGCCGACGCCGCAATCCTAAATAGAATGTCGTCGTTCTTTGCGATAATTTTCAGCTTGATTTTGCTTGGCGAAAAAATAAAATTCGTTCCGTTTCTTGCGACGCTCGGCGCGTTTTTTGGCGCGATGTTCGTGATAAAACCTTCTTCGAATTTCATCACATCGTTTCCGGCGTTCGTCGGATTTTTGGGCGGAATGGGCGCGGGATTTGCGTTCGCGTGCGTTCGAAAATTGGGCACGATGAAAATAAATGGAAGCGTCGTCATCGCGTTTTTTTCGGCGTTCTCTTGCTTGCTTTGCGTTCCGTTCATTATCGCGAATCACGCTCCGATGACGTTCGCGCAAGTTTTGGTTTTGCTAGGAACAGGTCTTGCAGGATGCGGCGGACAGTTCGGAATGACTTTCGGATATTACCACGCGCCCGCGCGCGACATTTCGATTTTCGATTATTCGCAAATAATTTTCAGCGCGGCTTTGGGCTACTTTTTGTTCCGCCAAATTCCGGATTTGCTCAGCTGGATTGGCTACGCGATTATAATTTCCATGGCAGCAATCGTATTTTTGTACAATAAAAAAATCGGCGAATTCGACAGAAGTGCCAAAAAGTGAAATCGCAGAGGAAAAAATGAAAAATAAAATGATTGAAAAAAGACGCGCGAATTTTTTCGCAAGTCGAATTGGAAATAATTGCAGGATTTTTGCGCGCGGGAATTTTTTTATTTTTGAATTTGCTTTGAAAATTTTCGCGCTCGCTTTTTTTTGCGCGATGATTTTTTCGTGCGCGAAAAATTCGCCGCAGGCTTCTCAAGACGATTTTCTTTATCCTGAATATTTTCAGCTTGAAAACGGACTTTCGGTTTTTGTCAAGGAAGATCACAAAGTTCCGCTCGCGTACATTGAAATCGCCGTCCGTGCGGGAGGGGTAACGCAGCGCAGCGACAACGTGGGAATTTTTCATTTGTACGAGCACATGATGTTCAAAGGAAATTCGCTTTATCCGAATTCGACGGCGGTGCAAAAGGCGATTGCCGACATGGGAATCGACGATTGGAACGGCACGACTGGCGAGCATTGCGTGAATTATTTTTTCACCGTGCCTTCGGCGCAGTTGGAAAACGGAATGCGATTTTGGAACGCCGCCATTCGCGAGCCGCTTTTGGACGAAGCGGAATTCGAAGACGAAAAAAAAGTCGTCGTTTCGGAAATTTCTGCAAAGCTAAATTCGCCCGGAACAATTTTGGGAAATTTTTTCCGCAAAAATTTTTTTCCTGCTGCGCCTTGGCAGCTCGATCCGAGCGGCTCGGTGGAGACCGTTCAAAATGCGACTCTTTCCGAATTGAAAAGCATGAAGGAAAAATATTATGTTCCGAACAATGCCGCGCTTTTTGTGGGCGGCGATGTTGACGTGGAGCAAGTGAAAATTTTGGCGCAGGAAATTTTCGGCGACTGGAAAAAATCCGATTTTGATTTTGCAAGCGAATGCGCGATTCAAGACGACGCGCCGTTTTCGGAAACAAAATTTTTCGTAATGAGCGACGAGCAAATTTCTCCGCAAATCGCGCAGGTTTCAATTTACTTCCGCGGCGCGGACGCAGACTTCGACCGCGCTTCGACTTACGCGCTCGATGCTTTTACTTCCTACATAAATTTGCCGCAAAGCGATTTTGTGAAAAAACTTTCTTCCGACCAAGACTTGCGAATTCTTTCTGATGATTATGTCGGGGGAGGGTATTCCACAAAGCGGCGCACTTCGACCGTGAGTTTTTATGCCGTGATGTCCGATGCCGAAAGCGCGATTGCCTCGCGGACAAAAAAATTTTATTCTATGATTTCTGATGAAATTATAGAAAATTATGTTCGCACAAAAAAAATCGTTCCGAAAAAAGATTTCAAAAAAATTCTGCAATCGCAAAAAGATGGCAAAATAATTTCCGCAGAGCGCGCCGAAAAAGTTTTGGCAGAAGCGCGTTATTGGTGGACGGTTTGCGATGCGGAATATTATTTTACCTACGACGAGAATTTTCAAAAAGTGAAAAACGCGGACATCGCGCGCGCGCTTGAAAAATATATTCAAGGAAAAAATGCGTTTGTTTGCGTTTCCGTGAATCCCGAAATTTACAAGGCGCAAAAATCCGACTTTGACGAGCAAGGTTTTGAAGAAGTTAAAAAATAATTTTCAAAAAAATGATTCGTGCGGAGGAACTTGAAATGAAAAAAAATATTTTCGTTTTGTTCGCGTTGACTTTGATTTTTTGCGGCGCGAATTTTTCGCAAAGCCGCGATTCGCAAGCTTCGTTGAAAAACGGAATTCCAGTTTATTACAAAAGCGTCGATTCCACGCGAATGTGTTCAGTTGTGATCACGATCAAAGGCGGAAGCGCGATGTATTCGCGTGAGTTTTCTGGAATTGAAAGTGCGCTTTTGGAATTGATGTCGCGGGGAAGCAAAAAATTTCCGTACAAGAAAATTCAGGAATTGGGCGCGGAAAAACACATTTCATTTTCGCATAGCACTTCTTACGCTGGCTCGACTTTTTCTTTTTCGTGCATCGACTATTATTTTTCCGAAGCGTTGCCGATTTTTTTGGATTGCTTTTTGAATCCGTCTTATGACGAAATTCAATTTGAAAATATGCTCACCGAATACAATCAGGAAATCCAAAAAATTTTGAACAATCCGGAATCGTTTTTGTTTTACACGATGAAAAAAGAAATTTACAAAAATCATCCGTTCGAAAGTTCTGCCGGAGTCTTGCCTGAATCGCTCGAAAACATCACGATTGAAAATCTCAAATCGCATTACGAAAAATTGATGGACGCAAGCCGAATAAGCGTGGTGGCGGCTGGCGCGTTGAACGAAAAAAAATTGGAAAAGTCGCTCGAAAAAACTTTGGGAAAAATTCCGCGTTTTGAAAAAGAATTCGCGCCGCCTGAAATTCCCGCGCTTGAAATTTCGGGCGAAAATGTCGTCTTGCAAAATGCGGCGATTTCAGGCTCGGGGCACATCGCGCGAGTTTTTAAAAGCCCGGATATTTTTTCACAAGATTTTATTCCCGCCCGAATCGCCGCCGAAATGTACAACGAAGTTTTGTTCAACATTGTGCGCACAATGCGCGGCGCGTGCTACACGCCTTCCACTTCGATTGGATTTTCTCCCGCGCCGTTTGGCGAGGATTTTTTGTACCGAGTTTCCGATTTGCAAAACGCCACGCGATATTTGCATGAAGCGCAGGAAAGTTTTGCTTCCGGGAAAATGCTTGCTTTGGTCGAAGGTCGCGTGGAATACGACAGCATCGAAGAGCGGCTTCCGGGATTCGTGAACAAGTACATCACGAGCGCGTACACGAATCAGCAAACTTGCGCATTGATTGCAGGACGCGCGGCGAGCAGCCTTCTTCAATTGGGCGACATCGACGGCCTTGACAAATTTCTTGAGCAGGCAAAAAGCGTCCGCGCCGCCGACGTGATTCGAGTTTTCAAAAAATATTGGACGGACGAATCGTTCAGATTTTTCGCGATTGTAGGTCCTGAAGATATGGAAAAAATTCGATTTAATTAGTGTGTCGAGGCACATTAATTGAACTGCAATTTTGTATATAGTCGCCACTTATAATTATGGAGGACGAAAATGATTTCAATCTATGTGTATGTGCTTGACACGATGGCGGACTG